>PBTQ01000017.1 GCA_002729125.1 Acidimicrobiaceae bacterium | reverse complement strand
GCCATGGTGGCACGATCCGCGAGATCATCCGGGCCACCTTCGGGGAGATGCCGGCGTCGTTTCACGCCCAACTGGAGTACGCCTCGATCTGTCGCTTCACCGTGATCGACGGGCGGGGGTCGCTCACCACGCTGAACGAGACCGGCCACTTCGACGCCACCCGTGACTCGATTCGGGGTGCGATGAATACGGCATCTACGATAGATCTATGAGTTCGATGCTTCCCTACGCAGCGTTCGACGCCGACAACCACTACTACGAGGCCGAAGACGCGTTCACCCGCCACGTCGACCCCAAGATGCACAAGCGGTGCATGCAATGGGCGCAGATCGACGGGCGCCAACGACTCCTAGTTGGCGGCAAGGTCAACCGCTTCATCCCCAACCCGACCTTCGATCCCGTGGCCCGCCCTGGCTGCCTCGACGACTACTTCCGCGGCAAGGTCGCCAAGTCGGACATCCGTGAGGCGTTCGGCGAACTCGTCCCGATCCCTGACGAGTACCGCGACCGTGACGCCCGAATCGCCGTGATGGATCAGCAGGGGCTCGAGGCCTGCTTCATGTTCCCGACGCTCGGCGTCGGCATGGAATCGGCGCTCGAGGGCGACGTCGAGGCGACCCTCGCCGCGTTCGACGGCTTCAACAAGTGGCTCGATGAGGATTGGGGCTTCGCCTACCAAAACCGGATCATCACCGCCGGCTACATCACGCTCGCCGACCCCGACTACGCGCTCGACCAGCTCGACTGGATGATCGAACACGACGTGCGCGTCGTAAACATGCGGCCCTCGTCGGTGCTCGGTCGAGACGGACGGCGTCGCTCGCTCGGCGATCCAATGTTCGCGCCGTTCTGGAAGAAGATGAACGACCAGGGCATCACCCTCGCAATGCACAGCGGCGACGCCGGCTACTCGTTCCTCGCCGACTACTGGGGCATCAACGCCGAGTTCGAGGCCTTCCGCCAAAACGCCTTTAAGACCCTGCTGACCCACTCGCCGATCAGTGATGCGCTGGCATCGCTCATCGCCGAAGGCGTGCTCAGCGAGCATCGCAACCTGCGGGTGTGCACCATCGAGACCGGTTCGGAGTGGGTGCAGCCGCTGCTCAAGAAGTTCGAGAAGACCTACAAGATGCAGCATCACGCCTTCGCCGAGGACCCGATCGAGGTCTTCGCCCGTCAGGTGTGGGTGTCGCCCTACTACGAGGACGACCTCCACGACCTCAAGGCGAAGGTCGGTGCCGACCACATGTTGTTCGGCTCGGACTGGCCTCATGCCGAAGGTCTTCGCAACCCGGTCGACTTCGTCGCCGACCTCAACGGCTTCGACTCCGCCGAGGTCGAACAGATCATGCGAACCAACGGGCTCGCCCTAGCCGCTCGGGCGGTCTGATCTCGTAGGGTCTGCGGCGATGCTGCCGTTGACCCTCGACACTGTCCGTCTCTCGCTACACATTCTCGCCGTCTGCATCTGGATCGGTGGCCAGCTCGTGGTCGCTGCTGCGGTGCCGGTTCTGCGCGAGGTGAGATCCGACGCGCCCCGCCTGGTGGCGCGTCGCTTCGGTCAGGTGGCGTGGCCGGCGTTTGGCCTTGCCGTCGTCACCGGCATCTGGAGCATCCTGACGCTGCCGAGCGGGCAGTCGTTCGAGTACAACGTCACGCTCGGGGTGAAGCTCCTGCTCGTTGTCGGTTCCGGCATGGCAGCGTTCGTTCATCAGCAGACGTCATCGTCCGCGTTGCGCGGCGCCACCGGGGGACTGGGGCTCGTGTCGGCGCTCGGCGCTCTGGTGCTCGGCGTGATGCTGTGATCAGCGATCCGGTCACGGGCGACGACGGGGTCGTTCGTTGCGGCTGGGCCGGCACGGCCTCCGACTACAACGAGTACCACGACCACGAGTGGGGTCGGCCCGTGGTCGACGATGTGCGACTCTTCGAGAAGCTCTGCCTCGAGGGTTTCCAGTCCGGCCTCGCCTGGATCACGATCCTGCGCAAGCGAGAGAACTTTCGGGCCGCCTTCGACGGCTTCGACTTCCGTGTCGTGGCGAACTACGACGACGACGATGTCGCCCGTCTCCTCGATGACGCCGGCATCGTGCGCCACCAAGGGAAGATCCGGTCGACGATCAACAACGCAACGCGTGCGGTGGCGTTGGTCGAGGCCGAAGGGTCACTCGCTCGCTATATCTGGAGCTGGGAACCGAGCGAGCGAGAAGGTGACGTTGACGGGGAGTTCACGGTTCCCGCCACCACGGCCAGGTCGACAGCGCTCGCCAAGGACCTGAAGAAGCGTGGCTGGACCTTCGTCGGCCCGACCACCGTCTACGCGTTCATGCAGGCGATGGGGTTGGTGAACGATCACGTGCCGGGTTGCGCCTGCGGTGAGGCGTGCGAGGCCGAACGGGTTGCGCTCGTGCGGCCGACCCCCGGGGGTTGAGGATCGAATCGCAGGAGCGCACTTATTCAGCCCTGCTGGTGGTTGTCGTCGAGGCGCTCCACAGCAGGACATAACCGCCTGCAGCGACGACAGCGACGGCCGCCGCCAGCAGGGCGAAGACGAAGAATTGGCCCTGCGCGGCGTAGACCGGCGCAGCGATCAGCGCGGCGATGCCGGCGCTGACCTGACCAGCAGCCGCAGCGACACCGAAACCGAGGGCTCGCTCGTGTTCCTCAGTGGCCCGGGCCATCGCCGCTTGGGTCGCCGGCAAGGCGACCGCGTTGAACGTCGCCTCGACCATCGCAAAGGACATCAGGATCCCTGGCATCTCAAGTGCGCCATAGAGCACGGTCACGCCGATGACACCTAGGATCGCGAGCGGCAGGGTGCGCAGCGGTCCATGTCGATCGGCGAGCTTGCCCCCGAACGGTGCCAGCAAGATGAACGGTACGCCGTACAAGCTGAGCGTGAGGCCGGTGAAGAGGGTGGAGGCGCCCCGGTCGTCCATCAGGATCGCCCAGATGGCGTCGTACAACCCGACCGGCATCACGAGGGCAGCGGTAAGGACGATCGCAGCAAGGGTGGGCCGGCGGCGGAACATGGCGGTTCGGCTCGTGGGACCGCTCGGCGGCACCGGCATGGCCGCCATCGGGGCAATGCGGGCCAACCCAGGAGCGAGCGCCAGCAACAGCACTCCGGTCACGAAGAACGGCGTGTCGTTGTTGCCGAACTCGGCGATAACCGCACCGAGGCCAGGACCGATCAGGAAGCCGGCGGTGCGCACCCCGATCAGCTTGCCGAGCAGTTCGCCGGCGCGACCCGGATCGCGGGTCGTGACCAAGGCCTGCGCTGCCGGGTCGAACGCGCCGAGCGCAGCACCGCTGATCGCTCGGGCGACCACCAACTGCCAGACATCGTCGCCGAGCGCAAAGCCAACGGCACCGAGCGAACCGACCACCATGGCACCGACCATCAGTTCGCGGCCCTTGCCGCTATCGGCGAGCGGCGCCAGGCCGACCTGACCGAACACGGCGGCCAAGAGCCCGGCGGAACTGATCAGGCCGATGCTGGCCGTCGAGAGATTGTTCTCGTCCTGGACCTCGTGCAGGAGGGCGAAGACCATGCCGACGGATGCGGCCTGCACGAACAGCGAGATCGGAACGAAGCGGCTGATCAGCATCGGCCGAACGCTAGCGCTCCGGCGCGAACCGCTCGCCTTCGAAAACACCGAGGGGGTCAAGGCCAAGCGCCGGTAGCGTCGCACTCGTGACGGCGCCCGAGACCGAACCTGCAGCCGAAGATCGGCCGATGGCCCCGACCGAGTGGTCGGTGCTGTTGTCGCTCTCGCTGATCTGGGGCGGCTCGTTCCTCTTCATGGCGATCGGACTCGAATCCTTTGAACCGGGATTCGTCACCTTCCTCCGAGTCGGGTTCGGTGCCCTGACGTTGCTCTTTATTCCTGCTGCCCGCCAGCCGGTGCCTCGCGCTGCGATGCCGAGGATCGTGCTGCTCGGCGTCACGTGGATGGCGTTTCCGCTCACCATGTTCCCGATCGCGCAGCAGTGGATCGAGTCGTCGGTTGCTGGGATGCTCAACAGCGGCATGCCGTTGATGACCGTGCTGATCGCCTGGCTCGCGTTCGGTACGCAAACGGGCCCGCGTCGACTTTTGGGTGTGCTCGTCGGACTCGTCGGCATCCTCGTCATCTCGTTGCCCGAAGCGCAGGTCGCCGGAACCAATGCCGCCGGTGTGGTCCTCGTCTTGATCGCCGTCTCGTCCTACGGCGTTGCCGTGAACCTCGCCGGACCACTCCAACGTGCGTACGGCAGCCTGCCCGTGATCAGCCGGGCCCTCGGCGTCGCCACGCTTGTGTGCGCGCCGTTCGGTGTGGTCGACGGTGCTCAGTCGTCGTTCTCGTGGGGCTCGTTTGCCGCATGTGCGGCGGTGGGGATCGGCGGTACAGGCATCGCCTATGCTCTTGCTGGGTGGCTCACCGGCCGAGTTGGCGCGGTGCGGATGTCGATCGTGACATATGTGATCCCGCTCGTGTCGATCGTGCTCGGCGTGGTGTTCCGAGACGAGACCGTGAGTGCGTGGGCGATCGCCGGCACCGTCGTCGTGCTCACCGGCGCCTTTCTGAGCAGCCGAGTCGACTGATCGCTCGCAGTGGCGAGGGTCAGATACGCGTGTCGGGGCGCTGATAGCTCGTCCCCGGGCCGGCATAGGCCAGGCCGTAGCCGGGCGGGAACCGCCACTCGAGCTCAGGCGGCCGGGCGACTGCCGTGCGCCACCATTTGATCAGGAAATCCTCGTTCTCGTAGTCGAAGGGGTCCTCGATGATCTGCTCGGTTTGACCGCCCCGTTCCGGTGGGTTGTCCGCAAGCCAGCGAGCAGTTCGGGCGACGGCCTCACGGGCGGGAACGACGTCGCGGTAGCCGAGTCGGGTGCGCAGCTTCGATGTGTCGTAGAGCCGATGATGTGAGGTCGGGCCTGCCAGCAACGGCCATGCCGGTCGGGCCAGATCGGCGGGCATCGAGATCAGCTCCCACTCGTGGTCGAGTTCGATGGCACAGATCTCCACCACCTGCCGGATGGTCAGGCACTCGTCGTCTGCGGCATTGAAGATCTCGCCCTTGGCCCGCTCGGGTTGATCGACGGCGAGCAGCAAGGCGTGAGCGAGATTTTCGGTGAAGCCGAAGGTGTTGAGCATTGCACCGCCGTCGGGCAGCACGATGTGCGGTCGGTCGTCGAGGATGCGGCGCACTACCGACCACTCGCGAGGTGCGAGCTGCCGCGGGCCGTAGACCCACGGGTAGCGGAAGTGGGTTGCCTCGGGCTGATGCTCGAACAGTTGCCGTTCGGTGGCGGCGATGCGGCAGGACTTGCCGTCGTCGGCTTCCGTCGAGGTGGGCGCGTCCTCGGCCACCGGTGCGGGCAGCCCGGGCGGTGCGTGGCGCCACGGGTCGAAGTAGCCGCGATAGGCGGGGCCACCGCCGACCGACACGAAGTGTCCGACCTGCCCGCGCAGAACCTCGGCGATGGTGCGGAGTCGGCCGTACGTGACGATGGCGGCGTCCCACTCCTCAGAGCCGATCGTCGAGGCGAGTGCGTCGTGGTCGCGAACATCGGTGTGGATGTGGGGGTACCCGTCGACCTCGGGGAGTTCGTGATTGCCGGTGTGGCAGATCGTGATGTTGTGGCCGCGCTCGGCGAGGCCAGCCACGATGGCCGGCCCCGTTGGTCCCGTACCTCCGACGACGAGGGTCTTCACGCCGTCGCCGTGATGGTCACCTGGCGGAGTCTGTCACTCTGCAGAGACATCGGCGAACTGATCCCGCAGCACCCGCTTGAGCACCTTGCCGGTGGGGTTGCGGGGGATCACGTCGACGAACTCGACCTTCGTGGGCTGCTTGAAACGGGCGAGTTTGCCGGACACGTGATCGAGCACGGCGTCTTCGGTGACGGAGTCGTCAGCGCGGACCACGACGGCGAGCGGCGATTCACCCCACTTCTGCGACGGGATGCCGATGACGGCGACCTCGTTCACTCCTTCCATCCCGAAGATCGCGTTCTCGATCTCGGCCGGATACACGTTCTCGCCACCGGAGATGATCATGTCCTTCACCCGGTCCTGGATGTAGACGAAACCGTCGGCATCCATCACGGCGACATCGCCCGTGCGCAGCCACCCATCGACGATCGACTCGGCAGTGGCGTCCTCGCGGTTGAGGTAGCCCACCATGATGTGGGGCCCCTTGACCAGCACCTCACCGGGCTCGTCCGGTCCACAGTCGTCGCCGGCTTCGTTGACCACGCGTACCCGGGTGAAGAAGAACTCCTTGCCGGTGGAGCCGGCGCGGTCGAGCGCATCGTCGGGGGAGATCAGGCAGGCTGGGCCACACGTCTCGGTGAGGCCGTACACCTGGTGGATCTCGATGCCCATCGCAGCGTAGGTCTCGATCAAGCTGACGGGCACCGGCGCGGCACCCGACATGACCCAACGAAGCGACGAGGTGTCATGCGTGTCCTTGTCGAAGGTGAGCAGCATGAACTGCAACATCGCCGGCACGGCGAGCGTGACGGTGATCTTCTCCTCGCCGAAGACTTCCCAGATCCTCGCCGGATCGAACTCGCTCATGATCGTCGCCGTACCGCCAAGGTTGATGATCGACAGCAGCGGGTTGAGCGCACCGACGTGGAAGAGCGGCAGGCAGATCAGGTAGTTGTCGCCGTAGCGGGTGTCGGCGGTGACGTTGGCGGTCAGGCAGCCCCACATGGAGGTGTTGTGGCTGTGCATCGCCCCCTTGGGCAGGCCGGTGGTGCCCGAGGTGTACATGATGAAGAGGAGGTCGTCGTCGCCGGCGGTGCTGACGATCGGCGCCGAGGGCGAGGTGCTGATCATGTCCTCGTAGCCTTCGGCGAAGTTGGGGCGATCGGCGGCGTCGCCGACGTGGATCCAGCGGGTGACCTTGGTGCCATCGACGCCGCGTGACTGGAGTTCGGCCACCACCTCGTTGAAGGCGGTGCCGAACACGAGCGTGGAGGCGCCCGAATCGTTGAGGATGAATGACAGTTCGTCGGCGACGAGACGCCAGTTGAGTGCGACGATCACGCCGCCGACCTTTGCGGCGCCGAAGAAGGTCTCGACGAACTCCGGACCGTTCATCAACAAGGTGGCGACTCGGTCGCCCTGTGCGAGGCCTCCGGCGGCGAGGCCGTTGCCGGCCTGGTTGCATCTGGCTTCGAGTTCAACGTAGGTCTGGCGCTGGCCACTGGTGATGTCGACGATGGCTTCGCTGTTTGGGTTCAGGAGGGCGCGCTTGGCCACCCATTGGCCGATGTTGTGTTCCATACCGGGATGCTAGACCGAGGCGCATGGATGATGTCCTGCACGTGGAAATCGAGGGTCCGGTGGCGACCGTCTGGCTGAACCGGCCCGAGGTCCGCAATGCCCTTAACGCCTTGTTGATCGGCGGGCTGCGAGAGGCGATGGCGTCGCTCGATGCCAACCCCGACATCGCCGCCATCGTGCTGACGGGGGCCGACCCGGCGTTCTGTGCGGGGATCGACCTGCACGATCTTGCCGCGGGCACGCTCGGCGGTGGTGGCTCCGCGCCGCCGACCCCGGCCGACATGGGCACACCGGTCGTCGGCGCGGTCAACGGCGCTGCGGTCACCGGCGGACTCGAACTCGCACTCGCGTGCGACCTCCTGATCGGTTCAGAACGGGCGGCGTTCGCCGACACGCACGCCCGTATCGGGATCTTGCCGGGTTGGGGATTGTCGGTTGAGCTGCCTCGTGCGGTCGGGGTTCGGCGAGCCCGTCAGATGAGCTTCACCAGCAATTATGTCGGCGCTCGTCAGGCGCTCGAGTGGGGGCTGCTCAACGAGGTCGTCCCTCACGACGAACTCGTCGGTCGAGCGCAAGCACTTGCCGCCGACGTGGCGGGCGTCGAGCCGGCCACGGTGTCTGCGATGAAACGGCTGTACTGGGCGGCCGGCTCGGTGACACCGGCCGAGGGGCTCACGGTCGAACGCGAAGTAAACCGCTCCTGGATCGAGCGCGGTGGCTTTGACCGCTCGGCTTTTGGCGACCGGCGAGCGGACATCAAGGCTTGGGGCCGAGGTCAGGTCGAGGTGGATTGGACGACCTGACTTGTGGCAGTCAGACTGCCAAATTACGATGCGGTCATGTCCGGTGATGTTGCAATGCGGGCGCTCGGGGACAACTTCCCGACGCCGACCTTCGAGGATCCAGCCTGGGTGACCCCCACGCCGTTGGCGCAGGCCAAGGTTGCGATCGTGACCTCGGCGGCAATCCACACGACCGACGACGATCGCTTCTTCCAGGGCGACACGAGCTATCGGTTTGTCCCACGCAAAGCACGCGATCTCGTGCTCGGTCACTGGAGTCCGAATTTCGACCGCACGGGATTCACCCTCGACCTCAATGTCGTCTACCCGATCGACCGACTCGAGGAGCTCGCCGAGCAGGGTGTGATCGGCTCGGTTGCCGAACGGCATGTCAGCTTCGCCGGCAACCAGCCTGACGATGTCGCCACGATCCGCATGGACTCTGGCCCAGCCGCGGCAGCGGCCCTGAAGGCCGACGGCGTCGATGTCGTGCTCCTCACCCCCGTTTGACCGCTCTGCACGCGCACCGTGAGTGTGCTCGCCCATGTCTTCGAAGCGGCCGGTATCGCCACCGTCACGCTCGCCTCGACCCTGTCGGTCGTCGAACGGACCCAACCGCCCCGCGCACTCTGGTGTGACTTCCCGCTCGGTCGTCCGCTCGGCAAGCCACAAGATCCCGAGTTCCAGCACGACGTGCTCGCCCGTGCGTTCGCCCTGCTCGACGCCGAATCTGGCCCGGTGCTCGAGCATCATCCCGAGGTCATCGAGGCCGATGAGACACCGATGAGTTGTCAGATCCCACCGGCCTTCGACGCCGAGGCATCGGCTGCCGTGCAAGAACTCCGAGGTCTCCGCAAGGCCTGGGAGCGTTCGTTCGCCAAGCGTGGCGCCACGCAAGTCGGGCGTTCCGTCGAGGTCGACGGCATCGAGGCAGCCATCGCCGCCCTCGAGTTGATCGCCGCCGGCACCCCGTGGAAGGACGCCGACATTCCGGATAAGAACACGATCTCACTCGTGCACGACATCCGCTCGTATTACGAGGAGGCAGCGATGGAACTCGTCGACGGACCGCCACCCGCCGGCCGCGCGGCCGAGGCCTGGTTCTACGAGGTCACCGAGGCGGGAAAGGTGGTCATGGCCGCCCGCCAGGCGATCAAGGACGCTGAAGGACCCTTCCCGGTTTGGTTCTACATGGCGCCGGGGCACCGATGAGCTCGGGAGAACTCGCCAGCGTCGACGGGCGCCGCGCTCGTCGCGATCGCAACCGGGAGACGGTGGTCGACGCCATCTTGTCGCTGTACCAAGAAGGCAACGTCTCGCCATCGCTCGACGAGATCGCCGATCGCTCGGGCGTCTCGCATCGCAGTGTCTTTCGCTACTTCCAGGATCTCGAAGAGTTGTATCGCGTCGCCATCGAACGCCATCACGCGATGTTGGAGCCCTTCCTTCAGTTCGACGCTGAGCTCGCAGGCAATCGGGCGGGGCGAATCGAACAGTTCGTCGACCACCGGTTCGACCTCTACGAGCGGGTGGCGCCGGTCGCTCGCGTCGGACGCATGCACGCTCTGCGCAGCGACGTCTTGATGGACAACCTCACGCGTAACCGGTCGCGGCTCCGTCGCCAGGCCAGGGACCATTTCCGCGCCGACCTCGACGCGCTCCCCACCGAAGCGGCCGACGCGCTCACCAACGCCATGACCATGGTGCTGACCTTTGAGGCGATCGAGACACTGCGGTTCCACCAGCGACTCTCGAAGTCGGCGACACGAGCGGCATTGGCGGCTGCCCTGTCGCGCCTGCTCGCGCCGGAGACCTCATGACCGAACACGTCGTCAAGACCGGCCACTCGTCGGCGCCGCCCGAGGTTGTGTGGTCGGTGCTCGGCGGCTACTTCCAGCTGCACACCTGGGCGTCAGCCATCAATCACTGCAGCGCCATGACCGCTGCGCCGGCAGGGCCCGACGCTCGCCGTCGGGTCGTCGTGGGATCCAACGTCCTGCTCGAGGAGATCGTCGAGTGGACACCGAATGAGGTGATGGCCTACGAGATCATCGGTCTCCCCAGGGCGCTGCGCAGCGTGCAGAACCGATGGGTACTGGCGGCCCACGGGGCAGGCACCTCGATCGAACTCACCGCCAGCATCGAACCCGGCCCTCGACCACTGATGAAGCTTGCTACCAAAGCCGCCGCTCGGCTTATCGGGCGAACGAACTCGTCGCTCGTCAACGACCTCGTCGCCCGCTCCGAGAAGGAAAGCTCATGAGCCGTCCCGACCTGATCATCATCCTCACCGACGAAGAGCGCGCCGCTCCGAGCTACGAGAACGACGAGATCCGGGCCTGGCGTAACGAGCACCTGCCCGCCCGTGCCTGGTTCGCCGACAACGGTGTGAGCTTCGAGCGGCACTATGTCGCCTCGACCGCGTGTGTTCCGAGCCGCCCATCGCTGCTCACCGGCCAGTACCCCGAAGTGCACGGCGTCACCCAGACCGACGGTCTCGGCAAACTCCACGACGACACCCGCATGCGGTGGTTGCGCCCGGGTGAGGTCCCCACGATCGGCAACTGGTTCCGGGCAGCAGGCTACGACACCCACTACGACGGCAAATGGCATGTCAGCCACGCCGATCTCATGAAGAACGGCAAGCCGGTGCCGACCAACTCGGGTGATGGCCACGTCTTCCCGAAGGCCGTGCAGGCGTACCTCGATGCCGACCCTCTCGGCGAGTTCGGCTTCAGCGGCTGGGTCGGACCCGAACCCCACGGCGCTGATATCGCCAACACGGGCTACATCCGCGACCCGCTGTACGCCGACCGCACCGTCGCATGGCTCGAGGACCGGTACGCCCGCCGCGCAGCCGGCGATGAGGAGGCGCTGAAGCCGTTCCTCCTCATGTGCTGCTTCGTCAACCCGCACGACATCGTGCTGTTCCCGCGCTTCATGCGGCAGGGTAAGACCTACCCACCGTCGGTCGCCCCGCCGCCGACGATCCCGCCGTCGCCCACCGACAACGAAGATCTCTCGAGCAAGCCTGCGCTCCACAGCGCTTACCGGGACGCGTACTACTCGGGCTATGCGATCACCCCCCTCGTGAAGGGCGCGTACGAGAGAAACGCCGCCGAGTACCGGGAGCTCTACTACCGCCTCCATCACGACGTCGACGGCCCAATCGACCGGGTCCGCAAAGCCGTCACCGACAACGCCGACGATGCCGTGCTCGTGTTCAGCGCCGACCACGGCGACCTCCTCGGCTCGCACGGCGGACTGCACCAGAAGTGGTACCAGCTCTACGACGAGGCCGTCCGAGTGCCGTTCCAGATCGCTCGGGTCGGGGCCCAGGCATCCGTCGGAGCATCGATCGAGCGCACACCGACCAGCCATATCGACCTGCTGCCGACCCTGCTCGGCTTCGCCGGCGCCGACGAGGCCCAACTCGCCGAGACGCTCAAAAAGACCCACAGCGAGGTGCACCTGCTCCCCGGACGCGATCTCAGCGGCCTGGTCACATCGCCGGGAGACGCGCCGGAAGGCCAGCCGATCTACCTGATCACCCGCGACAACATGCTCGAAGGCGACGGCTCTGCCAGCGCGATGGCTCGTGCCCGTGGCCGGCTCGAACCGGCATTCCCCCTGCAGATCCGGATCCCGGCCCATGCCGCGACCAACGTTGAGGGCGTCGTCGTCGAACACGAGGGCACGCTCTACAAGATCGCCCGCACCTTCGACGACCCGGCCACCTGGACCGATCCGCACGTACGCCACCTCTCGGTGCGCAGCCCGGCCGGCCCTGCGTACCGCACCGAGCCGATCCCCGATCAGTGGGAGCTCTACGACCTCGAGGCCGATCCGGTCGAGGCCGTCAACCTCGCCATCGATCCGGCGCACGCCGATCTGCTCACCGCATTGCAGCAGACGCTCACCACCACCCGCAGCGAAAAAGTCCACGAACGCAACACCCCGTGGCCCTACGTCCCGCGGCCCGAACGAAAGATCCCCAAGATGAAGACACCTCCACGACCCGTCCTCCGCCTGCGCAAGGCGCTGCAGAAGGTGGGCATGCACCCCGACGACGATGTCACCGGCGTTGATCTGTCGGGTGTCGCCGGGCGCAAGGCGCTCGTCGTGGCTACCAACCACGGCACGCTCAAGCCCGGGAAGGCCACGGGGGTGTTCGGCTCCGAACTCACCGTGCCGTACTACGCGTTCCTCGACGCCGGCATGGAGGTCGACGTGGCGTCACCTCGCGGGGGCGACATCCCGTTCGACCCGACGTCGTTCCGCCCCCCGATTCGCACCACCGAGGACGACCGTTACCTCGACGACCCCGTACTCCAGGACCTCTGCGAGAACTCGCTCGCCATCGGCGATCTCGACATGTCGACGTACGACATCGTCTTCTTCGCCGGCGGTTGGGGCGCGGCCTGGGATCTCGGCCGTTCCGAGGCCGTCGGCGAGCAAGCTTCGGCTGCGATCGCCAACGAAGCGGTCATCGGCGGCGTGTGCCACGGTCCACTCGGACTCCTTCAGGCCACGAACCCCGACGGCACCTTGTTCGTCGAAGGACGCCGCCTCACCGCTGTCACCGACCGTCAGGTGAAGCAACTCGGCATCAGCCACACCCCGCAGCACCCGGAGCGGGAACTGCGCAACGTTGGGGCGCTGTACGAGTCGACCCGCCACAAGCGCCGCGACGCCTTCGCCAACCATGTTGTGGTCGATGACGATCTCATCACCGGTCAGAACCAGAACGCCGGGCCCATGGTCGCTCGCGAAATGATGCAGCGGGTGATCGCCAAGCTCGCCGACAAGGCCTGCGCTGAGGGCTAGGCCTCCGGCGCGGCGAGGAGCCGGCCCGCGAACTCGAAGGTGTGCGCCGGACTCACCATCGCGTGCTGGCTGCCTGCGTGCAGGTCGCGGAAGCAGCGCTGGAACGGCCCGTCGCGCAGCGCGGTCGTGCCAATGTGTAGGTAGAGGTCCTGCACTACGCGACACGCACGCTGGGTGAGGAAGGTCGTCGACTGGCGAACGTCGTTGTCGATCGCCGGGTCGATGCCACCGCCGGCGATGGCGTGCTGCTCGGCTCGGTGGAACGCGTCGCGAATCCACAGCTCGCCGGACTGGAGTGTTGACTCGGCCATCGCCAGGTCGTACTGGAAACGAGGATCGTCGGCAAGCGTGGTCTTGCCGGTCATGCGCTGCTTCGAGCGGGCGATGAGCGCCGCCTCGTCGATCGCTCGCCGCAGGACACCAAGCACCCAACCGGCATGGCCGACCTCGGTGAGGCACAACACACCGAGGTCGTACATCGGACCACCCCGATGACGGGTATGGCCACCGAAGCTGAAAGTTCGGTCGGCCGGGACGGTCGAGTCGATCGAGTAGTCGTAGCTGGCGGTCGCTCGGAGCCCGAGCACGTCCCAGTTGCCGGTGATGTTGGCTTCCTCTTTGGGAACGACGGCGAACATGTAGTCGGCCGGACTGCCGTCGGTCGGGGCGGTGAACGAACCGCAGCCGACCCAGTCGGCGTGCTCAATGCCGCTGCCGAAGTTGTACGAGCCGGTGATGGCGTACGTGTCGCCGTCGGGCACGGCTACACCGTTGGGGGCGAACTGGCCAGCGACCAGCGGCGAGGGGCCGTCACCGAACGCCTGCTGGACGAACGAATCGGGGCAGAACGCCGAGAAGTAAGCGGCCGCTGTTGACGATGCCATGACGGCCCAACCGGTCGAACCGTCCGCTCGGGCCAGCTCCTTGAAGACGTCGAGGCTCTCGCCGATCGTCAGCTCTGCCCCACCTGCATCCCGGGTGATCATCGTCCCGTACAACCCGGCGTCTCGGCACAGAGCCACGGCACGACCGGTCATCGGTGTGCCAGCTTCCTCGGCAATCGCAGCCTCGGCGTCGAGGGTTTCGAACAGGTCGCGAGCGGCGTCAAGCAGAGCGGTCATGGGTCAATTGTGACAAGTGGACGCTGGAGTCGCACAATTCAGCCATGTCCGACGCCTCCACGACGTTCTTCACCGGCGAGATCGCTGCGCACGATGCCTACAAGCTGTGCTCGGGCCTGATCGTTCCGCGGCCCATCGGGTGGATCGGCTCGCTCTCGGCCGACGGCATCGCCAACCTCGCGCCCTATTCGTTCTTCAACCTGATCGGCAACGACCCGATGCACGTTGCCTTCTCTCCCAGTTCGGTCAGCGGTGGCGACAAGGACTCGCTCGCCAACGTGAAGCAGGTACCGGAGTTCACGGTCAACATCGTCACGGCCGAGACCGTCGCGGCGATGAACGACACCGCTGTGACACTGCCACCCGAGGAGGACGAGTTTGAACACGCCGGGTTGACCAAGCTGGCGTCGGAACGCATCCGTCCGCCCCGCGTCGCGGAGGCGACCGCCACGATGGAGTGCATCGTCGTCGACATCGTGCACGTCGGTCGCGCGGGTGGTGGCAACGACCTCGTTATCGGTGAAGTCGTCGTGGTGCACGTTGCCGATCGAGTCCTCAATGGCACTCGCGTGAACCAGTCCGAGCTGCGGGCGGTCGGCCGCCACGCCGGCAACTGGTACTCCCACGCCACCGACCTGTTCGACCTCACCCGACCGGCCTGATGGCGATCAGCACGGAGGATCTCACCCGGTCGTATCCCGTCGCAGTCGGGGTGGCCACGGCGGAGCAATGGCCGACCGAGCCCGGCGAGGGCGTCGACTGTGCCGCACTCATGTGCGAGGCCGCCCGTGCTGCGGTCGTCAACACCGGCAGCGACTCGATCGCCTCGATGGTCGACCTCGTACTGGCCACGCAGGGCCTGTCGATGCTCACCGACGCCGCCGGCCGAGTCGCCCATGCCATCGGTGCTCCCGATGCGCAGGCCGTCACCTACCAGGTCGGGATTCCCCAACAGGCGCTCATCAATCGGGCGATCGAGGCCGTCCTCGACGGATCGGCCCGCGCAGCGCTGATCGTCGGCGGCGAGACCAAGCGGCGTGACGATCTCGCTCGTCGGGCGGGGGTCGAGTTGCCACCGCTCGATGCGTTCGAGCGCGGTGACGACAAACTGATTGCGCCCGAGGGCG
Source organism: Acidimicrobiaceae bacterium (assembly GCA_002729125.1). GTDB lineage: Bacteria > Actinomycetota > Acidimicrobiia > Acidimicrobiales > Aldehydirespiratoraceae > UBA11606. Next base: position 19,088 of record PBTQ01000017.1, on the reverse strand, counting down.
AGATCGTCGCCCGCCCCGAGATCGACATCGGCGCTGTCGCCCCTGTGCAGCAGTACGCGCTCATCGACTCGGCTCGACGCGCCGCAGCGGGATGGACCCTCGACGAGCACCGCGATGACATCGCTGTCGTGTGGGAATCGTTCAACGAGGTCGCGCGGGTAAATCCGAAGGCGGCCTTCCCGGAGCCCCGGTCGGCGGCATGGATCCGCGAACCCGGCGAGGGCAACCGAATGCTTGCGTTCCCCTACAACAAGTGGCACAACAGTCAGTGGGGCGTCGATCAGGCTGCGGCGATTCTCATCACGTCGACCGCCGCTGCAGAACTGGCCGGAATCGCCCCCGATCGTTCCGTCTATCCGCTCGTTGCGCTCGAGTCGTCCCAGTCCCTGTCGCTCAGTCGGCGGGCCGATCTGCATCGATGGCCGGCGATGGGTGTGCTCGGCCGAACGGCCGAGGTGCGGCTGGGCGAGCCGCTCACTGCGATCGAACACGTCGAGCTTTACTCGTGTTTCCCGGCCGCCGTCCGGGTACAGCAGGCCGAACTCGGGCTTGACCCCGACGCGCCGGCCACCATCACGGGTGGGATGCCGTTCGCAGGCGGACCGTTCAACAACTTCGTCCTCCAAGCCACGGTCGCCATGGTCGAGCGCTTGCGTGAGCGGCCGGGGGATCGGGGCTTGGTCACCGCCGTCAGTGGACTGCTCACCAAGCCGGGCCTCACCGTGTGGGGAACGGACCCCAGCGTTCGATGCACGCCATCCGATCTCGTCGCCGACGTCCAAGCCTCGACCGATGTCGCGCCGCTCGACGAGGACCCGCACGGTGCAGGGGTGATCGCCACCTACACGGCCGCCGGTCCCCGTGTTTCGGCGATCATTGATCTCGACAGCGGGAAGCGGGCCGTCGCTGCGTGCGAGGACGAAACGTTGGCTGCTCGGGCCACGCAGGAGGACCTGATCGGGGCACGGGTCGCCGTTGAGGGCCGAACGTTCACGATCTGATGGTTAGTTCGGCGGGAAAATGACGACGCCGTCGAGTTCGACTCGGTGCCGGCGCAGTCGCATGGTGGCGATCAACCAACCGCCGGAGGTGCGTCGGTAGGTCTCGTCGTACCAGCCGGATCCAATGAGGGTGGCCCCGCCGGGGAACCAGATCCGGTCGTCCATCGCCCAGATGCCGCTGGCAGCGTCGCCGTCGACAGCGATCTCGGCCTGCCCACCGCGGTGCACGGTTGTCGCCGCGCCGAGCAACGACTCGATCATCGGAAGGTAAATCTCGGTTCCCGTGTAGCGGCCGTCGGCAGCATCGTCGGTCACGTCGATCTCGACATCGTCGGCAAAGACCTGTCGATAACCGGACCAGTCCTTCTGGTCGAGGGTGCGGAAGTACCGCGCCTTGAGTTGTCGGATCGCTTCGATGTCGTCTGCGGGTGCGGCGCTCACCGGAGCACCATCACGGTGTTGCGTCGATCTCGACGACCGACCGGAGCACCTCGCCCCGCTCCATCTTGTGGAGGGCCTCCTCGACACCATCGAGGGCGATGATCTCCGAGACGAATGCATCGAGATCGAGACGGCCCTGTTGGTAGAGATCGATCAGCATCGGAAAGTCGCGACTCGGAAGGCAGTCGCCGTACCAACTCGACTTGAGCGCACCGCCGCGACCGAAGACGTCGAGGAACGGAAGCGTCAGCTCCATGTCGGGCCGAGGAACACCGACGAGCACGACGGTGCCGGCGAGGTCACGGGCCTCGAAGCACTGCGCATAGACCTCGGGTAGCCCGATCGCCTCGATCGCGACATCGACACCGTGGCCACCGGTGAGTTCGCGGATCTTCTCGACCGGATCCTCGGTGGTGGAGTTGATCGTGTGCGTCGCACCGAAACCGGTGGCCCACTCGAGCTTCTGGTCGTCGATGTCAACGGCAATGATGATCGACGCACCTGCGAGCTTCGAACCGGCAATGGCTGCGTCGCCGACGCCGCCACAACCGAAGACGGCGACGCTGTCGCCGCGGCTGACGCCGCCGGTGTTGATCGCAGCACCGATTCCGGCCATGACCCCACAGCCGAGCAGGCCGGCGGCGGCCGGGCGCGTCTCGGAATCGACCTTGGTGCACTGACCGGCAGCGACCAGGGACTTCTCGGCGAAGGCGCCGATGCCGAGCGCCGGCGACAGCTCGGTGCCGTCCTCGAGCGTCATCTTCTGGGTGGCGTTGTGGGTGTCGAAGCAGATCTGTGGCTTGCCCTTGCGGCAGCTGCGGCACGTGCCGCACACAGCACGCCAGTTGAGGATCACGAAGTCGCCGGGCTCGACCTCGGTCACACCCTCGCCGACAGCTTCGACGACGCCACTGGCCTCGTGGCCGAGCAGGAACGGGAACTCGTCGTTGATGCCGCCCTCGCGGTAGTGCAGATCGGTGTGGCAGACCCCGCAGGCCTGGATGGCGACAACAGCTTCCCCCGGGCCCGGGTCGGGGATGATGATGTTCTCGATGGTCACCGGAGCGTCCTGCTCCATGGCGATGACGCCCTTCACGGTCTGCGGCATGGGACCCCCTGTGGTGTTCGTCTCCGGAACGGTCGGAGGCTAGACGAAGAATCGTCGCCGGTGAGGGGGAGTGCCGCTCAGGCGACCAGCGGTCGGAGGTCGGCCCAGTCGCCGGCTACCAGGCCCAAGAGCTCGCTGCGGTCGGCGGTGGCGATGTCGGCCCAGCCGAGTTGGTCGATCTCAGCGACGATCTCGTCGTACCGGTCGAAGATGACGGTGTTGGTCGGATCGAGCCCGGTGACGATCGCCAGCCCGGTCGGCTCGACATCGGCGACGACAACCTGCAGGTCGGGTCGGAAACGACGAAGGGCGACAACGGTCTTCCAGACATCGCCCGACCAGACCGCCGTTGTGCGCTCTCTCGCAGCCGTTACCTCGTCGATCGGATTGCAGTCGTGGATGAGAATCACGCCGTCAGGGGAGCTGTGGCGTTCCAGATTCGCGACGTCGCGCAGGGTCTGCTCCCACCAGTGCAGCCCGTCGGCGAAGGCAAGGTCGATCGTCGCCCCGCCCAGAGCCTCGGGACCGGCGAAGAAGTCGTCGCTGGTCTGGGCGACGATTGTCGTATGTGGCGGAGGTTTGGCCACCTTTGGCTCGGGATCGACCCCGACGATGCGGGTGCCGGGTTGGACGAACTCCAACGAGTGGCCCTCGTGCACCCCGATCTCGACGTACAGCGAGGGCTGCCGCAGCTCGTGGATCCGGCGGAGCAGCCCGTAGTAGGTGGAAATCGGCTCGCGCATCGCGGCCGAGGCTACGGCCTCAGAGACGGCGACCGAACGCCATCGACGGGTTGTCGGGAATCTCGTCGAGCGGCGTGGCGATCTCGTCGACTGTCGGGCCGAGCTCCAGCGCAGCCATCGGCTCGATGTCGAGGCCGTAGAGCTTGGCCGCGGTGCCGCCGAAGAGCTCGTGGAGATCAGCCGGCTCCCAGTCGTGGAAGACATGACGCAACGACGCCACCGAGTCGGGGTAGGTCCCCTCGCGATGCGGATAGTCCGAGCCCCACATCACGTTGCCCACACCGAGCTCCTTGATGGCCTCGGCCTCGTCTCTCGACGGAAAGCTCGCACCCATGGTGCAGTTCGTGTCGAAGTAGCTCGACGGTGAACGTTCGAGCGAGTTGCCGTCCATGCGCAGCTCGCCGACGCCCCCGTTGTTGAAGGCCCACCAGACACCGTCCATCTTCTTGAGCGTCTCGGGCACCCAGCCGGTGCGTTGCTCGGTCATCACGAACTGCAGGTTCGGGAACCGTTCGAAAACGCCGGAGAGGATCACGTGCCAGAGGCTGCGGTTCGCGAAGAACGGCACCTCCATGATCATCAGGAAGTTCTTGATCTTGGCGGTGCTGTAGTCGGGCACACCGGCACCGCCGTGCTGGTTGACCGACAGGCCGGTCTCCTCGCACGCCTGCCAGATGGGGTCGTACTCGTCGCTCCACAGCTTCGGGACGTCGGCGTCGGGTGGGATAGCCGGGAAGAGAATGCCCTTCAGGCCGCGCTCAGCGGCCCAGTGGATCTCCATGACCGATGCCTCGACATCGTTCGGGAAAACCTGAGCGAGGCCGGCGCGGCGACCCGGGAGGTCCTCGCACCACTCGGCGAGCCACCGGTTGTGGGCTCGCAGCCCGGCCCATCGCTGATCGAGTTCCTCAGCGGTGCGGGGAGGTCCGGACACCAGGAGGCCCGAGGGGAAGAACGGCGGGATGGTGTTCGGGAACACGATTTCGCCGGCGAGGCCGTCGGCCTCGAGCTGGCGCTGACGCACCTCGTTGTCCCAGTTGCGGATCTTCGACTCGTCGGTGAGGTCCTCCCACGGGTTCGAGAAGTCGGCGGCCCAGGCGTCGAAGTCGTCGTGGTACGAGGACTCGAGATAGCCGCGGTACGTGTGGAGGTCGGCGCCGGCGTGGCAATCGGCCGAGACGAGGGTGAAGCGATCGGACATGGGTGAGAGCGTACGGCCTGGCCGAACCTTCCGCCGGATCGGGCGATCGACGGGTCAGGGCCGCAGCACCGACCCTGGGATCCAGAGCGTCGCCTGACCGAGCGGGTACTCACGGCTCGAACGGACCCCTGCCCATCTGGTCCCGCACGGTGATGACCTCGGGGTTGGTGAGGCTCCGGCGCTGCCAGTTGGCGCCGTCGACCACGAGCGTGTGGCCGGAGATGAAGCGAGCGAAGGGGGAGGCGAGGAACGTCGCCGCCCACCCGAGTTCCTGGCGCTGCCCAACCCGCAATGCTGGTTGGGCAGCGTCCTTGTCGTGGGTGCGGACGAGGTTGCCCTGGATGTCGTCGGTCATGTCCTCGTGGGGCATCAGGCCGGGGACGAGTCCGTTGACCTGGATGCCGTACGGGCCCCACTCGACGGCGAGGGTCTCGACCATGTTCTTGACACCGGCTTTTGCAGCGGCGCTGTGGGCGAAACCGGGACCACCGGTCCAGGCATATGAGGCCCCGACGTTGATGATCGAGGCGGGTGTCTCGGCGGCGAGGTGTCGCCGCCCGAATTCTCGGGCGACGAAGAAGGTGCCGTTGAGCGTGATGTCGACGACGGTGCGCCAGGCGTTGGGCGACATGTCCTCGGCCGGGACTGGGAAGTTGGCAGCGGCGTTGTTGACCAGAACGCTCGGCATCCCGAATGCGGCCTCGGCGGCATCGAACGCCGTCGTGATCGATTCGGGGTCGCGGATGTCGCATTCGACCGTCGTGACCCGGGCGCCGAGATCGGTGATGGACTGTTCGCCGGCCTCAAGGTGTTCGGGCTTCCGGGACGCAATGACGATGTCGGCCCCGAGGCGGGCGAACTCTGACGCGATCGCTTTACCGAGGCCGGTTCCGCCACCGGTGACGAACACGCTCGTGCCTTCGAAGGTGCCGGCCGGCAGAGCGCTGGTCCCGACCGGTGGTGGGGTTGGGAGGCCGGGGAACGCACTCATCACGACCCCCGGTACTTCGGTTCGCGTTCCTCGGCTCGGGCAGCGCGGAACTCGGCGAAGTCCTCTGACTTGTTCAGGAACGTCTGGTAGATCAGCTCGTCTTCCATCGAGGTGCAGATCTGCGGGCGGCTCAGGTGGGCGATGACCTTGCGGGCCAACTTCACCGTCACGGCGGGTGACGCGGCGATTTTCTCGGCCATCTCGTGCGCCGTTGCGTCGAGTTCATCGTTCGGCACGACTCGGCTCACGATGCCGTGCGACAACGCCTCGTCAGCCGAGAGACGGCGGCCGGTCAACACCATGTCGCTCACGAGGCCGTGGCCGCACATCTCGTACAGCACCCCCATGCCGCCGGTGTCGGGGATAACGCCGTGGGCGAGTTCGGGGAGCATGAAGCGGGTGTCCTCGGCAGCGATGCGGATGTCGCACAGCAGTGCTCGTTGGAATGAGCCACCGATCGCCCACCCCTGGATCGCCACGACGATGGGCGCTTCGATTGACCAGATCTTCTGGATGCCCGCATGACCCCGGCTCATCAACTCGTGGTGGGTCATCTCGGTCATGTTGGTGCCGATCGCCGACACATCGCGGCCTGACGACCAGCTCTTCCCCTCGCCTCGCCACACGATCGCTCGGACCGTTGGGGTCCTCGCTAGTTCGTCGAAGATCGCGAAAAGCTGGGTGTCCATTTCGTCGTCGAACGCATTGTGTTTGTCGACGTTGCGGTTCGTGATCGTAGCGATCGAACCGTTGACGTCAAGCGTGATCTTGTCGGTCATGCGGCCTCCCCCTCGGCAGGCCGATCGTAGATGCCTTCTGATGACGGCACCGCATGGCGGTTCGTCGTAGGCGTTCGCTCTGCTGTCGTTGGCGACGGCTGCCGGTCTCAGGACTTGCGCCAGTAGACCCCGGTCCAGTCGACCTTGACGATCTCGTCGGTGATGCCGTGCTGCGCTCGGAAGTCGTCGACGGCCTTTCGGCAGGGTTCCCAGGCGCCGTAGTCGTCGATGATGACAAAGCCACCGGGGGAGACCTTGTCGTAGAGCGGTACGAGCGCGTCCATCGTCGACTCGTAAAGGTCTCCGTCGAGTCGGAGGATGGCGAGCTGCTCAATGGGCGCCACCGCCAATGTGTCGGCGAACCATCCCTCCAGGAAGCGCACCTGATCGTCGAGCAGGCCGTACCGATCGAAGTTCGCCCGCACCTGGTCGGCTCCGACCATGAGCGTCGAGACACCGGACAAATCGTGTCCCGCATCGTTGGGGTAAGCCCCGATGTTCGGCGCAGGAAGCCCCTCGAACGAGTCGGCGACCCAGACCCGTCGTTCGGTGTCTTCCCAGGCCTCGAGCATGCCGCGCATGAGGATGGTCACGCCGCCACGCCAGACGCCGGTTTCGATCAGATCCCCCGGTATGCCCTCGTCGAGCACGGTCTCGACCACCAAGCGGACGTTCTCGAGCCGCTGGCGGCCAACCATCGTTTCCGCCGTCGGCGGCCAGTCGCGTCCTTCTCCACGGAGCGCAGCGTCGCGACGTGTGGACGGATCGCCACCCGTGTGGGTGATGCGCCAACCACGTGTCCGCAGGGCCGCTTTCACCTCGGCGGGCGTGCCGGGTCCGGGCCACGTCGACAGGTCGATGTCGTGGGTCTCTTCGTCCAGGAATAACTCCCGGGTGAGGCACCCCATGAGCAGGTCGACGTATCGGTCTCGTGCGGACATGGTGCAAGAGCCTACGGCCCGGTACCTTCGGGCCTCATGGATCCCACGTACACCGAAGAAGCCGAGGCCTTCCGCACCCGCATTAAGGACTTCCTCGACGCAAACCTCCCGACCGGCTGGGCTGGCTACGGCGCGATGTCAGTGGAGGATGCCTTCGAGTGGACCGCCGATTGGCGGCAGAAGCTTGCCGCCAACGGCCTGCTCGCCCCGTCGTGGCCGACCGAATACGGCGGCGGTGGCATGTCGGAACTCGAGCAGGTGATCCTCGCCGAGGAGTTCGAGAAGGCCGGCGCCCCGACCGGTGCCGGCAACGACGCGTTCTCGATCCAGATGGTCGGTAACACGATTTTGCACTGGGGCACCGAGGAGCAAAAAGCGCACTTCCTGCCGCGCATCATCAGCGGCGAGGATGTCTGGTGCCAGGGCTACTCGGAGCCCGACGCTGGCTCCGACCTCGGCGGGCTTGGTTGCAAGGCCGTCCTCGACGGTGACGAGTGGGTCATCAACGGTCAGAAGATCTGGACCTCTGCCGGGCAGTACGCCAACTGGATCTTCGTGCTGTGCCGCACTGACCCCGACGCCCCGAAGCATCGCGGGATCTCGTTTGTCTTGTGCCCGATGGAGCAGCCCGGGGTCGAGGTCCGTCCGATCACGATGATCTCCGGCGACGACGAGTTCAACGAGACGTTTTTCACCGATGCCCGCACCCGCAAGGACAACGTCATCGGTGGGGTCAACGCTGGCTGGGCCGTCGCCATGACCCTGCTCGGCTACGAGCGCGGTGAAGCTGCCGCCACCCAACCGATCATGTTCAAAGCCGAGTGGGAGAAGCTGGCAGCGAAGGCCCAAGAGACCGGCGCCAACACCGACCCGGTCCTGCGCGACCGTCTCGCCTCGACCTACATCGAGGTCGAGATCATGCGCTATCTCGGCATGGGCACCCTGACCCGGTTCCTTGGCGGGGCCCAGCCCGGGCCTGCTGAGTCGGCGTTCAAGCTTTACTGGTCCGAGTACCACAAGCGTCTGACCGAATTGGCTCTCGATGTCATCGGCTCCGACGCGATGATTGCGGAACCGAGCGCCAAGAAGGCCTTCCATTCCGACGCTCCGGGATCACCGAACGACCCGGGTTCATGGCTCGGAGCATTCTACAACGCCCGTGCCGGCACGATTTACGCTGGCACCAGCCAGGTCCAGCGCAACATTCTCGGCGAGATGGTGTTGGGTCTGCCAAAGGAACCCAAGCCGCAGGCTTCGGCCTCCTAGGGTGTGCTGATGACCAACACCGCACCTCAGCCCATGGTCCCGATGCACGGCCTCACCGAAGCCCTGCACCTCGGTGAGGATGACACCCCCTGGGTCTTCGCCGGCGACCTTGGCATCAAGCTGCTCCACGTCGACCTCAACCAAGGCATCTGGATTCTTCGGAACCGCTTCCCGGCGGGGTATCGAGTGCAGCGGCACTACCACACAGGGCCCGTCTATGCCCTGACGTTGGCGGGCTCGTGGGGTTATGAGGAATATCCGGAATATCTCAACCGGCCTGGCTCGTACCTGTACGAGCCGGCCCATTCGGTGCACACGCTGGTCGTGCCCGAAGACAACGAGGTCGAGACCGACGTGTGGTTCGCCATCCACGGCGCCAACGTCAACGTTGACGACGACGGCCAGGTCACAGGCGTGACCGACGCTCAGTCGATCCTGCAGGCCTGGAACGGGCTGTGCGCGATGAACGGCGTCGACGGTTCGAAGACGGTCGTCGTCGGCGCGCCCGGCTGAACAGAGTGTCAGCACGAGGCGGTGCCACCGCCTCGTCACACGGCGTTGCTACGTTCGGCCTTATGCCTGCGAAGAAGACCAGCACCTCGGGCTACGACGCCGATGCCATCCAGACCCTCGAAGGGCTGGAGGCCGTTCGCAAGCGCCCGGGCATGTACATCGGCGGCACCGGCTCCGATGGTCTCATGCACCTCGTCTGGGAACTGATCGACAATGCCGTCGACGAGGCATCGGCGGGGTTCGCCGACAAGGTCGACATCACCCTGCATCGCGACCGGTCGATCGAGGTCGCCGACAACGGTCGAGGCATTCCGATCGACCTGCACGCCCGGAAGAAGGTCTCGGCGCTCGAGGTCGTGTTCACCGAGCTTCACGCCGGCGGCAAGTTCGGCGGTGGTGCCTACTCGTCTTCGGGCGGTCTGCACGGGGTCGGCGCCTCGGTCGTCAACGCACTCGCGCAGAAGCTCGTAGCGGAAGTCGATCGCGACGGCGCCACGCACGTCCTCGGGTTCAACGAGCGCGTTGCAGGTCAGTTCGCCAACGGTTCGACCGGCACCGGCCGCTTCTCGAAGGGCCATGCGCTGGTCAAGGCCAAACGCGTCTCGAAGAACAAGACCGGCACGCGGGTGCGGTTCTGGCCTGACTTCGAAATTTTCGATCCCGACGCAGTTATCGATGTTGAGGAGATCTGTCGGCGCGCCACCCAGGCCTGTTTCCTTGTGCCCGGCATGAAGGTCACCGTCACCGACAAGCGCAGCGCGTCAGGGGCGGGTGAGGGCACCCGGCTCAGTGAGCCGTTCTCGTTCGTGAGCCGCGGCGGGCTCGCCGATCTCGTCGAGCACCTGTCGACCGGTGCCCCGGTCAACCAGATCATCACGTGCAGCGGGATCGACACGTTCACCGAGAAGGTTCCCGTCAACGGCAAGATGACTGACGTAGAGCGCGAGTGCCGTGTTGATGTCGCCCTGCGGTGGACGGGTGGCTACGACACCGAGATCGTCTCCTTCGTCAACACGATCCCCACCAGTCAGGGCGGCACCCATCAGGCTGGCTTCGACAAGGCGCTCACGCAGGCGGTCAACAATGTCGTCTTGAAGGACAACCGCAAGCTGGCGAAGCTCAAGAAGGAAGACAAGCACAAGGCGGTCAAGGACGACGTTCAGGAAGGCCTCGTCGTCGCCATCAAGGTCACCTTCCCCGAGCCGCAGTTCCGCGGTCAGACCAAGCAGGAGCTCGGCACGCCTGCGCTCGAGTCGATCGTGCGTCGCATCGCGTACGAGCAGCTCAAGGAGTGGTTCGAGCCGGGCGGGGGTCCACGCAGCCATGTCAAGGCGATCGCCGACAAGCTCGCCACCGCGGTTCAAAACCGGGTTGCGTCCAAGCAGGTCCTCGAGAACAAGCGCAAGGCCGCAAGGCTCGGCTCGACCGGCATGCCCGAGAAGCTGGCCGACTGTCGCAAGCACGGCCCTGACTCCGAGATCATTCTGGTTGAGGGCGACTCCGCCGCCGGTCCGGCCAAGCGGGGTCGTGACTCCGAGACCATGGCGATCCTGCCGCTACGGGGCAAGGTGGTCAATGCGGCCAAGGCCAGCCAAAAGCAGGTACTCGACAACGCCGAGGCCCAGGCCCTGTTCACGTCCGTTGGCGCCGGCGCTGGCCGCGACTTCAACCTCGACGACAGCCGTTACGGCCGCATCGTGATCCTGTGCGATGCCGATGTCGACGGCAGCCACATCCGTTGCCTGCTGCTCACCTTGATCCACGAGTACATGAAGCCGATGCTCGAAGCGGGCAACGTGTACGCCGCGCAGCCGCCGCTCTACACCACCAAGGTCGGCGATCAGATCTACCGGGTGTACACCGACGAAGAGCGCGAGGCCATCACCGACGAACTCTGCAAGGGCAACCGCAAGCGCGAGAACATCAAGTGGCAGCGCTTCAAGGGCCTCGGCGAGATGAACGTTGACGAACTCCGCCACTGTGCACTCGATCCCGCCACCCGCACCCTGAAACGCCTGACGATGGACGATGCCAAGCAGGCGAAAGACGCGGCGACGATGTTCGATGTCCTGATGGGCAACGATGTCGGTGTTCGGCGCGACTTCCTTGTGAAGAATTCAGCGCTGGTCGATACCTCGACCCTCGACGTCTGAGCGTCAGCGGCGGGTGAAGGTCCCGCCGAGGTTGGCCCCCTCGAAGCCTTCCGGGGCCTGACCCCGGGTGGCGTAAAGGTAGAGAGCGGCCTTGAAGATGCCACCGAGAGCGCTGATCACGGCGAGGACGAGCGCAATCCACGCGGCGGCGATGATGAAAGCAACCACGAGGAACGCCGTGACGTTCAGCGCGGCGGCGATCGCGATAAGCACGATCGCGGGGATCACTGCGACGAAGCCGACCAGGCCAAACCCAACCTGCGAGGCGAGGTTCTCGCCCCAGGTCTGACGGAGGAGGCCGGCCGACGACTTGAAGCCGTCGATTGGTCCCTTGTCGTCGATCACGATCGCTGGGATGGTGAGAAACGACGCCACGTTCCAGGCGAGATCGATGCCGCCAAGGATGAACTGACCGACCGCGCCGGCTCGCTCGCGCAGCGCCTGGATGATCATGCCGACGGTGGCGGCGAGCAGCGCCCAGGGCACGAGGCCGGGAATCCGCTGGGTGGCGCGGCTGATAGCGCTGCCGACGGTCGGATCACCGCCACTCATGCGCTCGTGGGCGCCGGCGACGAGGGCTCCTGTGAAGAAGACGCTGACGACCGTGGCGGCGAGCGAGCCGATCACGAACAGAATCAACGACAGGGCGGGAAGGGCCTGTTCCTCGCCCGCAGCCGCCGAGCTCGCGCTTTCCTCGGGGAGCGCCATGATGCCTGGGATGACGAAGATGGCGAGCACGATTGCTGCGCCGAGGAAGCTGAGGACGGGGAGGACGACCAGTTCACGGTCCTTCTGGAGCACGCCCCAGGAGGTCTTGGCCAGTTCGATGGTGTTTCGGATGCGTCCCATGATGCGCAGGGTAGTCGCCGTCGTCCGTTTCGCTGCCGGCTTACCGCCTGTTTCAGCGCCGGCTAGAGGGAGAAGTCGATGAGACCTCGAATGATCTCGCCGTCGTGGAGTGCCCGGTAGCCCTCGTTGATGTCCTCGAGGGCGTACTTCTGCGTGACGAGTTCGTCGAGCTTAAGCTTTCCCTGGTCATAGAGCCGCAGGAGCTTCGGGATGTCGGCGCGCGGGTTGCAGTAGCCGTAGACCGAGCCGTGCAGGTGCTTGCCACTCATGGCGAAATCGACAGTGTTTAGACTGATGTCGTTTTGCATCATATCGCTCAGCGAAGTGAGGGTCAGGCTGCCTCCCTTGCCCACCATGCCCATCGCTGGGGCGAAGAGATCGGAGGTGGCATCGCCAACGGTGATGATGACCTGGTTGGCGCCGCGCCCCCAGGACAGCTCCTGCACGAGTGGCGTGGCCTCCTCGATCGAGGCGACGGCGTGGGTGGCTCCCATCGTCTGCGCGAATTCACGCTTCATCTCGATCGGGTCAACGGCGATGACGTTGGCTGCCCCGGCCATCGCCGCGCCCTGGACGGCATTGACTCCGATACCGCCGGTGCCGACCACGACCACGGTGTCGCCGGCGGAGACATTGGCGACGTTGACGGCCGACCCCCAGCCGGTGGCGACGCCACACGAGCACAGCGAGACCGCTTCGAGGGGGTACCAGTCGCCGACCGGGACGACAGAGTCTTCGTGGACGACGGCGTATTCAGAGAAGGTGCCGATGCCCGACATGGCCTTTACCGGGCCGCGTTCGCCCAAGAACTTGTTGCTGCCGGCCATGATCTCCGCGCCGTTGTCGCAGAGGTACTGCATGCCGCTCGCGCAGGAAGGGCAGCGGCCACACGACGGGATGAACGAGGCGGCGACATGGTCACCGGGTTTGAAGCCCCGCACGCGGTCACCGACCGCCTCGACGACTCCGGCTCCCTCGTGGCCGCACACCATCGGGAGGGCCGCTTCGGTGAAGTCGCCCATTCGGATGTGCTCGTCGGAGTGGCACAGCCCGGCGAAACTCATCTTGACGAGCATCTCCTCGGGGCCAGGGTCGTTGATCTCGAACTCCTCGACCTGCCACGGGGCGTTGACTTCGTAGGCGACAGCTGCACGTGTCTTCATGGCTCAGACGGTAGGTGGGGAAGCGTGCCCGTGTCACACCAGTGCGGTAGAACGACGGCATGGACCCTGTGAGCGACAGTTCCGAGCGGGCAGTACCAACTCCGCCGCGGCGCTTGTCGCCGTCGGGCGCTGGCACGTTCGAGCAGTGCCCTCGCCGTTGGCGTATGCGCTATGTCGAGCGCCTCCCGGATCCGCCGGGTGAGGCGGCCCTTGCGGGTTCGTTCGCCCATCGTGTGCTCGAGTTGCTCATGCAGCGCGACTCTTATGAGCGCACGGTGGAGGTTGCCAAGGTCATTGCCCGCGCCGAGTGGCCTGGAATCGAGGCCGATCCTGATTTCCGGGCCCTCGGCTTCGACGAGGCCGGTGGCAAGCACTTCCGGTGGAAGGCCTGGCAGGCCATCGAGGGTCTCTGGGCGCTCGAGGATCCGAAAGCCGTCGAAGTTCGAGCCACGGAGCACGACGTCGAAGCCGACTTGGGCGGTGTCCCGTTTCGCGGCATCGTCGATCGTCTCGATGAGGATGGTGACGGGCTCGTCGTCACCGACTACAAGTCCGGGAAGGCTCCGTCGGCCCGGTTCCGCCGTGGGCGTCTCGATCAGGTGCTGCTCTACGCCGCTGCGGTCGAGCAGGCCACGGGGGAGATGCCGGTGCATGCCCGGCTGCTGTATCTCGGCCAGCGGCCCGTCGGCATCCCGGTCACCCGCGAGGAGATTGACAGTGTTGTCGGCAAGCTCGCCGGCACCTGGGCAGCGATCAACATGGCGTGCGACACCGACGAGTTCGAACCGCGAACGGGGCCGTTGTGTGGCTGGTGCCCCTACGTCGACCGGTGCCCCGAAGGCACCAAGGAGGTCGCGAAGCGTCAGGCCAAGAAGGACGCCGACGACGCCGCGCTGCATTGCGGCGCGCCGAATGGATGATCAGCTGATCACTCAGCGACGCTCGAGCGGCGGCTGCGCTGCCACAGCCATCGAAGCGTCACGAGGCCGATAATCGCCCCGATAGCTGCGCCCATGCTCGTACTGAGCACCCACGAGTCCGGCACGGGATCGGCTGGTGTTGGCGTGACTCCAGGGGCAGGCGGGGGGTCCTCGACGGCCGGCGCGACGGCAGGCCCCGTCGGTTCGTCGCCGAGCAGGGCATCGACGGGAGCCGGGTCCTTCTCGGTGGGCTTGGGTCGGCGTCGGTTCGCCTGGGGGTCGTAAGCCATGGCGTTGTCAGTGTAGGTCGGCTCGACGATCGGCGATGTCGGGCACGACCGCGTCGAACAGTGTGTCGATCTCAGTCGCGGCTTCTGCGGCGCCGGGTCGCGGCCCCAGCGCATGGATCGGCAGCGACGCCGCCGATGACTCGGGAATCGCAGCGCGAAGGTGCACCGGTGGCAGCACGAGGTCACCGTGTTCGTCGCGCAGTTGTTGGTCCCAGTACTTGGCATCGCGTGTTCGGCCGAGTCGGTTCACGGCGATGCCGGCGAGTCGGAGCCCGTCAGTGCCCCGCCGGGCAGCGATGCGGTCGACCGTGCGCATGATCTGACCGACGCCGTCGGAGGACCAGGCGCTCGGTTCGGTGACGATGAGTGCCCGGTCGGCGGCGAAGAGGCCGTTGACGGTGAGGAGTCCCAGCGAGGGCGGACAGTCGATGATGACCAACTCGTGGGACACCCCCTGGAGGGCCACCGCCAAGCGGTCGTTCGCGCCGATCGGGTCCATGAGGAGCTGAGATTCGCGCAAGGCGAGCGCCGGCGTGGCGGCGACAACCGACGGTGGTCGGACGGAACCAGGCTCGGTGGGCCAGCTGCTGGTCAGTCGGAGCCCGGCGACCGCGCCGGCCCGCTCCTCGGCGAGGGCGTGGTCGACGGAGAACGGCGGTTCCCAAACTCCCAGCCCGGTCGTGGCATTGCCCTGCGGGTCAAGGTCGATCACGAGGGTGTCGACTCCTTGTGACCAGGCGCTGGCTGCGAGTCCGAGCGCGATCGTGGTCTTGCCGACCCCGCCTTTTTGATTGACGACCGCAACGACTGGCACGGCGGCCACGGTAGCGGCCGGTCGCCGCGCATGTGGAGGTCGCGTCCGGGCGACCGTCGCGACTCAGGCGGCCTGGGAGCGCGTCGCTACCCGCACGATGTCGTCGAGCGCGTCGACGAGGTGGGGATTGGCCTCGAACAGGGCTCGAGCCTCCGGGCATGCCCAAGGCTTGCAGAGTCCTTCCTCGGGCAGCCCGGCCCGAACCCATGCCGTGGCGATGCGTCGGATGGCCCCATCGACGCCGGGGTCTGCTGCGGCGACGCTCACGCTCGCCATGGTTTCGATGTCCCAGTCGGTGATGTTCACGAGTGGCTTGCGCACGAGGTCAAGCCGGTAGCGCAGTGCTTCGGCGGCGATCCTCGCGTGGTTCACCTCGTCGCCCCTCCCCGAGCTTCCTGGATCACGCCGGGGAGGACCACCGAGGTGCCGAAGCATCCTTCGGAAACGCCCGCCCGTGGCGTGGGCCCGATGATACGAAATGCAGCGCGAGTGATGTTGGACTCTCGCGCGCTTCGCGCGATTCAGCGCGCGAAGCGCGCGTGTTATTGCGCGAAGCGCGTGATCAGGTGGGTCGACTGCGAAGTCCGCCAGGCCGACCTGGGGGCCGCTGAGGGGCAGGGCAGCAGCCCACTCGACACACGTCGGGGCGAACCTCGAGTGTTCCTAGCGCCGCTCGGGCCGGTGAACCGCCGCGCTCGGCCTCGATGCGTTCGCGCACGAGGTCGACCCACATTGCAACGAAGGCGTCCACAGGCTCGGTTCCGGGTGCCACGGCGCGGGCGAACGAGACTCCCGCGTCGGCAGCGGTGGCCGCCGCTTCTGCATCGAGATCCCACATCACCTCGATGTGGTCGCTGACGAACCCGACCGGCACGATCACGATCGACTCGACCCCGGTGTCGGCGAGCCGACGGATCTCGTCGTTGACGTCGGGCTCGAGCCAGGGGATCTGGGGTGGGCCCGATCGGCTCTGCCACACGAAGGTGTGCGGCGGGGCCGGATCAGCGACCCGTTCGGCGACGAGGCGGGCCGCTTCGGCGAGTTGAGCCTCGTAGTCGGAGGTCGACGCCATCGACATCGGGATCGAGTGTGCGGTGAACACCAGTGTTGGTCGTGCGTCCTCACCGAGTTCGTCGACGGCGGTGCGGGTCGCCTCGGCGTACGACTCGATGAAGCCTGGGTGGTCGTAGTAGGCCCTAACCTTGTCGATGTCCGGGATGGTCAGTTCGGGTCGACGCTCTGCAACCTCGTCGCAGGCAGCGATGATGTTCTCGCGGTATTGACGACAGCCCGAGTAGGACGAATACGCAGACGTGAAGACGGCAAGCGCGCGGTTCACACCGTCCTCAGCCATCCGTTCGATTTCGTTGCTGAGATAGGGATCCCAGTTGCGATTGCCCCAGTAGACGGGGAGGCTCATACCTGCGTCGGCGAGGGCCATCTCAAGGGCGACTCGTTGGCGCCGGCACTGCTCGTTGATCGGGCTCACCCCGCCGAAGTGGGCGTAATGCTCACCGACCTGGGCGAGTCGTTCGCGGGGGATGCCACGACCGCGAGTGACGTTCTCCAGGAAGGGGATCACGTCGTCGGGTCCTTCGGGTCCGCCGAAACTCACAAGGAGGATGGCGTCGTAGGGGTGATCGGCCATGCTCGGACTGTAGGTCCGTCGCTCGCCTTTTGAATCGTCCGGCGCCTGGCTAGATTGCTCGTCCGACGGGTGGAGGATCGTCTGACGCATTCGCGTCGGCAGCCGCATGCACCACTCGCCATGGGTTTCCCGAACGCAGATGACCGGACTCACCACCCCAGCGACGGACATTCGATCCGGCTCAGCGGTCGGTGAGGCGCGTCCGGAGGACCTCGCCTTGCCGTTGGGATTCGCCCAACTGCGGCGCTTGCTCGCACTCATCGCCGTGCTCGCCGTCGTGGCGGCCACACAGGCACTCGGTGCCTCTGCCCAGTCCATCGACGATCTGCGCGGCGACATTCCCGCCGGCGACGACTTGCGCACCGAGCAGGCCGAGGTCGCCGAGTTGCGAGCCGCTGCGCTCGCCGAGAGGGCGTCGGCCGAAGGCGAATTGTTCGAGGTGATGTTCCGCCGAGACGAACTTGACGACACCCAGCGCCGGCTGGCTGCGGAGATCGAGGCCACCACGACGAACCTGCGCCGACTCGCTGTTGAGGCCTTCATCACCGGCGGTGAAGTCGACACGCTGGAGTACCTTGCGGCGGTTCAGGACGCGAGCGATTTCTCGTGGCGCCAGTACTTGGTGCGTTCTCATGCCGGCTCGTCACGGGTCGCCGTGGACCGGCTTCGCACGTTGCGAGAGCAGGCCGACAGTGAGGTGCTCGAGAGCATCGCCCTCGCCGAGGCGCTCCGTATCGAAATCACCGTGCTCGAAACCGAGTTGGCCCTCCTTGCCGACCGCGACGATGCAGTCGACGAGGTTATGCCGCTCGCCGAGGCGTGGGATCGGGCGGTCATCGCCATTGAGGAGGGTGCCTGGGGTATCGCGCCTAACGACAGGTGGGAACAGCTCCGCTTCTGCGAGTCGACCCACAACTACGAGGCGATTTCTCCGAGCGGCAAGTACCGAGGCGCGTACCAGTTCGACTACCCGACCTGGCAAACCGTCGGCGGCACTGGCGACCCCGCTGCGGCACCACCGGAGGAGCAGGATGCCCGCGCCCGCGAGCTGTACGCCCGGCGCGGCCCGCAGCCGTGGCCGGAGTGCGGTCGTTTCCTCGAATAGGGGCAGTCGTCAGTGCTGTGGCGACGATCAGTCCCTAAGGAGTCGGCGGGCAGCCTGATCCAGACGACTTGGTCGCGGGGGCTCCCAGCCCTCGGGAACGAGGTGCGGGGCCTTCGACGAGAGCACCGTGATGACTTCATCGGCGCTCGGGTTCACCATGCCGATACCGTCGATAACAATGGTCGGGACCGTCTCGTTGCCGTTGGCGTAGGAACGCACGACCACTGCGTCGGCCGGGTCCTCCCAGATGTTGTGTTTCACCATCGGGATGCCCGCGTTCTCGAGCGTGCGGTCGAGTCGGGCACAGAAGCCGCAGCCGGGGCGCCAGTAGAACTCGACGGCGTTGATGGTGGATCCGGACATGACACACTCCAGGTCAGGGGGGAACGACGGGTGTAGATACGTCAACCCACCAGGCGTCACGACGATTCCCGGATGCCATGTTTCCCTTCACCGCTAGGTTGTCCACTATGAGCACCCCCCATGCTGCAGCCGTAAGAACCGAGGGCTTGCATCGCACCTTCGGCGACTTCACGGCGGTCGACGGCATCGATCTCGAAGTCCGATCTGGCGAGATCTACGGTTTTCTCGGCCCCAACGGCGCCGGGAAATCCACGGTGGTCCGGATGCTCACCACCCTGCTCGAACCCACCGGAGGGCGAGCCTGGGTGGGCGGACTCGACGTGGTGGCCGAAGCCGACGGTGTGCGGTTCTCGATCGGTGTTGCGCTCCAAGAGACGGGTCTTGACGAGAACATGACCGGACGGGAGACTCTTGCAACCCAGGGACGACTGTTCGGTCTCAGCCGCTCCGAGATCGCCGACCGCATCAAGCAACTGGCGCCGATCCTCGAAATGCGGGCGCTCGATCAATTGGTCTCGTCCTATTCGGGCGGCATGGCACGACGGCTCGACCTTGCGGCCGCGTTGATGCACAACCCATCGGTGCTCTTCCTTGACGAACCAACCACCGGACTCGATCCCCCGAGTCGCATCCGCGTCTGGGAAGAGGTCCGTCGGCTCAACCGCGAGTTCGGTCTCACCTTGTTTCTCACCACCCAGTACCTGGAGGAAGCCGACGAGCTTGCTGACCGGGTCGGCATAATCAACGCAGGACGGATCGTCGCCGAGGGCACCCCCGGCGAACTCAAGCGAGCGATCGG
>PBTQ01000099.1 GCA_002729125.1 Acidimicrobiaceae bacterium | reverse complement strand
TGTTCTCCAACGGCTGGAAGCAGATGGAGGAAGGTGCCGACGCATATCAGCGTTCATTCGAACCACGGATCCCGCCGAGCATCCACATCTCGCATCGCGACGCGACACGCCACAACATCCCGGTGCCGATGCAGGAGCGCATGATCGAGGACTGGCAGAACCCGGTGCCGTACCCCGACCCCTACGAGGGGCTCGACCTCACGTCAGGTCAACGACCAACGACTCGAGACCGCGAAGGTTGATGCGGCCGTTCCAGGTCGGCTCACCGACGATGTCGACCTGACCGAACCTCTTCACAAACGACCCGATCGCCACCTCAGCTTCAAGCTTCGCTAGCGACGCACCAAGGCAGTAGTGCACGCCGGACCCGAACGAGACGTGCTGTCCGGCATTCTCTCGGTGGAGGTCGAGGATCTCGGCGGTGTCGCCCCAGAAGTCGGGGTCGTGGTTCGCAGCAGCGAGCGAGGTGAGCACGAAGGTGCCTTTCGGAATCTGCCTGCCTCGCAAAGCAAGGTCTGCCGTCGCGACACGGCGGCTGATCTGCACCGGCGTCACCCACCGAAGGAGTTCGTCGATCGCAGATGCCGGCATCCCGTGGTCGCAGATGATCGCAAGCTGATCGGGGTGTTTGAGGAGCTCGTACAGGCCGGTGCCGATGAGATTGACCGTGGTTTCGTGCCCAGCGACGAAGAGGAGCTGGACCTGGTCACGCAATTCCTTCTTCGACATGCGGTCGCCACCGTCCTCAGCGTCGATCATGGCAGTAAGGAGATCGTTGGCGGGGTTCGCCGTCTTCCATTCGATGATCTCATCGATGAGGGCGTTCATCTTTTCGGCCGAACTGCGGGCAGCGAGGATCTCTTCGTCGGTCAGCACCGGGTCGAGGGTCTTCACCAGGTCACCGGACCAAACCTTGATCGATTCCTTGTCGGAATCCGGCATACCCAGCATTTCGGCGATGACATCGAAGGGCAGCGGGAACGCAAGCCGATCGACCACGTCGGCGTGGCCATTGGCCGCCATCTGGTCGAGCATCTCGTCGACCATCTCCTGAACCCGCGGGCGAAGAGCCTGAATCGTTCGGGGTGTGAACGCCTTGCTGACGAGACGCCGTAACCGGGTGTGGTCGGGCGGGTCGATACCCAGGATCGATCGGCTCGGCTCGAGCTCGTCGAGCTCCTCCAGCAACCGGCTGCGGTCGAGCATGGTGAGGTCGGCGTTGGCATCGTCGACACTGAGTTCGGGATCGCGCAGGACTGTGAAGACGTCGTCGTAGCGGAAGAGACCCCACTGACCCGTCAGCAGGTGGTGAACCGGATCCGCAGCGCGCACCTCCGCCAGGTGGGGCCACGGGTTCTCGATGTACCCGGGCTCAAGTGGATTGAAGAAGACCTGGTCGGCGGTGTCCGTCATGTCGGAGAGGCTAGGGCGCCGGTCTCGGTAGATCGAACTATCGTGCCCCCATGTCCGCCCACGAGATCGACGATCTGTTCGACGAGGGCGTCGCGCCGTGGGACGGACGTCGGGTACCGATGACCCTCCTCGGCGGGTATCTCGGCAGCGGAAAGACGACGCTCCTGAACGATCTGCTGCGTCGCACCGACCGCCCGATTGCCGTGTTGGTCAACGACGTCGGCGAGATCAACATTGACGCTGCACTTCTCCGGCGGCGTTCTGCCGACACGATCGAGCTCACCGACGGATGCGTGTGCTGCTCCATCTCGGAGAGCCTCGGAACCACGCTTGCCGACATGCGCCGCCGACCCACACCACCGGATCACGTGGTGATCGAGCTCAGCGGCGTCGCTGACCCCGCACAAGTCATGCCCTGGGCCGAGAGTGATGGGTTCCGTCTCGATGGTGTGGTTGTTCTGGCCGACGCCACGAACTTCCGTGAGCGGCTCGCCGACGAGCGCACCCGCCCCCTTCTGTCGCGACAACTCGAGCCGGCAGATCTGGTGATCATCTCCAAAAGTGAGCTCGTCACCGCCGACGAGCTCGACGCCGTGCGAGCCGCCGTGGCAAACCATGCACCCGACGTGCCCGTCGTCGATGATCTCGACGGATCCTTGGGTTCGACCCTGCTCGATCTCGGCACTCGTCGCGAACACGACGCCACGGCGACACCACCGCCATCGCTGCTCGACCCCCACCGCACCGAGATCGTGCCGCTCCCCCGCCCCATCACGAGCACCGCATTACATGTGCTGCTCGACGACCTGCCCGACGACACCGTTCGAGCGAAGGGCATCGCCGAAGGGCCCGATGGTTCACGGCTTTTGATCCAGCAGGTTGGTCGACGACGACGGATCGGCCCGCTCCCGCAAGCAGAAGATCAGGAGCCGACCGATCTGGTGGTGATTCGGGTTTCCCGCCCCGAGCCGCAGCGTCTCCAGCTGGGCAGTGCTCCCCGGTAGGCGTCAGGTCCCGGCAAGGGCGGCGATGACCTCCCCGAACTGTTCCATGCCCTGACCGCCGTTCTGCTGAACGACCACATAGTTGAAGCCCCAGCGGTCGCGTCGTTCCTGAAGTGTCTCAACGATCTCGCCAACTGAACCGGTAATGAGGGCCGGCGACTGGGCAACGACTTCTTTCGGTGCGTTGAAGATTTGGGCGAAGAACTCGAGTGCGCCGTCGCGGTCGTCGGTGATCGACGTGTTCATCGCAAGCGAGTTGATCTCCATCGAGCCAAAGCGCTCGCCAGCGACCTCTTTGACCCGAGCAATCTTGCGATCGTAGGCCTCGGGCATCGAGTCCGCGATTGCGTCCTCACCAACGGCTCCAGCTCGGAGGTTCGCCGTGATGGCGACGATGTCGGCGTGTTCGGCGGCAAGGCCCAGCATGCGGGGGCCACCACCGCCGATGATCACCGGCGGGCCGCCGGGCGTGTACGGCAGGGGTAGCCCGTCGTAGTCGGCGATCTGGTAGTGATCGCCGGCGAAGTCAAACGATCCCTCCTGCCAGGAGCGCTTGATGATCTGCAGGCTCTCGATCATGCGATCGATCCGAACACCCGGACGGTCGTAGGGCATGCCTGACTCGTCGTAGTCTGTGCGCATCCAGCCCGCCCCGAGACCGAACTCGACCCGCCCTTCTGCGATGTGGTCGAGTGTCGCCATCTCCTTGGCGAGCATCACCGGGTGCCGGTAGTCGTTGCCGAAGACGAGCGCCCCCACCTTGATCTCGGTGGTGACCGCTGCGGCTGCGGCGAGCGCCGTCATCGGGCCGTACTGGCCGTGGAAGTGGTCGGGCAACATGATCGACGAGTAGCCCTGTTGCTCGGCGTACTTGGCGGTTTCGGTCCACGACATTCCCTCGATGGGGCCGTGGGTCTGGAGTCCGAAACGGAAGGGTTGGGGCATGGCGGCCGACCCTACGCCCCTGGCCAGGTGTCGGCGACTCGGTAGCCGGTGGGCCACGGGTCGGTGGGGTCGACCAGGTGGTGCGTGACGCCGGTGATCCATGCCCGTCCGCGAATCGACGGCAACACTGCGGGCCGGCCGTCGCCTAGGTCACCGAGCACACGATCGATCGAGCCGACGAACGTCGATCCGATCACCGATCGCATCGTGAGCCGGTCGCCCACTGAAGCGAGGCCTCGGGCGTGGAGCACGGCGAGGCGGGCCGAGACGCCGGTGCCGGTCGGCGAACGGTCGAGTTTGCCGGGGTCGATCACGGACGTGCTCTGCAGCGCGAAGCCGTCCGGCGTGCGCTCGAGGGGCCCGGCGATCTGACAGAAGGAGAGATGAGTCCACTCCGGGTACTGCGGGTGCGAGAAGCCAAGTTGCTCGTTGGCGGCAGCGGTGACGAGTGCGCCGATCTCAGCGAGTTCGGCAGCCGCACCTGGTTCCACAGCCAGGCCGAGGTCCGCAGCGTCGACGAGCACGAAGCTGTCGCCCCCGAAGGCCGTGTCGACCCGAGTCGGCCCGATTCCGGGCACGTCGAGGGTCGTGTCGAGCCGATCAGCGAACGACGGGAGGTTGACCACCCGGATCTGTTCAGCCTTCCCATCACGGCATTCGGCCTCGACCGACACGATGCCGCCGGGCGCTTCCATCGTGAACCGGGTGATCGGCTCGACCATCGACACCCGGCCGGTTTCGAGCAGCACCGTTGCGACGCACATGGAGTTACTCCCGGACATCGGCGGGGTATGGCACGGCTCCATGATGATGAAACCCCAGTCGACGTCGGGCAGTCGCGACGGGACGAGCAGGTTCACGTGACGAAAGACGCCACCCCGGGGCTCATTCAGCACGAGGTTCCGCAGCGTCTCGTCCTGATCGATCCAGCGCGCTTGTTCCCAGAGTGTTGCCCCGGGTGGCGGTTCGACACCGCCGACGATGACGTCACCGACCTCGCCCTCGGCGTGGCAGGTGACGATCTCGATGGCACCGGTCAGGTCGAGTCCGTGGGTTGCGTCCATGGTCCGAAGAGTGTCGCACGCGCGCTGACATCTCGGCGTCGTTGGTGGCGAGCCCGATCCAACAGCCCACCAGGGCGAGCGCATCGAGCGCGTCGACCACCCCCCGGCAGAGGTCTGACCGTGCCATCGGCGTGCGCAAACAGCCGCTCCTCGAAGATCGGGAGGAACCGCTCGGGTTCAACCTCGAGGATCGGGGCGAGAAGCGCGACGGGCTGGTCATTGCTCGCCGCGATGATCGGGGCGGAGACGGAGAGTTCGTGAGTGTCGAGATCCACGCCGATCGCTGCGGCAGCCTCGGCTCGGAGAGTCGGATCATCGACCAGATCGCGCAACGCCCCGGCCATCGCCGGACCCCAGGTCCGATGGACGCCGGTCCACGTCCCGTCCTTGTCGAACACGACGGCCCAGATCCCCGACAGTGACATCTGTTCAGCCATGGTCACGTCAGCGATCGCAGCCGTTCGATGAACGGCCGCTGGCCCTCGGCGAGCGCGAAGAACGGTCCGCCCATGTGGCCGATCAGCACCAGCCCGAGGCTGTACTTCACGAGGCGGGCACCACGAGCAGTGACTGGTTGGCGATCCCGAGCACGCCGTCGGCGTCGGCCAGGGCCGCAGTGGCGGTGCCGTATCCATCGGCTCGTAAGTGGGTGACGGCATCGCTCAAGAGCCACTCACCTCGCGGCAGGCGGTGCAGGTTCACGGTCAGATCGGGGTTGATGTAAAGCTGTTGTCCCATCTCGATGATGTTGCTGATGCCATTGCCGAAGTCGGCCATGGCGAGCACCCGATCGAGCGGGGTGATCGGCTCGCCGGCGAAGACCGGAGCGAGGAGTCGGAACCATGCTGCAGACGGGCCTGCGGCGCCAAACGATCGGCCATCGACGGAGCGAATGTCGAAGGCGTCCATGTAGAACCCGCCTGCGGATAGCGGATAGCCGTGCTCGTACTGGGTCGAATCGTCAGGGCCTGCGACAGCGACCGGACCCGGCATGTCGAGCAGCGACTCGTCAAGGCCATTGTCTCCGCGGACGATCCGCATTGCTCGGGCGTAGACGAGTTCGGTGTCCTGCTCGTCGCAGAGCACGAGATCAAGCAGTTGGATCCGGCGCCCGGGGCGCGTTTCGCGGATCTTGACGGTGAGCGGCACGAGCGGAACCGGTCGGACGAGTTCCACGGTGAGGCGGGCCAGATGGAAGGCGTCACCGGCACCGTATTCGGCGAGATAGCGACCGGACAGCACCGTCGGGGGGCCGCCGTGCATTGAGTTCGGGTCCCATGGGCCGGTGCAGAGTGGTCCGGGGCGCACCCGCATGCCGTCGCGTTCGAACATGGCGTCGACCATGCCAGGACCTTAGGCAATTCTCGGCGGCATCGGTGAAGGCAGGGGCGAAACCGCCCGGCACCGATGAGCATCTCGATGACACGAACCCGGGAGGAGGGTTGCGAGATGTCAACGCCGGGTGGCTGCAGCGAGGATGGAGAGCGCCGGCACGTTGGAGATTCTCACCGCCGAAGATGAGTCGGGCCGAACCCCTCGCAAGGATGAGGTGAGCGCTCCGGCATGGCCGGATCCTCTCGGTCGTGGGTGGTGGTCAGCGGGCGGCGGGACGCGTCAACTGGCGCAGCAGTTTGTCGGTGACACCGGCGAACTGGAGGCCGGGGCCGGTCGCAGCGCGGAGGGCCGCCTGGGTAAGGACGGGGTTCTGGGGGGAGCTCATTGTCGAAGTATGCGCTCCGTAGTTGCATGACACAATCAGGCGACACTTCTACTTTTCACCAATTCTCGTCATGCATTACTACCCTGAGATCATGCAGCTCGACGTGGAATCACTTCGCACCTTCGCCGCCGTACTCGACCTCGGCTCGATGACCGCCGCAGCCGATGCACTCGGCGTCAGCCAGTCCGCCGTCAGCTGGAAAATCAAGCGCCTCGAGGAGCGCGTGGGTCGTGATCTTCTCGTTCGCGAGGGCCGGACCCTCTCCCCGACCCGTGACGGCCGAGAGTTACTTGACTACGGCCGCACGATCATCGACACCCACGACGAAGCCGTCGCCCGCCTCAGCAGCACCGAACTGGTCGGCAAGGTCCGCCTCGGCACCACCGAAGAGGCCAGCGCCAAGTGCATGAACGAGGTCTGCGGCCGCTTCAACCGCATCCATCCCGCCACCGTCCTCGACTTCCATGTCGACCGCAGCGCCACGCTCGAGACGATGATCGACCGGAACCAGCTCGAGGTCGCCGTGATCCAGCTGCTCCCCCATCAGGTGAAGTCACGCGACGGGATCCTCTGGCACGACAAGCTGCTTTGGGTGTCGTCGACCGAGTGGACACACGACGAGGGTGAGGTCCCGCTCATCACGTTCGGGGAGGACGGCTTCTACCGGCCGCTGGCGGAGTCGGCGCTGAACGAGGCTGGCGTCCGTCATCGGGTCGCCTTTTCTGGTCCGTCCACCGCCAGCGTGCTCACGGCCGTCCGGGCAGGTATCGGGGTGGCCCTTCTCTCGAGCATCTCGGTCACCGACGACGTGATCGAGTGGCCACGGGCGGCGGGTCTTGGCGCTCCGCCCACCGTCGTGAATGTCGCCCGAGTCTCGAAGGGCGCCACCTCTGACGTCGCCGCCGCCCTCGTAGCCAACCTGCGGGCCGAACTGGGTGAGGTCCCGGCAGACGCCTAGCCGACTCCTGTGGCGACGGCGTCGTCGATCACGTCGTAGAGCAGGCCGGCGAGCTGGTTCGAGGTCCCGCTGTTCGACTCGGTGAGCAGGTGCACGCCGTAGCCGTCGGGAAGGTCGAGCCACGGAGTCGATCCGAATGCACCACCGTCGCTGATGCGACCTGACTCACGGTCGACCCACCAGCCCATCCCGTACCCCGTGGCGGAGCTGTAGGCGTCGCCGCCGTAGGCCGCGGCGATGCGGTCGGCGTGCATGGTCGCAAGCGACTCCTGGGTGAGGATCTGGGTGTCGCCGCACCTGCCGTCCTGCAGATGCATGAGCAGCAGTCGGGCGTAGTCGCGACTGTTGGAGTAGGCACCGCCCTCGAGATTGGGGTTGGCGGTGTCGGCGAGCTGGCTGGGGTCGCTGTCGAACCCGGGCGGATAATCGAAACCGGCGCCCTCGATCTGGAGAAAGTGACTGTTGAATCCGAACGTCTCGAGTCCGCACGGCTGGACGTAGATCTCGTCGATCAGCTCGGCCCATGTCTTGCCCGACGCTGCTTCGGCCACCGCCCCGGCGACCTGCCACTGGGCTCCGCCGTAGTTGAAGCCGGTGTCGGGAGCGATGATGTCGGCGTCGTCGTCACGCGTCGTCATGATCTGTGCGGCACAGTCCTGCAAGTTCTGCTTGTAGTCCCACTGGCACGCGTAGGGGCCGTAGGCCAGGTTCTGCAGGAGCCCGATCAAGCCGGAGCTGTTCGACAACAGCTGGGCGGGAGTGATGCCAGGATTGTCCACACCCCATTCGGCGACATCAGCGACTGGCGCGTTGATGTCGAGCAGCCCCTGGTCCTCTAGGTGGAGCAGCACGCCGGCGACCACCATTTTCGACGACGATGCAAGCAGCGAGATGCGGTTCTCGTCGTAGACCCCCCAGAAGTTCTCGTAGATGACTCCGTGATCTCGATGCACGATCGTGAGTGCTGCACCGTTGAGCCCGGCTGTATCGATGAAGCCGGAGACGATCGGTTCGGCCGCACTGAAATCGAACTCTGGCGTCGCCTCGACGACCGGCTCCGAGTCTTCCTCTGCGTTGACGCCGATTTCATTTTCCGGCATGTACTCGGCGTCAGCAGTGTTGCTCTGCTCGGTCGTCGTGGTATCGACAGGCGAAGATTCGGCTTCGGCAGTGTTGTCGTCCGAACTGCCGCAGGCAGCAGTAAAGAGCACGAGC
This sequence comes from Acidimicrobiaceae bacterium, assembly GCA_002729125.1. Classification (GTDB taxonomy): domain Bacteria; phylum Actinomycetota; class Acidimicrobiia; order Acidimicrobiales; family Aldehydirespiratoraceae; genus UBA11606. The sequence goes on along the minus strand of PBTQ01000099.1, from coordinate 14,683 downwards.
GCGGCGGGGAGGATAATCAGGCGGTGACGAATACCAGCACAGTAGTCAGATCGATTGGATCGGCACCACGAAACGGCGCGGGTTCAGCCGTGGCGGCCGTAGAAGGTCGCCAGGGCTGAGTCGGAGAGCTGCACCCCCGGTTTGTCGTTGAAGGCAAAAACGACGAGCAGTCGAGTGACTTCGCCGATCGTCGGTGTGACTCGGTGGAGTGCGTCGCGGCCCCGGAACAACACCAGATCCCCCGGAGCGAACGTGAGCGTCTCGACATGGTGGATGCCATCGAGCACAGCATCGACGGTCTCGTACCCCTGCTCCATGCGCCCCGAGGCACGGGCAGCCAGGACGTACTCGAAGACGCCACCAGCCTGCGGGGCTTGAAGGAGCAGCGTCACTGCAAACAACGAGTTGTCGAAGTGCCAGCCGAGCTCCGCACCGTGCGGGGCGAAGTGGACATTGATCGACGAGAGCGGGTCGTCGTAGGCATGGATCGACTCGATGCTAAGCACGGCGCAGAGGAATCCCCGCAGGTCGGGATCGGCGTAGATGGTGCGTAGCGGCGAGTCAGACGGAACCTGGTCATCGGCGATGAGCCCCTTGCTGCTGACCACCTGCCGGTTGAACGCATGGTCGTTGGCGAGGGTCGGGTCTGGGTCGGTCAGGTAGACGTTGTGGGTCGAGTCGGCAAAGAACGCCTCGTCGATCCTTGGTGCTGCCTCGGCAATGATCTCGTCGATGACCGAGGCGGGCACGAGCCCGTCCAGCACGAGCGCTCCGTCGTTGTCAAACCGTTCACGACAGGAAGCCTGATAGGCGGAGTCGGTGAGCGGATGTCGGTCCGTGTCGAGCGCTGCCGTCACGAGGTCACCCCGGCCCATTGCAGGAAGTTGTGGATGAGGCGTTCACCGTCGGGTTTGTCGGCGGTCCAGTACTCGGGGTGAAACTGAGCGCCGGCGAGCGGCCGTTCCTCGTGCGCCGCAAGCTGGATCGGGCACGGGTCGGTCTCGGCGAGCCGCACAAACCCGTCGGGCAGTCGTGGCAGGTGGTACGAGTGCGCATGACGGAAGACGGGGGTGGCGCTGAGTCCGTCGTGCAACGGGTGGTCACCGACCAGCCGGACCGGCTCATAGCCGAGCTCGGTGATCCAGCCAGACTCGTAGTCGGGGTGCAGGTCGTCGGCACCGTCTGGCAATCGGCCCATGCGAACCGGCGCCACGCCAAGGGCGTCAGCAATGAACTGTAACCCGCCGCAGAATCCAAAGACGGGAAGGTCCCTCCGGCGAATGATCTCGCGTAGGCCTTCGCGCTCGCGTTCGTCGTACACCTCGGGTGGTGCGCCATGACCAGAGATGAATACCGCCCGGATTCCGTGCCGCTCGATCAGGTCGGGGTCGACGTCGCCGTATCGGGCAAGAAGACAAACATCGCCGGCCAGGTCACCGAGTCGATAGGTGACTCGGGTGCGGGCAGCGAGAAGCCACTCGCCTGCCCGCTCGAACGTCGAGGCGTGTTCGTTGTCGACGTAGAGGATCATCGGTCGATTCTGCACGACCCGTCGACGGAACACACCAGATCGCTTCCTGGTGTGTGATCGACCACCGTTGTGGTCCACCACCCGCGGGACCCGTCGTTGCTGAAGGCGGAGGCGTTGATGCGGGTCGCTCAGGGTCGTCAGAGCCGGCGAACAGCGGTGGCGGCACCCCTGCCGTGCCCAGATCGGTGGGGCGGTGCTCCACCGCGTCCAGACCCTCACATCACAACTTGCCGTGAAGATCGTAAAGCGAAAACCGAGCTACCGATCGCCTGATCCGCAAGGACGTGCCGCACGACGCGAATGCACCCGTCGCGTCACGCCGAGCGTCAGATCGCGTCGAGGGCCTGTTCGAGCGATGTGCCGTCAAGATCGATCGCCAACCAGAAGGGCCGCTCAGCGCCGACTGACCCCACATCGGTGGTGGCCAACGCCAGCCGCCCGCCCCGACCGGCGTCACGGAGGAACGCCTCGGCGTCGGGCAATGGGAACATGATCGCGAATGCAGCACGAACCGGCGATGTGAGCGAGACGCCCAGAAGAAAGATCGGTCCGCCGTCTGGACCGGCATTGTCGACACGGCGGCCTGTCGTGCGCACGTCGCCGATGCCCTCGATGGCGTGAACACGGGCAAGGTCGGCGACCTCAGGGTGACCGTCGACGTGCAGGACGACCGTGGGAGTCATGGCGCCGTCCTCGTCAACGGCATAGCCCAAATCTTGAGCGAGCAGAAGTGCGGGACGATCGGCGGCCACTAGGGCAGTCTGCGCGAGTGGCAGATGCCACGCCCACCCGGAGCAGCCGGGGTGGCAGTGCGCTCTGCGTCTCCATACCGTCATTGCATGGCCAACGTGCGATTCACCGTCACCCAACCCTTCGACGCTCCGGCTCAGACCGTGTGGGACGCCCTCATCGACTGGAAGGGCCATGAGACGTGGATCCCCGCCACCAAGGTTGAGATCCACACCGACGGCGACCCGACAGCGGTCGGTTCGGAGTTCACCGCCACCACCGGTTACGGCCCACTGGCCCTCCCTGACACGATGCGGGTCACTCGTTGCGCCTGGGACGACGGTGCCAGCACGGGCGACTGCGAGGTCGAAAAACTTGGCCCGGTGCTCACCGGCCGGGCGGGCTTCACCATCGAACCCACGAGCGATACGGCCAGCAAGGTTGTCTGGATCGAGGACGTCAGAGTCCGCTACCTGCCGCGTCTCCTTGCTCCCATCGCCAAGGTTGCCGGGGCGGCGGGCTTCAGGCTCGGGATGCGCAAGCTGGGCAAGCAGCTCACCAAACGCTGATTCAGCCGTCGGCCTCGTCGGTGCCCGCGAGCGAGCATTCACGGCTGAGCTCATCGCGGCAGGCACTGCACACACCGTGCACGACGGGTGGCATGACGGCGCGCTCGAGAAGGCGAGCTCGACGCACGACGTCCTCGACCTCGCGCCACTCCCCCTCGTATTCGGCCTGCGCGCACCAGGTGCAGACGGCGATCTCGTCATCGGTGGCGTCGCGCTCCACGAAAGCGTCGAGGAAGGCGACCGGCTCTCGAAGCTCTTCGAAAACAAGGACGGACTGGAAGTGAACGTGCTCGCCCGCCTCGGGCGAGACGGTCATTTCGAACCAACGGCGAGCATGCGGTGCGTCACAGCGAAGCGGCACCTGCATTGCGTCACCAGAGTTGCGAACCCGCTCGATGATCATCTGCCAAACATTGCGACTGGTATCGCTGCTGAAGAACGACCAAAGCGTTTGCGTTCCGTTGAGCTCGGCGAGCTCGGGGGCACCGTTGTCGCGAGCGAAGTGCAACCACCCATCGCCCATGCTGATGACGCAGTCGTCGGCGTTGATTCGGTACGCGACCGTGAGCGCATCGGAATGGCGGAGCCCGGGGGCCGTGCGAGCGAGGCGGGCGGCATCGCGTTCGGCGTCGACCGCCGCCAAGATAGCATTCCAGATCGCGGTTGGCGGCTCCAGGAACTCGAGATCTTCGGCGCTGAGTTCGCGCAGAAGCGCGTCGATGTGCTCCAACTCGGCGGGGTCGACCTCCACCTCGTTGTCGGGCGGCATGTCGTCACCATAGCGAACTCCGCCCGGCACCCCCGAATGGCTGCATACCTGAACGACACCGCCCGGTCAGGGGATCAGGACGAACTTCCCGACATGCCTCTTCCGGAGGAACTCCTGCTGGGCCGCCACGATGTCGGTCAACGGGAACGTCTTAGCCACGAGCGGCCGAATCTCACCTCGTTCGATGTAGCCGACCAGGTCCGGGAAGACGGGTTCGTCCCACGCCGTGCAGCCGATGAGCCGGATGTCGCGCAGGTAGAGGGTGCGGACATCGAGGTCGACGATCGGGCCGGCGATCGCGCCGGAGGTGACGAGACACCCGCCGCGTCGGACCGATTCCAGCGCCGCTGGGAAGCCCGGACCAGCGACGTTGTCGATCACCACATCGCACGACTCCGGCTCAAGGGCCTCGTCGCGTTTGACCAGTTCGTGGGCACCGAGCGCACGGACCTCGTCGAACTTCGACCTCGAGGCCATGGCGACGACATGGGCGCCTCGACGAGCGGCAAGTTGCACCGACGCCGTACCGGTGCCGCCGGACGCGCCGGTGACTAGCACCCGGTCGCCGGGCCTGACACCCGCTCGCTGGATCATGTTTTCGGCGGTGGCGTAAGCGCACGGGATCGCACCGAGTTCGGCGTCGGTCCAGTCGCACTCGACGGGAAAGACCTCGCTCGCCGGAACCTTCACGCACTCGGCGAACGCGCCGTCGAAGTCCGACGCCATCCAGACGTTGTGCATGGTGTCGTAACCCTTCGGGCGCATGCACGCCCGGACGATCACACGCCTCCCCAGGAGAGTGGGGTCGACACCCTGGCCCAGTTCATCGACGATGCCGCAACAGTCGGTGCCCTGAATCAGTGGCCACGGGGTCGCCTCATTCCAGCCACCGTCTTCGCGCTGAACCGTGCCGTCGGCAGCGCTGGCTATGGCATCGGTGGAGACCTCGACGTCGGCGCTGTACCAGCCGAGACGGGTGTTGATCTCGGTGTTGTTGATACCCGCCGCCAAGACCTTGAGCCGAACCTCCCCGGCTGCGGGAGTCGGCATGGGCACCTGCCGGATCTCGATCATCTCGAAGCCTCCGTTCCCGAGGGTCACGGCGGCGATCATCGTCCGGGTCATGACCGGAGCGTAGGCGCCCGAGGCCCGGCCTCTCACAACGACTGGCAGGCGGCCATGATGATGTCATGGTCACCAATCCCCCGGACCCCCAAGGCCCGGACCTTAACGTCGCTCCCTCCCCGTCCGAGCCGCCGAGCGGTTTCGTCCACGACGTCTACGAGCACGTCTGGATCATCGAACGTCCCCGTACCGAGGTCTGGGCCTGGCTGTGCGATCCCGGGACCTTCACCGACGGGCAGATCCCGCCGTGGCGGGTCGAGTTCCTCACGAACGAAGCCGGCGAGACCGGTTTCGCCAAAGGCGTCTACAACACCCACACCGGGCCATTCATCAACTTCGCCGGTGTGCTCGGCGAGATCCGGCACGAGGAATACCGGGACCTCCAGTACTTCTACGGCAGCTATGCGCTGAGTTTCGCTCTGTTCCGGCCGACCCGGCTGCAGTTCTGGGTTGACGACACCGACGATGGCGGCACTCGACTCACACTTCAGCTCGACACGTTCGTTCGCCGTCGTGCTCGTGGCATGTGGACTCGCCTCATGCGAATCTTCTGGAAGCGGTTCGGGAGTTGGTGCGAGCGGGCTATCCCCAATAACTGGCTCCGCTGACAGCCGCTCAGCGAACGATCGTCGTTCGTCGCAGTAGGCGGTCGTGACCTTCGTAACCGCCGGTCGCTCGGTGCAGCACGCTTCGGTTGTCCCACACAACCGCCATGTCGGGCTCCCAGCGGTGCCGGTAGATGACGGAGTCGTCGATCTGATGCTCGTGGATTTCGCGCAGCAGTGCGCGGGCCTCGTCGTCCTGCATGTCGACGACACCCTGTACGTACCCAAGGGTCGAGAAGAGGGCCGACCGACCGTTGCCTTCGTGGATCCGCACCAACGGGTGTTGACCGTCGTAGGGGTTGCGGTCGCCGCGGATCGCCATGGTCTGTCCGGCCGTCTCGTCCGACTCCGGGTCGTGCATGCTTCCCTTGCCATAGATGAAGCGGTCGGAGTGCTTCGCAACGAGGCCCTCGACGCGAGACTTGAGGTCATCGGGTAAGCGGTCGTAGGCAAGGTGCTGGTTGGCAAAGAGGGTGTCGCCACCGACCGGCGGGATAGTGAGGCCGAGCAGGCAGGTCGCCACCGGCGGGGAGTCGAGAAAACTCCAGTCGGAATGCCAGCCCTCACCGAACAGCGGTGCCTCTTCATCGGCGTCGCGTCGGATTTCGGCGATGTGATCGCTGCCCTCGATCGGGATGAACCACGGGTCCGTACCGAGGCGGCCGAAGACCTCGGAGAACTGTTCAAGTTCACCGTTCGACATTCGCTGATCGGGGAAGACCAGAACATGGTGCTCGTCGAGGGCGGCGCGCAGTTCAGCGGCATCGGCATCGTTAATCGCTGTGGCGTCGAGGTCGCTGACGACGGCGCCGCATGCGTACCCGGTCGGAGTGATGACGGCCATAGGCGAACGGTATCGAATAGCGGCGCGCCGGGCGAGCGGCCTTCCCACGGGAGCCGCCGGTGCAATCCCGTGAGCCTCAGTCCAGACGACAAGCCGATCGCAAGGTCACCATGGTGAGCTTCACAACAACCACAAAGGAGCTTGTCATGTTGTTCATGATTAATTGGGAAATTAACCACGACCAGAAGATGGAGACATTGGGGGCGTTCGCAGGAATGTCCGAAGCCGACGATGCGGCGGTTGAGCAGGCCCACGGGTTCACGCAGATCGGACGGTGGCACGATGTCGCCAACGGCCGCGGCGTTGCCATCATCGAAGCGGAGTCGTCAGAAGCAATTCACGGCTTCTTGATGATGTGGACCGGCGGCCTCAGCACGCTTGAGACCACGCCGGTGCTCGATGATGCCGCCGCCAGGGCGGTCATCAACGCCAACATGCCCCAGGGCTGAAACCAATATGGCGACGTTCTTCGTCATGTTCTCCACCGACCCGGACGTCGATCCGCGCAAATGCGTGGTCGGGCTGGCGTGTGCAGCTCAAGCCGTCGCAGACGGCCATCAGGTTCAGGCGTTTTTTGCGTCGCATGCAGTTCGCTTACTGCATGCCGATTACATCGATGCAATCGACGCTCGCGTCGGCATGCCTGATGGATCCTCCCGAGCGATGATCGAGCAGTTGGCGGCAGGCGGGCGTATCGCGTGCTCCACCGGCTCACAGGCGGCCGTCGGAGTAACTCCGGATACGGCCGACGACATTCTCGTCGACGGTCTCGGTCTGGAGTGGAGCGGCCCACCCGGCGTTGTGACGATGAGCGCCAACAGCGCCACCTCCCTGTCGTTCTGATCGACGACAGGGAGTTTGCGGCATCGCTTTGCTCGGCGGCCCGGGGGGTCGTGCTTTCCCTCCGGGCTGCTGACGTCGCACGACGCTGCGTGGCCGTCGCAACCTCGGGGGAGGGTCGATCGGGCACCGAAGCGTCAGCCGGCTGAGGTGACTCGCTCAACGACGTCGAAGGACAGCAGTTCAGCCGAAACACCTGGCGGGCCCGATGGACGGGATTCGGCCGCTGCATCGCCGTCGGTGCCGTGAGCCCGACGGAAGTCACTGCCGCCCATCCAAGCCTCAAACGCCTCTTCGGACTCCCAGCGGGTGAAGACATAGAATGGCGACGTGCCGTCGGTCGGCTTCAACAGCAGAAACTCCTCGAACCCGGGCTGGCTTTCCACCGAACCGGCCCGCTTCGCGAACCGCTCCATGAAGTCGTCGCCCATCCCCTCGGGAACGGTGACGGCATTGATCTTGACGATGCTCATGTGGGCAGCATCGCGCAGCACGTCCGGCTACGGGGCGTCGGCGCCCGCAGTCCGGGGTCACCCACCGAAAGATCGGAACGGGGTCACTTCAGCCGCCGATGAGGCGAGCGGCGAAGCTAACGATCTCGTCGATGACCTCGTCACGGTTGGTCTCGTTGACGAGCTCGTGCCGTGCGCCCTCATAGACCCGGATTGTGGTGTCGGTGCTCGGCATCGCTTCGACGGCGGCAAGCGACGTTCGGTAGTCGACATAGGGATCGTCGTCGCCATGGCAGAACAACACCGGCATGGTGAGCCGATCGATGTCGGCCTGGAAGCCGTCGAGCGCCCGCATCTCCGCCTCGAGCAGCGGTCGCTTGTACCGGCCTCGGTAGATGAGCGGATCGCTCGAGTACGCCACGACCGTCGCCTCATTGCGCGACATGCCGGAAAAGTCGGTGGCTGCCTCGGGAAGTTCCGGCGCAGCGAGCGCATCACGAGCCCAATTCCAGTCACCGATGACCGCGCCGAGAAACCCGATGCCCGCAACCGCGTCGGGGTTCGCTTGGGCGAAGCGGGCGGTGAGTAGGCCGCCCATCGAGTGGCCGATCATGAGGAGCGGCACGTCAGGGTGAGCGTCGGTGGCGATACGGACGAGCGTCTCGAGATCGGCAACGACATCACCGAAGTCGGTGATCAGTGCTCGCTCCCCGCCGCTGTGCCCATGGCCCATGTGATCCTCGGCGTACACGGCGACCCCGAGCGAGGTGAGGCGTTCGGCGACGTGGGCGTAGCGGGCGCCGTACTCCGCGTAGCCGTGAACGAGCACAACGATTCCCGTCAGCTCACCTTGAGGGAGCCACTGCTCGAAGTGGATCGTGCCGCAAGAGCCGTCGAAGGTCGCCATGGTTCAGAGCCTCAATTCGCCGGTCAGTGCGGCGTCGATGGAGCGCTGGCCGAGGTGGAGCCCGCACTCGTACCGGCCGAAGGTGAAGTGTTGGTTTGCCCTGGTGGCGAGGCCTTGCTGGATCCCTTCCCCGATGGCGAAGTCCTCGTCGAAGACGACCCGGACGACGTCGTGATTCTTCTGGTAGTGACGCTCGGCCTTCTCGGTGGCGGGTTCCTCCGGCGTGAGCATCATGCACTGGAAGACGCACGAGTCGATGCCGGTCGGGATCACGGTGTGGATGTAGACATGGTCGGTCATGACCTGAGCGAAGTTCGCCGGGAACACATAGTTCTGATCCATGAAGTTCGAGCGGTAGTCCCACGTGTCCTCGGGCTGATCGCGGTACGCGAGCACCCGGGGCAGCGGCACGGAATGTCGGACGTGCGGGTAGAGGTCGGTCCAGACACTCTGGTTGTCGAGATAGGACGAGCAGGCCGTGTGTCGATGCGCGGAACAGAAGTGGTACGACTCCTGGAAACCCTCGAGCAGGATGCGCCAGTTTATGTCTCGGTGGAGGGTCCAGAATCGGAAGAGGTGATGCTCACCCAGGTCGAGGCCGCCGAGGTTCTCCTCGAGTGGCGCGAACCAGGCATCGATATCGATGGGTTCGTGGCGCGGGGAGGGAACCACCCAGATCAGGCCGAAATGATCAAAGACGGGAAGTTCGACGAGGCCGAAGCCCGCACGGTCAACCGAGTCGAAGCCTACGGGCTGCGGCAACCCTCGTAGGGCCCCATCGAGGTCGTAGGTCCAGGCGTGATACGGGCAACTGAAGCGACGGGCATTGCCGCATGGTTCGCTCTCGAGGGTGGCGCCGCGATGACGGCAGACGTTGAGAAACGCCTTCAGGTGGCCATCCACGGTGCGGGTGACGAGGATCGGCACACCGGTCTCACCATGCGTGAGAAAATCCCCTGGATTCGCCAGTTGGGAGCGATGCGCGATCACGATCGGGAACTGACGGAACAGCACCTCGATCTCTCGTTGGAAATGATCGGGATCGGTGTACTTCGACACCGGGTTCTCCATCACATCATCGAACATCTGGGTGATGCCGTGTTCGTCAAAGTCGAAGATCCGACGGATGATCTCGCGTTCTTGGTCGGTGGGACCCATCGCCGCGGACCTTAGCGCTTCCGATCTGTGTTGCTCACTGCACTCCCGGACGAGTTAGCGCCGGCAAGCACGACCCTCTCGGCTGGACTCGCCCGACTCGACCACCCCGCCGTAGTGTCCTCCCATGCTCCGCTCTCGCTTCACCCTGCAGCCCACGGTCCGCCCAGCGACCGTCGTGATACTGAGCCTGTCTCTCCTCGCTGTGGCCTGTAGCAGCAACGACGAGGACGCTGCGCCTCCCGTTGACGAGAACTCCGACACCAGCGCCGTCACCGACGAACCCGCCGACAGTTCTTCTGCCGCCACCAGCATCGACACCGACGCAGACGACGCAGGATCCAGCGCGAGTGAACCGGCGACGATTCCAGCCGACTTCGCAACAGCCGCAGCGGCCGGGCAGATCACGGTGACAGGGGCCACCCCGGGCACTGAATTGACACTGCGAGGGCCAGGAGCCGAGCAGGTTGGCGCGGTCGATGGGTCCGGCAACCTGCTCTTCCGTCAGGTCGAGCCAGGTGAAGGGTGGCAGGTGCTTGCGCTCGGCGCCGATCCGGCTCCCAGCAGCGACGAAGTTCGCGTGCCCGACTTCGACGAACACCCCGACCAGGCGTTCTTCGATGGGCAGGAGATCGGTGAGGGGTTTGGCTACATCGAGATGCGAGATGGCACCTTGCTGAGTGCAACCGTGCGACTGCCAGGGCCGATTGAGGATGGCCCGTATCCGACCGTGATCGAGTACTCCGGCTATGACCCGTCGAGCCCCTACGAGATCGAGCCGGCGATCAACATCTATGGCTTGTTGGGCTGGGCCACCGTCGGGGTCAACATGCGCGGGTCGGGATGTTCGGGCGGGGCGTTCGACTATTTCGAACCGATGCAGTCGATCGATGGCTACGACGTCGTCGAGGCCATCGCTGCGCAGGACTGGGTGTACGAGAACCACGTTGGCATGGTCGGGATCAGCTACTCCGGCATCAGTCAGCTTTTCGTTGCGCAGACCCAACCGCCGAGCCTCGCTGCGATCACGCCGATATCGGTGATCGAAGATTCCTATCGGTCGGTCGTGTGGCCTGGCGGCATCTACAACAATGGGTTCGCGAAGAGTTGGGGCGAGAGCCGTCAGGGCGCCAACGAGGCGTACGGCTCGGCGTGGGTCAACCAACGCATCGATGAGGACGGCGACGACATCTGTGATGCCAACCAGTCGTTGCGGAGCCAGAACCGCGACCTCGGAGAGGCAGCTGCTGCAACGGCATTCTGGACCGACGCCGAAGGCGACCCCTTGTCACCTCGGACCTTCGTCGATCGGATAACGATCCCCACCTTCCTGGCCGGCTCATGGCAGGACGAGCAAACCGGTGGCCGGTTCGCCACGATGCTCGACGACTTCACCGGCACACCGGTATTCAAGGCCCACCTTTACAACGGCGCCCACGCCGACTCGCTCGGGCCGCAAAGCCTTGCGGCAGCGATCGAACTGCTCGACATCTATGTCGCCGAGCGAGCTCCGCAGGTGAGCCCGCTGGTCCGTCTCGGCGCTCCCGCTCTGTACGAGTCGGCGTTCGGTGTGGGCGGCATTGAGTTGCCACCCGACCGTTTCGCTTCGTTGGAAGAGGCCAAGGCCACGTTGGAGAGCGAACCGGCGATCACCGTGTTCCTCGAAAGTGGCGCGAACCCAGCGGCGTTGGGGGCACCCGTACCGCGCGAGTCGGTGTCGTTCGAGCAGTGGCCACCAAGCGCTGCCGAGGCGGTGTCCTGGAATCTCGGCGACCTGACTGGCGGGGAGTCGACTGCGGCCTTCACCGTCGACGTTGCACGGTCGCAGTTGTTGACCAAAGCAGCCGATGACGACGGCGACGAGTTCGAGAATCTGCAGTGGGAACCGCTGCAAGCGGGCAAGGCGATCGTGTTCGAGACTGAGCCGTTCGCTGAACATCTGATGTTGACCGGTTCCGGCCGGTTGTCGCTGAGCCTGCAGGCCGACGAGGCCGATGCCGACCTCCAGGTGACCATCAGCGAAGTGCGGCCCGACGGGCTCGAGATGTACGTGCAGTCGGGCTGGCTGCGGGCTTCGCATCGGGCGCTGGACGAAGCCGAGACATCGGAAACGCTGCCGTGGCATCTGTTCACCGAGGCTGCGAACGAGCCGTTGCCGGACGGAACATTCACACAGGTCGATGTTGCGATCTTCCCGGCCGGGCACGTGTTCCGGGCCGGCTCGGTCTTGCGCCTGATCGTCGACAGTCCTGGCGGTAATCGGAATCTGTGGGCGTTCGACGTGTTGGGCTTCGACGGATCCGAGGTGCGGATCGATCCAGCAGCGTCGTCGCTGACGCTGCCATTTGTGTCGGGCGTGGAGGTCCCTGCAGAGCACCCCGATTGTGAGCACACCCGCAGCCAGCCGTGCCGGCCCTGGTTGCCGTACGCGAACACGTTGATCGCCGAGTAGTGCCGATGAGGCTTACAGCGCAGTGATTGCTGGAGCGCAATGCGACATTTTGGGCCGACTCAGCCTCCTTGTAAGGGAACCCCAAACAAGCGCTGTGCTTACTAACCGAAACCCCCCGGAACACACGGAACTCGGTGAAGTAAAATCCAAAAGTTAAGTGGTGCAATCAACAGCACGCTGGCTGGGCGACTCTGAGTCGGATGTGGCGTTGAGGCTCTTGCGCGTAAGCATCGCATAACGTCGAGCGAGTTTGATTAAGGCTCAGGCCCCTGCAATCGTTTCGAATATGAAGTGCACTTCGCGTCTGGTCTCGTCCATTCTCAGCACAGCGTGCCTGTTGGCGATCCCGCTTGCCTCTGTCGCCGCAGCGCAAACCCAGGATGGCTTCCGCGGTGTCTGCACGGGAGCGGTGGATTCGCTCGACAAGGACGGGAACGTCATCGACTCAGCGATCTACGAGGGCGGTGCGTACCCATTTGATAGCGCCGGCGAGCAAGTCTTCACTAAAGACAACCCGTTTCTCGTCGCGCCTGGTGGAAGGATCGCCTACGGAGGTGAGGCTGCCAACAACAACGGTGATGGCCCACAGAATTACGAGTGGAGCCTCGACGCCAGCGTCCCCTTCTTTGGCGAACGGGAGCTCGCCAGCGGTGCGGATGCGAATAGTGACGGAACCTCAGCTGCAACGGGCGAGATCGACCTTAGCGAGCTCAGCGCGCTCAACGCCCTGGGGCAGATCACCTTCCCGCTGAGCTTTGAACTTCAATCCGAAAACGACGTCACATGCGCAGCGAATGGCGCGTACGTGGAGCTTGCGGGTTCGACAGCACCAAGCCTTGCTGCGGGAAGTGCGCTCTTTGTCTTTGGTCTTGTTGGCCTGTGGCGGGCAAAGCGATACGTGTCCGCCGCTTCGTTCGGTGTAGCCGGGTCCATCGGTGCTGCCATCGCTGCGATCGGCAACGGCTCCGTCGATCTTTCCATCACCTCGGTTGTTTCAGCAGTAGCAATCGGAGTCGTAATCGGTGCAGCGAAGACCCGACTAGTGCCGGGAACGTCCTCATAACAGAGACCGGGTGAGCTATCCCTCAATTGTGAAGCCCAACCATGTGAGGGACGACACCGAGGAGCCCGACGGTTTCAATCGGCAAAAACCGGGGTGATTTCCACTAGAGAAACCTCCAATTTCTACTAATTCCCCATTGTGGGGGATTAGTAGAAATCCGTTTGGCCTGTTTTGGTGCGGATGTTGGTCGGGTGGGCCGATCGTTGATCACACCGATTTGGTGATCTGATCACACGCCTGAGTGGTCATCTTGGGAAGGTCAGCGGGCTCATCGGCCGAGATCGAGCCCGTGCTCCCACCGCTGGCGCAGGACATGCTTTGGATCTTGCCCGCGACAGCCGAGGAGCGACTTCGCTCCACGGCTAGTCCACCCCAGCGGGGTGAACGGTTAGCCGGCCGGTGTGACCTTGCGAATCTTGGTGCCACCGTCGTCGGCGACATAGAGGTTGCCGTCCCCATCAAACGCCACGCCTACCGGGTAGCTGAAGCGGGCAGCCGGGCCGATCCCGTTGATTGAACCTGCCGACCCGGCGGAACCAGCGAAAGTGGTCACCACGCCGGCCGGAGTGACCTTGCGAATCGTGCGGTTGCCAGCGTCGGCGACGAAGAGGTTGCCGTCCCCATCAAACGCCCCGCCCCGCAGGTAGTTGAAGCTGGCTGCGGTGCCGGTCCCATCCTCTGACCCGTTCGACCCGCTACCAGCGAACGTGGTCACCACGCCGGCCGGAGTGACCTTGCGAATCGTATGGTTGCCATTGTCGAAGACGTAGAGGATGCCGTCCCCATCAAACACCACGCCTTGCGGATTCGTGAAGCGGGCGTCGGTGCCGGTCCCATCATCTGAGCCGTACAACCCGGCGGAACCAGCGAACGTGGTCACCACGCCGGCCGGAGTGACCTTGCGAATCGTATGGTTGTTCAGGTCGGTGACGTAGAGGTTGCCGTCCCCATCAACTGCCACCCCTGTCGGCCCATTGAAGCGGGCGTCGGTGCCGGTCCCATCATCTGTCCCGCTGTTTCCGGCGGAACCAGCGAACGTGGTCACCACGCCGGCCGGGGTGACCTTGCGAATCGTATTGTTGAACCTCTCGGTGACGTAGAGGTTGCCATCCCCATCAAACGCCACGCCTACCGGGTAGCTGAAGCGGGCATCGGTGCCGGTCCCATCATCTGACCCGCTCGACCCGATGGAACCAGCGAACGTGGTCACCTCTCCGGCCGGGGTGACCTTGCGAATCGCGCGGTTGCCAGCGTCGGCGACGTAGAGGTCGCCGTCCCCATCAAACGCCACTCCTGACGGGTTGGCGAAGAGGGCTGTGGTAGCGAAGGAAGTTACCGTTGCAACCGGGGACGTTACGCAGTACGTGGAGAACAAACCGCTGGAGTCGAAACCCGACACCGTGGTCCCGACAACACCATCGGCAGAAGTGCATGCCGAACCGTCCGTTGAGCCACTCGGTCCCGCAGGTCCCGCAGGCCCAACGTCTCCTGTATCTCCCTTCGGTCCCGCAGACCCGGCTGGTCCTTGTTCACCGTCAGCGCCGGCTGGTCCTTGTCCGCCGTCAGCGCCGTTGGCTCCGGCTGGTCCTTGCTCACCATCGGCTCCGGCTGGGCCTTGCTCACCATCGGCTCCGGCTGGGCC
>PBTQ01000016.1 GCA_002729125.1 Acidimicrobiaceae bacterium | reverse complement strand
CTTCCACCTTCTCCATCGCGATCATCCCGCACACCTTTGCCGTGACGGCAATGGGCCAGCGCAACGTTGGCGATACCGTCAACCTTGAAGCCGATGTGCTCGCAAAGTACGTCGAGCGTCTCGTCCGCCCCACACAGTGAAGAGCCCCCGTGCCTGACTTCGCTTCCATCTCCGCCTCGCTCGACGCGATCGCCGCTGGATCTCTCGTCGTGGTGGTCGACGATGACTCCGAATCCGCCACGGGAGCGCTGGCCGGCGCCGCCCAGTTTATGGACACCGAGAAGCTCGCGTGGCTGAGTCGTCGAGTGACGGGCCTCATCGGCGTCCCAATGTCGGTCGATCGGGCAGATGAACTCGAGCTCGACCTCATGGTCGCTGAGGACGAAGCCACCGGTCGCGGGGCGTTCACCGTTTCGGTCGACCTCATCGATGGCAACACCACCGGATCGTCGCCGGCTGACCAGGCTCGCACCATCGCCGCCCTGGCCCGGGCCGACGTCGCCGCCGATGATTTCGCTCGTCCTGGCCACGTCTTCTCGCTGCGGGCCCGCGAGGGCGGCGTGCTAAAGCGGGCCGGCCACGCCGAAGCGGTGGTCGATCTGTGCCGTCTTGCCGGCCTCAGTCCGGTCGGGGTCGTGGCCGACCTCGTGAGCACCACGGGCGACATGATGCCGCTCGGCGACGCAGCTGCGTTCGCCGCCGACAACGACCTGCTGCTCGTATCGATCGCTGATGTCGTTCGCCACCGGCGCAAGAGCGCGATCCTGGTCGAGCAGATGGGTGTGGCTCGGGTGCCGACCAAGCACGGCGACTTCATGTGTCACGCCTACCGTTCGGTGCTCGATGGGGTCGATCACATTGCGTTTGTCATGGGCGATGTCGACGGTGGCGACCCGCCGCTCGTGCGAGTCCACAGCGAGTGCCTCACCGGCGATATTCTCGGCAGTCTCCGCTGTGACTGCGGTCCCCAGCTTGATCTGGCCCTCCAGAAGATCGCCCACGAGGGTCGAGGCGTTCTGATCTACCTTCGGGGTCACGAGGGCCGCGGCATCGGTATCGGTCACAAGATGCGTGCCTACGCCCTTCAAGATCAGGGTCTCGATACGGTAGAGGCCAACGCTGCGCAGGGTCTTCCGGTCGACTCCCGCGAGTATGGCGTTGGAGCGAACATGCTCGCCGATCTCGGTGTGAGCCGCTTCCGCATCATGACCAACAACCCGGCGAAGCTCACCGGCCTCGATGGCTATGGGCTCGAGATCGTCGATCGGGTGCCGGTCGAGATCGCATCGAATCCGGAGAACGAGAAGTACCTCGAGACGAAGCGAACCCGCATGGGTCACGCGCTGTCGGGAGCGCCTGACACCGAGGCTGACTGATCTCGAGGCGCGCCGGTCGTTTCAGTGCGCGTGTCTTGGTGATCAGGCTCGGTCGAGGAGCGAGGCCGTCAACCGCTCGGTCTCACGGGCCCTAAATGCAGCGTTGATGCGCTGACGTTCGAGGTGTTGGTCGACCTGCTTCCCGGCCTGAGGGGTCGGGTGCTCGTCGAGGAAGGAGGCGACCGCCTCGACGAGGTCGGGTTCGTCGAGGGCCGTGACGCCGGACAGCATGCGTGGGATCGAGTTCGACGGGAAGCGTTCGTTGAGATCGTCCCAGTTGGTGGCGACAAAATCCCACACCCGTCGGGCGACCGCTCGACCCCCGAGCGCGCGGGCGATCAGGTACGGGGCGTCCTGGGTGCGCACGGTGCCGTCGGTGATATCGGCGAGAAGTCGCTCGACGAGTTCCACCGAGCGGAAGCCGGCGAGCGCCCGTTGGTTGCGGATCTCGGCGACGGGATCGGTCGCATCGAGCCAGGCGGTGCGGATCGTGTCGTACTCGACCTTGCCGCCGTGATGTGCGACGACGGTGAGTGCGGCGGCGCCGAGTGACGCATCAGGGTGCTCGACCGCATTTTTTGCGGCAGCGATCACCTCGGAGTCGTTTCCGGCAGTGCCGAGAAGGCGTACGAGCGTGGCTCGGAGTTCGAGCGTGCGGTCGTCGTCGGTACCCGGCTCGAAACCGATGGAGGCGAGGGCCGGACCAGCGAGTTCGCGTATGGTGCCGGCGAGGATGTCGGCGGCTGTGCCCTCGACGAGACGGTCGAGACCGTGCAGCCCGGTCGCAAGGGCCTGCCAAACGTTGAGGTCGTCCTCGCCGGCAAGCGCTCGGGCGAGGCGCAGAAAGTCGGCAGCTGATAGCGAGCCGGCCACGGTGAGCGCCCACGCATCGTCGACAAGACCGTGGCGTTCGGTCGGGGTGCGATCGCCGGGGCCACTCGTTTCGAGGTCAGCGAGGACCGTCTCGTCGATGGCGGTGCGGAAGAAGCCGGCAGCGCCGGCGTTCACGGTGGTGGGGGTGCCGGTGATGCGGGTGAGCAGCATCGACCGCTCGGTGAGCAGCGCCGAGGTGGTCTCACCGTCGTGACGGATGACCAGCGGTACCGACCAAGTGCGGTCGTCGGCGACATCGGGGTCGAGGGTGAACGCCCGCTGCTCAACTAGAAGGCCATGCGGGGTGGCGGTGGCAGTGATGATGGGATGACCGCCTTGGAAGATCCAGTCGTGCATCAGCGACTGCACGGGCTGACCCGTGACCGTTTCGAGTGAGGCCCACAGGTCGGTTGTCTCGGTGTTCGCGTACGAGTGGGTGTCGAGGTAGAGGCGCACACCGTCACGGAAGACCTCGGCGCCGAGGTACTGCTCAAGCATGCGGACGACGGAGGCGCCCTTTTCGTAGGTGAGGAGGTCAAACATCCCTTCGGCTTCTTGCGGGGTGACCACTGGGAACTCGATTGGGCGGGTGGAGGCGAGGGCGTCGACGTCAAACGCCGCCGATCGAGCCCGCGCAAACGTGTCCCAGACTCGCCAGTCGGGCCGGTAGGCGTCGCTGCAGCTCGTCTCCATGAACGTGGCGAAGGCCTCGTTCAACCAGATCCCTTCCCACCACTGCATGGTGACGAGGTCGCCAAACCACATGTGGGCGAGTTCATGGTTAATGACGTCGGCGGCCCGCTGGAGTTCGGGCTGGCTTGCGTCGGCAGGGTCGACGATCAACAACACCTCGCGGAACGTCACGCAACCGAGGTTTTCCATCGCACCGAACGCGAAGTCGGGGATGGCGATCAGGTCGACCTTGTCGGAGGGGTAGGGGATTGCGTAGTACTCGGTAAACCAGTCGAGGGCCGTAGCGGCGACATCGAGGGCGAACGAGGTTCGGTCGCCCTGACCTGGGCGGTGGACGACGCGGATGGGCACGCCACCCGCATAGACCGGCTCACTGGCCTCCAACGGGCCGACAACAAAGGCGACGAGGTAGGTCGACATCACTATCGTCGGGGCGTACTGAATGCGGCGACGGCCATCGTCGAGCATGGTCTCGGCGACCTCGCTCGTGTTGGTGACGGCGAGATGGTCGGCAGCGACGATCAGCGTTGTCTCGAAGGTCGCCTTGTACTCGGGCTCGTCCCAGCACGGGAAGCAACGGCGAGCGTCGGTCGACTGGAACTGGGTGGTGGCGATCGTGTGCTCGGTGCCGTCGTCAGCGGTGTACGTCGACCGATAGAAGCCGTGAAGTTGATCGTTGAGGATGCCATCGAACGCCACCTGCACGGTGGCGGGTCCTGCGGCGACCTTGTCGGCGAGGGTGAGCGTGAGGCGCTCGGTGTCGTCGTCTAGCTTGGTGGCAGCCGTGTGGGTGGTGCCGTCGATCACGACCGACGCCGAGTGGATCGTCAGTTCGATGCTGTTGAGCACGAGGCTCGAGGTCGACTCGAGGATCTCGACATCGATCTCGACGGTGCCGGTGAAGGCGTGGGCATCTAGGTCCGGCAATAACTCGATCCGGTAGGCGGACGGGACGGCAAGACGGGGGAGGCGTGGATCGGTCACGGAAGGGAGGCTAGCGAGACGACGAGACCGACGATGAGGCCGCCTGGGCAGCCGCCCGCCGAGCGTCCGGAGCGCTACCCTGCCCGAGTTACCCTGCGGTTGGAGCCTGAGTTGCGCGCGAATCCCGATCTTGCCCTTGATGTCGTCGGGGTGGGCAACGCCATCGTCGACGTGATCTCGACGGTTCCGGAGGACTTTCTCGATCAGCACGGTCTGGTCAAGGGAGCGATGACCCTCATCGATACGGAGCGGGCGACGTCGCTCTATGCCGCAATGCCTCCCGGTATCGAGACGTCGGGCGGCTCGGCGGCCAACACGATGGCCGGTGTCGCCAGCCTCGGCGGCCGGTCGACCTACATCGGCAAGGTCCGTGACGACCAGCTTGGCGAGGTCTTCGCCCACGACACCTGCAACGGCGGTGTGGGGTTCGACGTGCCGTTCGCCGCCGAGGGCGAACCGACCGCCCGCTCGCTCATCCAGGTCACACCCGACGGTGAGCGGACGATGAACACCTTTCTCGGTATCTCGGCCTTCTTAAGCCCCGGCGACATCGATCAGGCGATCGTCGAGTCAGCCGCGATCACTTACTGCGAGGGCTATCTCTGGGACCGTGACGAGGCAAAGGATGCGATCCGCCACGCCATGGCGATCGCCTCCGACGCCGGACGCATCGTGTCGTTGACCCTGAGCGACTCGTTCTGTGTCGACCGGCACCGGGACGAGTGGATGGATCTACTCGACGATCGAGTCGATCTGGTCTTCGCCAACGATGCGGAGGTCTGCTCGATGTTCGAGACCGACGACTTCGACGTCGCAGCCCGGCAGATTGCGGACATGGTGGAGGTCGCGGCGCTGACCCGAAGTGCCGAGGGGTCGGTTGTGCTCGCGAACGGCGAGCGGTTCGATGTTCCCGCTACGCCCGTCGACCGAGTGGTCGATGCCACGGGTGCCGGCGATCTCTTCGCTTCAGGCTTCATCTACGGCCTCTTGCTCGGCGTGTCGCCTGAGCGGTGTGCCGAGCTCGGGTCGGTCGCAGCGGGTGAAGTCATCACGCACATGGGTCCGCGCCCTCATGTGCAGCTCAGCTCGCTGATCTGATCCGCGTCGACCGGTCGTCCGCCTTAGCCGCTTGACACGCGGATAATAGTCGTTATTATCCGAGGGGATGGCTGCCACCGAAGCGCTCTACGCCAGTGACGACATCACCGACCGGCTGCTCACGGCAGCGATTGAGGTATTCACCGAGCGCGGTATCGAGAAGGCTGGCGTGGCATTGATCGCCCGTCGAGCCGGGCTGACGACCGGCGCGATCTACAGCCGCTGGGAAGGCAAGCAGGAACTCCTACTCGACGCTCTCGACGTCGTGTTGATGCAACAGATCGCCCAACTCCTCGCCGTCGGCCCTGATGCCAGCGCAGCCGATGTTCTCGGTTCGCTCGGCGCCGACCTCATGAACCGGGAGTTCGCTGGCGACGCGCTCATGCTCGAAGCCCTGGTCATGGCCCGACGTGATCCGGTCTTTCGCACGACCCTTCGCGACCGTATGGCCGAAGAGGAATCCCACCTCGCCACCCTGATCGATAACGGCAAGGACGCTGGCATCATCGATCCCACGCTCTCTACCCGCGCCATCCTCACCCTGTGCCAGTCGATCTCGCTTGGCTTCGTGGTGATGGGTGCCATCGACAAACCGACAGCCGACGCCGACGAGTGGAACTCCGTCATCCATCGGCTGATCACGGCGGCCCTGCCCGCCACCGACCCCGCCCTCCATCGACCCTGACCCTGACCACGAGGACCTGTCATGACCACCGCTGAGGACAGCAAGCACACCGCCGAGCGCAACGACTTCGACGATGCCAACGACGTCGATCGCATCATGGAGATCGCGCAAGCGAACGACAATCCTCATGAGCTGATCCACCTTGTGCAGGACAACGCCGACGCGATCTTTACCTGGAACTACGACAAGGGTGAGCGGGCCAAACTCGACAAGCTCTACGAGAAATCCAAGACCAGCCAGTGGAACGCCACCACCGATCTCGACTGGTCGATCGAGGTTGATCCCTACGAGGCGCTCAACCTTCAAGCTGAACTCCAGATGGATCCGTCCAATGTGGAAGATCCCGATTCGCCGCTCTACTCGTGGGGCGACAAGGAATGGCGTGAGTTCGGTCTCCAGTCGGCCAAGTGGCGCCTGAGCCAGTTCATGCACGGTGAGCAGGGCGCGTTGCTGTGCACCGCCAAAATCGTCGAGACCGTTCCGTGGATCGACGCCAAGTACTACGCCGCTCAGCAGACCGTCGACGAGGCCCGCCACGTCGAGGCCTTCGCTCGGTACCTCAACGAGAAGCTTGACGGCGGTTACCCAGTCAACCCGCACCTGCGGCTGCTGCTCGACGACATCATCAACGATTCCGACTGGGACATGACCTACCTGGGCATGCAGATCATGGTCGAGGGTCTGGCCCTGGCGGCGTTCGGCTTCATGCACGACCTCACCGAAGAACCGCTGCTGAAGAAGATGCTCCGCTACATCATGAGCGACGAAGCCCGTCACGTGGCCTTCGGTGTTTTGAGCCTCCAGGAGGTGTATCAGGACATGACCCTCGCCGAGATCCAGCATCGCCAGGAGTTCGCCTTCGAGGCCGCCCTTCGCATGCGCGACCGCTTCCTGCAGCAGGAAGTCTGGGAGTACATGGGGGTCGACAGCCGGGTCATGTGCGAGCGACTCCTCAACGCTCCCGAGGAGACCAAGGTCTTCCAGCGGATGCTGTTCTCCAAGATCGTCCCGAACTGCCGCAAGCTCGGTCTGCTCGACGCGGGCGAGGGCTGGCTGCGCGAAAAGTTCACGGAGATCGGCGTGATCGAGTTCGAACACATGCCCGACACCGGCGACGAGTTCCTCGAGTACGACCTCCAAGAAGAGAATTTCGAGGAGAAGGCGCAGTCGATGCACGAGGCCGCTGCTGCCACAGCGATGGGGACCGCCGAGGCCTGATCCCGTAGCCTTTCGGCCATGGGATACGCCTGTTTCGAGATCGAGGAGAGCGAGGGCATTGCCCACGTGATCCTCTCGCGCCCTGACGAACTCAACACGATGATTCCGGCCTTCTGGTCGGAACTGCCGGAGATCATCGACGAGATGAGCGACTCGGGTCGGGTGCGCTGTGTCGTCGTCTCCTCGACCGGCAAGCACTTCAGCGCCGGCATGGACCTGTCGGTGTTTACCGGCGGCGACGTGTTAACCGAAGGTTCGGACGCTACCACCGGCGGCGACAGCAACGAGGTGGGTCGTCAGCGAGCCAACCTCCGCACGAACGCCATGCATCTCCAGCGGTCATTTTCGGCACTGGAGGAAGCCCGTATGCCCGTCCTTGTGGCGATCCAGGGTGGTGCGGTCGGCGGCGCCGTCGACATGGTGACCGCAGCCGACTGTCGCTATGCCACCGAGGATGCCTGGTTCTGCATCCAGGAGATCAACATCGGTATGACCGCCGATGTCGGGACCTTGCAGCGCCTCCCGAAGCTGATCCCCGATGGAATCGTTCGCGAACTCGCCTATACCGGCGACCGCATGCCGGCGCAGCGAGCCAAGGAGGTCGGGCTCGTCAACGAGGTGTATGCCGACCAGGCCACCATGCTCGAGGACGTGCTCGGCATCGCCGGCCGTATCGCCTCGAAGTCACCCCTCGCTGTCTTCGGCTCGAAGCAGTCGATCGTCTACGCCCGAGATCATTCGGTGGCGGACTCGCTCAACCAGATCGCCACCTGGCAGACCGGCATGTTCCAGCCCCGGGACATGATGGAGTCGTTCCAGGCCCAGACGGAGAAGCGCAAGCCGGAGTTCGACAACCTCAACCCGGTGCGGCGAGGGCTGGCCTAGTTCTCGGCGAGGGCGACATCGCCCACACACACGAGCGTGGCTGCAATCCAACCGCCGAGCGCACCGAAGTCGTCGTCGAGCGCGCTGCCGTCGGCGAGCCGATCCTCATCGAGCTCGTATGAGCCCTCGTAGCTGACCTCGATTGCAAACTCGGGATCGGAGAGGTCAGCGCCATAAATGGACTCGATCGTCGGGCCGCTTCGGTCGAGTGGGTCGCGCCCGATGGGTGGTGATTCGAGTGGAAGAGAATCGAGCACCATGCCGGGGTCGGGTGTTTCGGTGAGGCGCTGGCGTCGGAAGACGATCTCGATCTCGATGCGCGGCGGCTCGGTGAACTCCTCCTCGACATACCAGCTGCGGTACGCCGTCTGGCTCCAGGTCGGCCAGCTGCAGGTGATGTCGGCCTGCACCCGGGGTGGTTGCCCTTCGCCAGGCAGCCCGTAGGAGGTCTGCCACATCAGATCACCAAGGAGGACGTCGCTCTGGAAGCGCTCCTCGAAGGCCTGCCGCTCCAGCCGAGCCTGCTCGAAGGCGTCGCGCAACGCCCCAATGGCGTCGGTGAACACGTGATCGAGCATCAGCGAACCCTAGTAGCCGGCACCGACGTCGACGGGCCCGATCAGTTCGACACCGGCGATCCAGCGGCCGACGTTGACCCGCATCCGGTCGGCGATCAGCGGAAGGCCCATCTCGGGGGTGTTGCCCACGTGCGGGGTGATCACACAGTTGTCGAGTTCCCAGAGCGGGTGGCCGTCGGGAAGGGGCTCGGGATCGGTCACGTCGAGCACGGCACCGGCGATCACACCCTCGCGCAGTGCAGTCACGAGATCGTCGGTGATTACGTGACTTCCGCGACCGACATTGCAGAGCCACGCATCGCTACGCATCGCTGTAAGCGTCTCGGCATCGACGATGTTGCGAGTCTCATCGGTGAGGGCAAGGGCGACGATGACGGCGTCGGCATCGGCGACGGCCTCGTGGAGGTGGTCGGTGGTGAGGATGCGAGCAGCGCCGCGGACGGGGTCGGCGCTTCGCCGGACGACGGTGACGTCGCAGCCCCAAGGCCCGATGAGTTCCATGAAGGACTCGGTGATCCCACCGCCTCCGAGGATGGTGAGTTTCGCTCCAAGTAGGTTCTTGCCGTCCTGCACCGGCCAACTCGACGCTCGCACATAGCGGGGGATGTCGCGAAATGCCGTCAACAGGGCCGTCATGATCCATTCGGCCACGGGCGGGGCGTAGACCCCCTTGCCACAGGTCCATGTGTGGTCGTGGTCAAGGTGATGCTGGAAGGTTTCGATCCCCGCATAGGGAAGCTGGATCCACTCGACGCCGGGGCCGGCTCCGATGATGTCCGGGAACGTGTCAGCGGCGGCGGGATCGGCGAACATAAGCGCGCTGGCCTGTTCGATCGGGACGACGGTGCCGCCCGCAGCCTCGACTGCCTCGACCATGACGGCGTGCATCGCCGGACGGGTGCTGGGTTCGACGGCGATCAGGTGACGTTCCGGCACGGACGAGGACGCTACCGCGAGGAGTGAAGGCCCGCGACACATGCCTCGCCGGACCATCCCCGACCGAAGCCGGCCGCTGCGCGCAAGATGGCGACATGCACAACCCCGAACACGACAGCGACGACGAGTTCGGCGACGGTATCGATTGGGGCGACGAGCCCGAGGTCGATGCCGCCGTCTCCTGCAACCTCGAAAACCCCGAGGAGTGCGAGGCCTGCCAGTAGGCCCGAGGGTCAGTCGACCCCGTACTGACGATCGCCGGCGTCGCCGAGTCCCGGCACGATGAATCCCACCTCGTTGAGGTGCGAGTCGACGGAAGCGGTCACCACCCGGTCGACCGTGCTGGAGGCCCGGAGTGCCTCGATTCCCTCCGGAGCGGCGAGGAGACAGATCAGTGTCACGGTGCCTGCGCCGCCCGCCTGCACCTGCTCTGCCGCGTAGATCGCCGAGCCGCCCGTTGCGAGCATCGGGTCGAGCAAATGAGCGGGGCGGCCCTCGAGCGCAGGAATCGTGTTCATGTACACGGTCGGCTGCAGGGTCTCCTCGTCTCGTCGCAAGCCGAGAAAGCCCGTCTCTGAGCCCGGCAGCGCCTCCAGCCCGGCATCAAGCATGCCGAGGCCGGCCCGGAGGATCGGAATCAGGACCGGCTGGTCGACGAGTTCGACCCCGTCGGCCGGCCCCAGCGGTGATTCGACCGTGACCGGCGTGGTCGGGGTCGTGCGGGCCGCCTCGAAGACCAACGCCCGAGTCACCTGGTGGAGGAGTTGACGAAAGCGGCGGCGATCGGTTGCGGCATCACGGATCTCCGTGAGCTGGGCTGCGACAACGGGATGTTCGAGAACGTCGACGTGCACAACACGAGCATGCCACGGGTGACTGCCCGAGCCTCGCTCAGAGTGGCGGCTCGACCTGCCAGGCCTCGAGTGGGGCGTAGCGGGGCTTGATGATCTGCTCGATGATCTGCAGACGTTCCCGGAACGGGAGGAAGCTCGACTTCATCGCGTTGACCGTGAGCCAACGGAGCCGAGCCCAGTCGTATTCGAACGCGTCGACCAGCGCTGCCATCTCCGAGCTCATCGTGACACCCGACATCAGACGGTTGTCGGTGTTGACGGTTACTCGGAAGCGCAGCGCCACCAGCTTGTCGATCGGGTGGTCCTCGATGCGTTCGACCACGCCGGTGTTGACGTTCGAGGTGGGGCACACCTCGAGCGGGATTCGAGCGTCGCGCAGGAAGTGGCTCAATCGGCCGAGTTCGGTCTCGCCGCCGGGCGTGGTGGTCCAGTCCTCGACGATGCGGATGCCATGGCCCAACCGTTCGGCACCGCAGTATTGCACCGCCTTCCAGATCGAGCGGGGCCCGTAGGCCTCACCGGCGTGGATCGTGACGTGGAAGTTCTCTCGTTGGCAGTACTGAAACGCCAGCAGGTGGTCGTCGGGTGGAAATCCGTCTTCGGGGCCGGCGATGTCGAAGCCGACAACACTGTGGTCACGATGGCGGACGGCTGCCTGGGCGACCTCGAGGCCTCGATCGAGATGGCGCATCGCCGAGCAGATGATGCGAATTGTGAGGTCGGTGCCGGTGGCGCCGGCCTCGAAGCCGGTGATGACCGCCTCGATCACCGCATCGAGCGAGAGTCCCCGCTCGGTGTGCAGCTCTGGCGCAAACCGGATCTCGGCGTAGACGATGCCGTCGGCGGCGAGATCCTCGGCGCATTCACGGGCGACCCGTTCGATCGCCGGGGCGGTCTGCATCACGCCCACGGTGTGGGCGAATGTCTCCAGGTACAGGGTGAGGTCCTTGCGGTTGGCGCCCTGCAGCATCCATGCGGCGAGTTTGCTGGCGTCGTCGGTGGGGAGACCGGTGTAGCCGGTTTCGTCTGCAAGTTCGATTATCGTCAAGGGTCGCATGCCGCCGTCGAGGTGGTCGTGGAGCAGGACCTTGGGGGCTCGGCGGATGCGCTCGAGGGTGGGGGGCCCGACGTCCGGGCCGTTCAAGGGGCTTTCCATACCCCAGATTATCGTCGGGGTAGGGTCCCGGAATGTCGACGCGGCGCGGTCCCCTCGGCGTCGTCCTGGTCTCCGCCATGGCAGCGTCGACCTTCTCCTTCTTCGCGATCGCCGTGCTCGCGTCGCCGATCATCGACGACCTTGGCATCAGCCGGACCCAGGTCGGCCTCATCGGCTCAGTCAACACCGGCCTCGGGGCGCTCTCGGCGCCATTCTCGGGTCGGTTGACCGACCGCATCGGGCCACGACGTGCCGTCTTGATCCTGCTGGCGTTGTCGGCCGTGTCGATGATGATCATGGGGCTAGCACGGAAACCCTGGATCCTGCTGCTCTCCGGCGTTGTCGCCGGTCTGCCGCATGGATGGGGTAACCCCGCCACGAATGCACTGATCGCCTCAACGCTCGAGCCGGGTCAGCGAGGGGTGATGACCGGCATCAAGCAGAGCGGAGTGACCCTCGCCATTTTCGTCGCCGGCATTTCGCTGCCGGCGCTCGAAGGTGTCTGGAACTGGCAGGCTGCGTGTCTGGTGTTCGGCATGGTGTTCGCTGCGTTCATGGTGATGGCCTGGATCCTCCTCCCGGCCGACGTCGGCCCGCCTCGGCCCGCCGCAGCCACGGCCCAAGAACGCTCGCCGCTCTCGCCATTCATCTATCGACTGGGGCTCTACGCCCTGCTGATGGGACTTGCCGGCGGTGCTATCGGTCGCTTTCTGCCCCTCTTCGCCGAGGAGAAACTCGGCTACAGCCTGGCGGTCGCCGGGTTCGCTGCATCTCTGTCGGGTCTGCTCGGCATGGGCTTCCGCATCGCCGCCGCTCGAATGGCCGAGACCCGTATCGCCCCGTCGGCGCTGCTGGTGCAGCTGTCCTCGGTTGCGGTGGTGTCGTCGTTGCTGCTCGCCCTTTCGGTGCCGTTCGGTCGATGGCTGTTGTGGCCGGCCGTGGTGCTCTACGCCATCGGCCACACCGCCTGGAACGCCGTGGCCAACCTGACGGTGATCATGAAGGTCGAACAGCGCGATGCCGGTCGTGCGTCGGGTGTGATCATCCTCGGCTTCTTGATGGGCCTGACGATCGCCGGCCCATCGACGGGCGCGCTCGTCGATGCCACCGGGCGGTACGAACTGGTGTGGTGGGCGTCAGCGGCCCTGGCGGCGGTGTCAGCTGCGGTGCTCACCGCTCGCGGGCGGCCGCAGCATCGGTAGCAGCGACACGCCGTCAGCGAACCGGATCGTTGTGAGCTGCTCGAATCCGTGGCGGGCGTACAGCGCGGCGCTCCGGGGTGTGGTGGCTTCCAGGTAGGCCGGAATCGACTCTGCGTCGCAGATCCGGAGGACCCGCTCGAGCAGGAGTGAGCCGAGTCCCTGCCCTCGGGCTGTGGCCCGGGCGCCGATGAACTGCAGGTAGAAGTGGGGCTCGTCGGAGTGCCACTCGGCCATCTCGATGAAGTGCGGTATCGCCGCCTCCATTCGTTCGGGAATGGCGCGCGCTCCGAAGAAACCCGACATCGCCTCGGTGTCGGTGGTGATGCCGGGTGGACTCCACAGCGCGGCGCCGAGCTCGTCGACCACATAGGTGTGCCCGTTCAGCACGAAGGCGTCGTACGCGATGGTCATGACCTCGAGCATGAGGTCGTGTTCGGCGCGCTGGCCATCGGTATCGAAGAGATGAGCGAAGATCGGATCGGTTGCGAATGCGTCGGCGAGCGTCTCGATCGCCGCCTCGCGATCGCCAGGAGTTGCGTGCCGGGCGAGGCTCACGCGAAGCCTCGCAGCGGGAGCTCCGGGGGCCGACGCAGCCAGTTGTCGGCCGGGT
Source organism: Acidimicrobiaceae bacterium (assembly GCA_002729125.1). Classification (GTDB taxonomy): domain Bacteria; phylum Actinomycetota; class Acidimicrobiia; order Acidimicrobiales; family Aldehydirespiratoraceae; genus UBA11606. Next base: position 4,774 of record PBTQ01000016.1, on the reverse strand, counting down.
AGTCGGCAACGCCGTCGATCACATGGAGGGTGTAGGCGTGGCGGCTGCGGCCCGAGGTGTTGGGTGCACTCCAGTGGGGGAGTGTGCCGTGCAACAGGATGAGCGTGCCGGCATCGGCTTCGAGGGGCACGAGATCGTTGGTGGTGTAGGGCTCCGGGTCGAGGGTCTCCATCCTGGCTTGGGTGAGGTCGGGGGTCATCCGATACCGGGACTTCACCGGGATGCGATGACCCCTCGGGTGGACCCAGAGACAGCCGTTCTCCTGCGTGGCGTCCTCGATGGCGAACCAGAAGCCGGTCACCGATTGGGGTTCGGTCCAGAGGAATGTGTGGTCGCAATGGAGACTGACCTCACCTCCGATACTGGGCTGTTTGAAGATGTACATCGACTGGAGCAGCTTTGGGTCGCTGAAGCCGAGATCGGTGGCGACTGCTGCCAGCTCCGGTGTGCGACTGAAGGTCTCGAACGCCGGGTCGAGGTCGTGCATGGCGTGGCCGAGCTTGTTGACCGCCAGCCGCAGAGGCACGGTGAGCACCCCGTTCACGACAGCGCCGTCCTCGAAGAACCAGCGGACCTTGTCGCCGGAGTCGAGAAACCACTCGTCGTCACCGTGCGCCTGCTCGGACGTATCGAAGACGGTGAGGCCCGCTCCGTCGGAGGGATCGATCTCGTCGAGGAGTCCCTCGACGTGCGCCTTCAGCTCGTCGCAGCGCTTTCGTGACACGAAGTCGGGGAGGACGAGAAACCCATCACGCTCGAACGCTGCCAGCTGCTTGGGGGAGAGCATGATCAGGTTTCGCCCTTGCGGTACGGCTGTCCGAGACTCACCGGCATACGCAGTCGCTGGGCGAAGAAGACCAGCACGAGGAGCACGACCACATAGGGCAGCGTGTTCGACCACCAGCTGGGAACGGTGTCGGCCACGATCCACCAGAACAGCGCACCGAAGCCGAGGATGGCGGCGAGGATCGTGTCGGTGCGGTTCTTGCGGGTGAAGGCCCAGATGCCCACGGCCGTGAAGGCGATCGCGTTGACCAGCAGCATGGCGTGTGATGCGGTGCCGTCGAGATCGCGAAGATCGAGACCGAAGACGTAGCCGAACAGCAAGGCGCCAAGCAGTACGCCGCCGGGACGCCAATTGCCGAAGATCAGTGCGGCGAGACCGATGAAGCCTCGCCCGGCGGAATTGCCACCCTGGAACAGCCCCGACAGTTCTGTGGAGATGAAGGCGCCGCCGAGGCCGGCGAGGCCGCCGGACATGATCACGGCGATGTACTTGTAGCGGATGATTTTGATGCCTTGGGCCTCACCGGCCGAGGGATTCTCGCCACAGATCCTCAGCCTCAGGCCGAAACGAGTTCGCCAGATCACAAAGGCGGTGATCGGTACGAGGGCAATGGCGATGATCGCAACCCAGCTCGTGCCCCGCAGGAGACCGCGAGAGAGCTGAGCGACATCGGAGAGATACCAGATCTCCCACTTGCTGATGGTGAGCAGCCAATCGGGTGATTCCCATCCGAAGATGGTGCCGCCAGCGAGAAAGGGGACATCCCAGTCGCCAACTGCGCTGGTGCGCGGCGATGTGGTGGGGGAGTCCCAGATCTCCTCGGACAGATATCTGGTGATCGCAGGCGCCAAGATGTTGATCGCCACGCCCGAGATGATGTGGTCGACCTGGAAGGTCACCGTGGCGATGGCGTGCAGCAGGCCGCCGATCATGCCGCCGGCGATGCCGATGGCCAGGCCCCACCAGGCGCCGTAGTTGATCGAGCCCCAGGCGCCAAACCACATGCCGAGGATCAACATGCCCTCGAGACCGATGTTGACGACGCCGGCCCGCTCGGAGAAAAGACCACCGAGACCGGCAAGGAAGATCGGCACGGCGAAACGGAGCATCTCACGAGCGGTGGCGACCTGGGTGAGGCGCTCGGTATCGCTGATCGTCTGGACGAGGGTGAGCAAGAAGACGCCGAGGGCGGCGTAGAGCGCCCAACGGGCCCAGGCAGGCATGCGGGTGAGGGTCGAGATCATGCAGGCACCACCTCTCGCTCGGCGGCCAACACTTCGGCGGCTTCGCGCGCCTCATCTCGTTCGCGGAATCGGTTTGCGATGCCGTAGGCGACGACCGCAGTGAGCAAGACGATGCCCTGCATGATCACCGCGATCTCGCGGGAGGCGGCCCCGGTCGAGTCGAGCACCCCCGAGGAGACGTCGAGGAAGGCGAAAAGCATTGCGGCGAACGCCATGCCGCCCGGGTTGTTGCGGCCGAGGAGCGCCACGGCGATGCCCTGGAAGCCGAGACCCTGGATCGGGTCGGGCGGGAACTTGCCGCGGTCGGCGAGTTCGACCATGCCGATCAGGCCGGCGACCGCGCCCGACAGCATCATGGCGGCGAGCACCATGCGCTTCGGCGGAACGCCGCCGGCGCGGGCGGCGAACGGGTTGATGCCGCTGGCCCGGAGGTCGAAACCGAAGCGGGTGCGGTTCAACAGCACGTAGTAGGCGACGCCGACGAGGACGGCGACGAGGAACATGCCGGTGAGTTCCTTGCCCTGACCGACCTCTCTCGTGACGAACTCGAGGAGGCCGTTGATCGTCGGCAGCAGGCCGGACTCGTCGATCGGCTCGGTGCCGAGTTCGGTCGACGAGAAGTTCTCGCCGAGTTCGGCCTGCCATTCCTGCTGGAGCCAGGCGATCAAGCCGCCGACGGCGATGGCGTTGAGCATGATCGTCGAGATCACTTCGTTGACGCCACGGGTCGTCTTCAAGATGCCCGCCAGACCTGCGTAGAGCGAACTCGCAATCATCGCAGTGAGCATGATCACCAGGATGTGCAGCACCTGGGGAAGGCTGACCAGGCCACCGACCTGAGCGGCGAACAGGAAGCCCACGAGGTACTGGCCTTCGACCCCGATGTTGAACAGGTTCATGCGGAACCCGATCGCGGCTGCGACCGCCGACAGGTAGAAGGGTGTCGCCCGGTTGAGAATATCGACCTGGGTCTCGAGCTTCGACGCGTGGCTCAACATGTCGCCGTAGGCCTCGGTGGGGTTCGAGCCGAACACCATCAGTGCAATCGTCGACACCACGAGCGTGAGGAAGAATGCGCCGACCGGTGCGGCCAGCGAGAAGCCGATCTTGCGCATCAGGTGGCGCCTCCGTTCTGCAGCGCAGCGCCGGTCATGTAGGCGCCGAGGTCACGAGGTGTCACCTCGTTGGGGGACAAGGTGGCGACGAACTCGCCACGCAGCATCACGACGATCGTGTCGGAAAGGCCGATCAACTCGTCGAGGTCGGCCGAGATCAACAAGGTGGCGAGGCCGTTGCGGCGCGCGGCACGGATGTCATCCCACACGGCTGCCTGGGCACCGACGTCGATGCCTCGGGTCGGGTGAGCGGCGACGAGGACGTCGGGGTCGGACGTGAGTTCTCGACCGATGATCAGCTTTTGCTGGTTGCCGCCGGAGAGGGCGTGAGCCGAAACGTCGATGTTGGGGGTGCGAACGTCGAATTGCTCGCGGATCCGTTCGGTCTGCTCGCGAGCGCCACCTCGGTCGAGCCACCAGGTGGAGCCGAAGGGTGCCTGGGTCTGATGGCCGAGAGCCGCGTTTTCCCAGAGCGGTGACGAGAGCAGGAGGCCCTCCTGGTGGCGATCCTCGGGGACGTAGGCGAGTCCCGCTTCTCGACGTTTGCGGACCGACTCGTTGGTGATGTCACGGCCGTGGAACGCGATCGAGCCGTTCGAGATATCGGCGGTGCCGATGATGGCGTCGACGAGTTCGCCCTGCCCGTTGCCCTCGACACCGGCGATGCCGACGATCTCGCCCCGATGGATCCGAAGGTTGATGTCGTGAACGACTTGCCGGCCGTCTTCGTTCCGGACGGTGAGATCGCGAAGTTCGAGGGCCACCTCGTCGGTGACGGTCGATTCGCTGGTGTCGGGGGTGGGGAGTTCGCTGCCCACCATCAACTCGGCGAGATCGTGGGCGGTGACGCCGTCGTTCCTCATGGTCGCCACAGTCTTGCCGTGGCGAAGCACCGTGATGCTGTCGGAGATCGCGAGCACCTCATCGAGTTTGTGATCGATGAAGAGGATCGTCGCACCGCTTGCCTTGAGCTCGCGCATGTTGTCGAACAGCGCCTCGACCTCCTGGGGCACGAGGACCGCCGTGGGCTCGTCAAGAATCAGGATCTCGGCGCCGCGGTAGAGGACCTTGATGATCTCGACCCGCTGGCGTTCGCCGACTTCAAGCGATTCGACCATCTGGTTGACGTCGATCGTGAGGCCGTATTCCTCGGCGACCTCGGACAGGTGTGCTTCGGCTTGTTGGAAATTGATGCGGCCGCCACCGACGGTTGGCTCGGCACCGAGGATGACGTTCTCCAGCACGGTGAGCTGGTCGGCCAGCATGAAGTGCTGGTGCACCATGCCGATGCCGTGGTCGATAGCGTCGTTTGGGGAGGTGAACTCAACGATCTCACCGTTGACCTTCATCGTCCCTTCGTCGGCGGGTTGCATGCCGTAGAGGATTTTCATCAGGGTCGACTTCCCAGCCCCGTTTTCCCCGCAGATCGCGTGGATCTCACCCTTCTCGACGGTCAGGTTGACATCGTCGTTGGCTACGACTCCCGGAAAGCGTTTGGTGATCCCGGTCAGTTCGATGGCGGCGCTCATGAAATCCTGCCCCTCGTGTTCGGCACATGCCCTCCCTGACGCGAAACGAGCGAGATCGGACCCTAACCGAAGGTCCTCGGTCCGAACAGACCGAAGCGT
>PBTQ01000015.1 GCA_002729125.1 Acidimicrobiaceae bacterium | reverse complement strand
CGGCTGCATCGGCGATGGCGGGGTCGACATTCTCGAATTCCCAGGTCATCGCGTCGATCATCTGGAGGAAGGCGGCGACCGCGACCGGATCGTCGAACGCACCCGTGATCTCCCGGTCGGCCAGCACGCCGGCAGGCGTCTCCTGAGCGCCACCGGTGAGCACGACGACGCCGTACCCGTGCTGCCGGGCACTCTGCGCGAGCATGCGACCCAACTGGCCCCCGCCGACGATGCCGATCGTGCTTCCGGGAGCGAGTGGGGTGGTCACGGCCTCAGTGCTCGAGTTCGATCGACCGGACCTGGGCGGCTCGTTCGGCTCGGAAGGCGGTGAGCTTTGCCGCCAAGGGTTCGTCGTGACGGGCCAACATCGCCACGGCGAAGAGTCCGGCGTTGGTGGCTCCTGCGTCTCCGATCGCCATGGTGGCGACGGGAACACCACCGGGCATCTGCACGATCGACAGCAAGGAGTCTATGCCGTTGAGCGCCCGACTCTTGATCGGCACGCCGATCACCGGGACGATCGTGTGCCCAGCCACCATGCCCGGAAGATGGGCGGCTCCACCGGCGCCAGCGATGATGATCTCGATGCCGCGCTGCTCGGCAGTCTTGGCATATTCGACCATCCAGTCGGGCGTGCGATGTGCGCTGACGACCTTCGCCTCGAAGGGCACGCCGAACTTTTCAAGGATGTCGGCGGACCGCGACATCGTCTCCCAATCGGAGTCGCTGCCCATGATCACGCCGACACGCGCACCGTCTTGCACGGAACCCGTTCCTTCCCTGGAAGCCCATCTCTAGTCTGCATGTTCGCGCGCCCGCTGCGTCTCGCGTGGGACGGTAAAAACAGAAAATCGTTGGCTCAGCCGTGGTTGGCGAACAGCGCCGCCGTGACCCGCTCGGCGGCGGGATATCCCGCAGGCTCGAACGTTCGCCGGATGAGGGCGGCGTAGGTCTCCTGGTAGACGCCGGCGGCCTCCAACGCCAACTGCTCGGGCAGCGGCCACGGCTCAGAGACCTTGTCGTAGCCGTCGCGCACGTACGCAAGCCGAACGTATTCCTTGTCGAGGTTCTCCGGCTCGTCTCCCGCCGCTCGACGCTCCTCGACCGTGGACGCCCGCCAGTAACGAGACGAGTCCGGGGTGTGGACCTCGTCGATGATCGTGAGCACCCCGTCGGCATCGAGGCCGAACTCGTACTTGGTGTCGACGAGCACCAGGCCCGCCTCGGCGGCGATCTGTTGTCCACGTTCGAAGATCTCAAGCGCAACGGTGCGCGTCTGATCCCACAACTCGCCGTCGACGATGCCACGTTCGACGATCTCAAGTTCCGTGATCGGTTCGTCGTGGCCACCCTGTTCGGCTTTGGTTGTGGGGGTGATGATCGCCTCAGGCAGTGGGTCGTTCTTCTGCATCCCATCGGGAAAGTCGAGCCCGTAGATCGTGCGGGCACCAGCGTCGTACTGCGTCCACAGAGCGGTCGAGGTCGAGCCGGACAGTCGGCCTCGCACGACGACCTCGACCGGCAGGGTCTCGCACTTCTTTCCGATCGTGACGTTGGCATCTGGAACCGAGACGACGTGCGACGGCACAAGGTCGGCGATCTGTTCGAACCACCAGGCAGCAAGCTCGTTTAGCACCTGACCGCGATACGGAACGGTGCCCAGGACATAGTCGAACGCCGAGATGCGGTCGGTGGCGATCAGGGCGAGAGTGTCGCCGAGATCGACGATGTCGCGCACCTTGCCGGCGATGAGCGGGCCGAGACCCGCGATGGCGTCGGCCTGGATGCCCGTGAACGGATGAGCGAGGCCGGGACCGAAATCCGTCGTGCTCGAGCCAGCGCTCATCGGGCAGCGGCCACAAAGGCCTCGAACAACGGCAGACCGGAGCCACCCTCGGGGCCCGACGGGCGCTGCCAGTCGAGGACATGATCCTCGGGATGCGGCATCAGACCGACGATGTTGCCGGTGTCGTCGCAGATCCCAGCGATGTCGTTGACCGAGCCGTTGGGGTTGGCCGGATACATTCCGCCGGCAGCGACGGGGTCATCGCTCGCGGGGCGGGCACCATCGGCCAGATACCGGAAGGCGACGAGGCCATCCTCGAGGTGAGCAGCCGCGGTGTCGTCGCTGACAGCCACCCGGCCTTCGCCGTGCGCGATCGGACAACGGATCGTCGTGCCGCCCACCACCCCAAGCCAGCCCGAGCGACACGAGGGTTCGACCTGCAAGGTGACCCAGCGGCACTCAAATTTACCCTCGGCATTTTCCGTGAGCGTCACCGAGCGAGGTTTGTCCATGGGACCCGGCAACAGCCCGGCCTTCACCAGGACCTGGAAGCCGTTGCAAATGCCGAGCATCGGTCGAGATGCTTCGGCGGCAGCTGTAAGCTCGTCGGCAAACCAGGTACGTAGCTCGAGCGCCAGACGACCACCGGCGCCGAGAGCGTCGCCGTAACTGAAACCTCCTGGCAAGAGGATCGCAGCATGGTCGGCGATCTGCACTGCGCCGCTGCGCAGCTCGTTGACGTGAGCAATGGTGGGGGTTCCGCCTGCGAGTTCGATCGCCTGAGCGGCCTCGAGATCGCGATTGGTGCCGGACGCGTGCGGGATCAGGATCGGAACGCTCATGCGGTCGCTCCTTTGGTCGGTCCGGACGGGCCGTGCGTCAAGGCCGATACCGCATCGGCGAGCGGAATCCGGATTGGTTCGAGATTCGAGTCCTCCCCCTGTACAGGGTCGAGCAGATGGAAGACGACGTCGTCGCCGGCGGTGACCTCACCGAGGTGGCGACCATGATCGCCGAGGAACGCTCCAACGGCGTCCCGGTGCTCCCGGGCTGCACTGAGCACGAGGCGGCCCGGTGCTTCGTTGACAAGAGCGGTGAACGGATCGAGTCCGTCGAGCGGCACCACGACCGACACTCCGAGCCGCGCTGCGATCGCCATTTCGCTGACGGCAACCGCAATGCCGCCCTCACTGCAGTCGTGGGCGGCGGTGACCTTGCCGTCACAGATCGCAGCGTGGATCGCCCGGTAACGCGGCAGTGGATCATGGAGCGGGGTGGGCACCCGGGTGGCGCCGAGATCGAAAAGATCAGAAGCGAGTGAGCCGCCGAGCGCGCCCTCGTTCGCGCCGACCAACCAGAGGTCATCACCGGTCTGCATGCCGGCGGAATCGACCGCCCGGCGCAGGTCGGGCACGAGACCGAGCGCCGAGATCAGCAAGGTTCCGGGGATCGCTTCACCATCGAACTCGTTGAACAGCGAGTCCTTGCCGGAGATGAACGGCATCCGATAGGTGCGAGCGCCGTCGGTGCAACCCTGCACGGCGCGAACGAGCGAACCGAGCCGGTCGGGCTTGGTCGGGTCACCCCAACAGAAGTTGTCGAGCACGGCGACCTGATCGGGATCTCCGCCGACGGCCACGAGGTTGCGCACCGCTTCGTCCATCGCCAGGAGTGCCATCGCGTGCGGGTCGTGGCGACCGACCGATGGGCAGATGCCGTTTGAGAGCACGACGGCTTTATGGCCTTCGGTGCCGAGCGGCTTGAGTACCGCCGCGTCGGCAGGGCCATCGGCCTCGGGACCGACATAGGGGCGTACCACGGTGCCGCCTCGGACCTCGTGGTCATAGCGGCGGATGATGTTCTCCTTGGAGGCCACGTTCGGATGTGCCAGCAGTTGGAGCACCTGGGCGGCGGTGGGCACCGGGGTGGTGACCTCGACCGGAGCCGGGTCGGTCCATGCGCCGACGAGTTCCTGACGTGGGATGCCGTCGTGCAGAAACGCCATCGGCATGTCGACCACGCCAGTGTCGCCATAATGCACCACCAGGCGTTGATCGCCGGTGAAACGACCGAGGTCGGTCACCTCGACGTCCCATGCGTCGCAGAGGGTCTGGAGCGCTTCGAGCTTGGCGGGCGGCACCGCTATGACGACGCGCTCTTGGGCCTCGCTGATCCAGATCTCCCACGGCTGCAGACCGGGGTACTTGAGCGGCACCTCCGACAGGTCGACCTCGACGCCAAGATCCTCGCCCATCTCGCCGACCGACGACGAGAACCCGCCAGCGCCACAATCGGTGATGGCGTTGTAAAGCTTGGCGTCGCGGGCACGTTCGATGACCTCGATCAGGCCCTTTTCGATGATCGGGTCGCCGATCTGCACGGCGGAGCCGACATGGTCGACCGTGGAGGCGTCCATACCGGCCGATGAGAACGTGGCGCCGTGGATGCCATCTCGACCGACCCGTCCACCGAGGCTGATGATGCGGTCGCCGACCTGAGGCTCAGTCGGGTGCGAGCCGTGCGGGAGGATGCCGAGGGCACCGCAATAGACCAGCGGGTTGCCGACATAGCCGGGGTCGTAGAGCACCGAGCCGTTGACGGTGGGCAGCCCGAGTTTGTTTCCGTAATCGCCGATGCCGGCCACGACGCCGTCGCGAATGCGGCGGGGATGCAGCACTCCGGTGGGCAACTCGTCGTCGGGTAGGTCGGCAGGGCCGAAGCACAGAACATCAGTGCAGGCGATCGGCCGAGCCGACACACCGATGATATCGCGGACCACACCACCGACACCGGTGTTGGCGCCGCCGAAAGGCTCGAGCGCGGACGGGTGGTTGTGCGTCTCGACCTTGAACGCGACGTCGTGGTGGTCGTCGAAGGCGACGATCCCGGCGTCGTCGACGAACGCTGAACGCAGCCACGGTGGATCGAGCTCTTCAGTGACCTTACGCAGCGCCGGAAGCAGGCCATCTTCAGAGCTGACGGTGACCTCGCCGTCGGACGAGGTGTGGGTGAGGTTGATGCGGGCCCGGAATGTCTTGTGCACACAGTGCTCGGACCAGGTCTGGGCGAGGGTCTCGAGTTCGGCGTCGGTGGGCGGACGTCCCTCGGCAGCGAAGTGCGCCTGGATCGCCTGCATCTCGGTCAGGTCGAGTGAGAGCACCCGATTCTTGGACAGGCGGAGTAGGTCATCGTCGCTCAACTCGGCGAGCGGCACGTCGTCGACCCGAACATCGGCGGACGCCGCCCCGGCGAACTCGGCAGGCAGCTCACCCTCGGTCGAGATCTCGATGGTGTCGTTCGCGAGCATCCGCCGGGTGATGGTGGCCACGTCGGTGTCGGACAAGTCGCCAATAAGATCATAGCGGCGAGCCGTGACCACCCGGATCTCCGGCAGGCCGAGATTGGCCGCCGCTCGTTCGAGTTCTCGAGCGTCGGGGTCGGTCGCGCCCGGCATCAGTGCGACCTCGACCACACGCCCCTGTGGTGGCGTGACGCCGTCGATCACGGCTTCGTCGACAACAGGGTCGATCAGCACTTCCCGACAGAGCCGATCGAGTTCCTCGGGGCTCAGCGCTCCGTCGACGTGATGCACCCGTGTGACCCGGCACGAGGTCAGCCCATCCACGCCGACCAACCGGGCGTTCGCGACGACCGAGCTGCCTCGTGGGTCGTCGGGGGCGGTCACGTCGATGCGCACGGTCATAGGCCTGGAACCTAGACGGGCCACCTCTCGCGCGGTTGGCATTCGGAAGCTTTCCACAGGCCGAAATCATCCGACAGGTCCGCAGACGTTTTCGGGCCATCGAGAACGGCTCGCCTGGCGCGCCTCATTCCTGCCTACGGTTGTTCCCATGCGTCGAGATCTCGCGGAGCAGCGCCGCGCCAGCGTGCCCGAGATCACCTATCCGGACCAGCTGCCGATCGTCGAGAGGCGCCAGGAACTCCTCGACACGATCCGGGACCACCAGGTCGTCGTGATCGCAGGAGAGACCGGGTCGGGCAAGTCGACCCAGATACCGAAGTTCTGTCTCGAGCTCGGGCGGGGCGTCGGCGCCATGATCGGCCACACCCAACCGCGGCGCCTTGCGGCCCGCTCGATCGCCGCTCGGGTGGCGGACGAACTCGGTACCGAAGTCGGCGACCTCATTGGCTACTCCGTGCGTTTCACCGACGAGGTCAGCGATCGCACGCTGGTGAAGGCGATGACCGACGGCATCCTCCTTGCCGAACTCCAGCGCGACCCTGATCTCCGTCGTTACGACACGATCATCATCGACGAAGCCCACGAGCGGACGCTCAACATCGACTTCCTGCTCGGCTACCTTCGGCGACTCGTCGAACGGCGCGACGACCTACATGTGATCATCACCTCGGCCACGATCGACACCGAGAAGTTCGCCGCTCACTTCGCCGACACCACCGGAACGCCCGCGCCCATCATCGAGGTGTCGGGCCGTACCCATCCCGTCGAGGTCCGGTATCAGCCGCTCGGCAACCCCGACGATCCTGACGCGCCGGTCCTCGATGTCCCGGAGGGAATCGAACGGGCGGCCCACGCCTTGCTCAGGGAGACGCCAGGCGACATCCTCTGCTTTCTCCCGGGCGAGCGGGAGATCCGCGAGGCACAGGAGCACCTCGCCAAGAACCTGGGGAAGGTCGAGATCCTCCCGCTGTACGCCCGCCTTTCCCTAGCTGAACAGCAGCGCATCTTCCAGTCGCACGCCGGGCGCCGCATCATCCTCTCGACCAACGTCGCCGAGACGTCGCTCACCGTCCCCGGCATCCACGCCGTCATCGACACCGGCACGGCCCGGATCTCGCGTTTCAACCGACGCACGAAGGTGCAACGCCTGCCGATCGAGCCCATCTCCCAGGCCTCCGCTGAGCAGCGTTCGGGCCGCTGCGGCCGGCTCGGCCCGGGTGTGGCGATTCGCCTCTACGACGAACCCGGCTTCCTCGACCGCCCCGAGTTCACCGAACCCGAGGTGCAGCGCACGAACCTCGCCTCGGTCGTGCTGCGCATGGCGTCACTGGGTCTCGGCGATGCCGAGTCGTTTCCCTTTGTCGACCCACCCGAAGCTCGTGCGATCCAGGACGGTGTGACGCTGCTCGAAGAGCTCGACGCGATCGATCCGCGCCACGTCGGCACCGACCGGTGGCTCACCGAGCTCGGCGCCGAACTGGCGACGATCCCGGTCGACCCGAAGCTGGCCCGCATGCTGCTCGAGGCGCAGGACCATGGTTGCGTCACCGAAGTTGCGATCATCGTCGCCGGTCTGTCGGTACAGGATCCGCGCCTTCGGCCCGTCGGAGTCGGCAGCGGCGCCGCCGCCGAGCGCGCGGCGCAACTGCACGCTCGCTACACCGATCAGAACTCCGATTTCATGTCGTGGCTGCAGCTGTGGGGCCACATCAAGGCCGAACGCAACGAACGCAGCGGCAACGGCTTTCGCACGATGTGTCGCAACGAGTACCTGCATTTCCTGCGGATTCGGGAGTGGGAGGACGTCCATCGCCAACTTCGCGACATCGCCACCGGTCTCGGCCTCCGCTTCAACCAGGAGCCGGCGGCGCCTGATGGCATCCACCAGGCACTGCTGTCGGGCCTGCTCGCCCAGGTCGGGATCCACGACAGCGAGAAGCAGGTCTATCGGGGCACTCGCAATGCCCGTTTCGTCCTGTCCGGCGGTTCGGCGCTCAAGAAGCGAACGCCGACCTGGGTCATGGCGGCGGAGCTGGTCGAGACCAACCAGCTCCGCGCCCGCATGGTGGCCCCGATCAACCCGCAGTGGCTCGAACGGAGCGCGTCACACCTCCTGCGGTGGGAGCACTCGGATCCGTGGTGGAACGAGGAGCGCGGCGCAGCGATGTGTGATGAACGGGCCTCGCTCTACGGCCTGCCGGCGATCCCGAACCGCCAGGTCAACCTGCAGCGCGTCGATCCGATCCTCGCCCGAAAACTCTTCATCCGTCACGCGTTGGTCGAGAACCGTTGGGACGGCAGCCGGTACGCCTTCCTCGCCCACAACCAGGCGGTGCTCGCCGAGATCGAGGCGCTCGGCGATCGTCTTCGACGTGACATCTCCGTCGACGAGCACACGTTCGAAAAGGCGTTCGACCAACGCATTCCCGAACACGTCGTATCGGTTCGCCACTTCACCACCTGGTGGAAGAAACATTCCCGAGACCACCCCGATGCGCTCAATCTGAGCATCGATGAACTCCTCCGCGGCAGCGACTTCGGCGGTGGCGTCGACGGTCTCGATGCCTATCCCGACGAGTGGCCGTGGGACGACCGCACGTTCCGCATCGACTACACGTTCGACCCAGCCGCACCCGACGACGGCATCACGATCGAGGTGCCGCTCGACGTCGTGGCCCGCGTCGAAGAGGCGCCGTTCAGCTGGCTGGTGCCGGCCCTGCGAAAAGAGCTCGTCGTCGAGCTCTTGCGAACGCTCCCGAAGGCCGCCCGGCGTCCTCTCGTGCCCGTCCCCGAGACCGCCGAGGAGATCTTGCCGACGCTCGATCCAACTGGCGCTCCCCTTCTCGACCAGTTGGCAACGGCCGCCAACCAGCGCGGGAGCGAGACGACGGCCCGTGCCTTCCGGCCCGACGGCCTCGCCACCCACCTACGACCGCACTTCCGCATCGTTGACCAGGGCTATGTGCTCGCTGAGGACGACGACCTCGGCGTGCTCAAGCGCCACGTCATCGAGAAGGCCCGGGCCATCGTCGACGAGGGCGGCCACCCGTTGGAGAGCACCGGCGCCACAGCATGGACCTTCGGCACCCTGCCGACTCGCGTCACCGCCGAGAGCCTCGGACAGACCGTCGCCAGCTATCCCGCCGTCGTCGACGAGGGTGCAACGGTCGGCGTGCAGCTCTTCGCTTCAGCGGAAGAACAAGCCGACAAGATGTGGATCGGCACCCGCCGTCTCTTGTCGCTCCACCGCCCACCGCTCGGCAACGTGCTGCGGCCGCTTCTCTCGGACGACGTCAAGTTCGCCATCATCCGCAGCCCCTACGACGGCCCACAGGCGTGGTTCGAGGATTGTGTCTCCGCAGCCCTCGACCAGATCATCGTCGATGCCGGCGGGCCGGCGTGGAACGCACGCGACCACGCCGTCATGGTCACCAGAATGCACGACGAACTCCCGGGCCAGATCCGCGCGATCGCCTGGACCGCCACCGAGTTACTCAACACGTCGGCCGACCTCACCCGTCGACTCGATCGCATTGAAGCTGATGCTCTGCTGCCCGCAGTGGCCGACCTGACCGCGCAGCGAGATCAACTCGTCTACGACGGCTTCATCGCCGCTGTCGGTGCCGACCGACTCTCCGATATCGCTCGCTATCTGCAGGCATCGCGCTTCCGACTCGAGCGCCTTGCGGATGCGGCCGCAAAGGATCGTGATCGCATGCGTTCGGTGCAGGCCCTCGAGGCCGAGCATGCCGCACTCATGGACGAGCGGGGACCCACCGTCGACCTCGAGGAGATCGCGTGGGATCTCCAGGAATTGCGGGTCAGTCTGTTCGCCCAGTCGGTTGGCGCACAGCGGCAGGTCAGCGTGAAGCGGGTCCGCAGCGCCCTCGAGGCGATCCGACGGAGTTGAGTCGCCGCAGGGGTGACCGCCTAGCGTTTCGGTCATGACCGATGAATGGACTGCCCCTGAGTTCGGCCTCAAGGCGGCGCTCGGCTTCACGCTCGAGAACCGAGACGGCCAATCGATTGCGGTGCTCAAAATCTCAGGTGTCCACCTCAACCCCAATGGCGTCGTCCACGGCGCCGTGCCGTTCACGATGATGGACACCGCCATGGGTGGCGCGGTGATGAACACGATCGACGACGGTCGTCGGTGCGCCACCATCGAGATGCAGACCCGCTACCACCGCCCCGTCGCCACCGGCACGCTCACGGCGACCGCGGCAGTGATCACCGCCGGACGCCGGGTCGTGCACCTGCGGGCCGAGACCCGCGATGACGCTGACCGATTGGTCGCCAGCGCGACGGCGAGCTTCGCGGTCTTCGAGCCCTGACGTTCAGCCTTCGAGGACCCTGCAGCCGGCTGCGATGAGCGTCACCTCGCTGCCTCGATGGTGAGCGAATCGAGGCCCTGAAGCCGCACAGCGATGGCCTCTCGTGCCGTCTTCCATGTCCAGAACGCTGGACCTCGATGTTCGAGCTGTGGCCGCAGCGCCTCCAAGAACGGCATCACCGCAGCCGGGCGCCTCACCGGGAGCTTGGCTCGAACCACCTCGCCTTCGGTCGGGTCGGGTCGGACGAAGCAGCCCACACCGAAGAGATCGTCGATGATCGCGTGGAGCTCAGCGAGGTCCCTGGCGCCGCGAACCACCGCTCCGGGCGGCACCGGATCACCACCAAAACGAGCATCGACTGCGCCGGTATCGAGCCACGAGCGTGCCGGATCGACCGGCTCGACGAGCTGCCGGTAGGCCAGACGGACGGCGGGATCGTCGAGGCTCAGACGGCCTTCTCGAGAATGTGCACACCACACGCCGAGCCGAGGCCGATCACGTGGGCGAGGCCAACCTTGGCCCCCTTCACCTGACGATCGCCCGCCTCACCACGAAGGTGGGTGGCGACCTCGTAGATGTTGGCGATGCCAGTCGCGCCGATCGGGTGACCCTTGGAGATCAGACCGCCCGACACGTTGACCGGCGTACGGCCATCGCGGAACGGCGCACCGGAGTCAATGAAGTCGCCGGCCCCGCCGGGCTCGCACAGGCCGAGATTGTCGTAGTGGATCAACTCGGCGGTGGCGAAGCAGTCGTGGAGTTCGACGAGATCAAGATCTTCGGGCGCAACGCCCGCCTGCTCGTAGGCCTGAGCTGCGGCGTTGCGGGTGAGCGTGTTGACGTCGGGCTGGACCTGCGCCGACGACGTCCACGGATCCGACGTCAGCACGGAAGCGGAGATCTTCACGGCCCGCTTCTGGACCTTCTTCGGCATCGACTTGAGGCGCTCGCCGGAAACGAGCACGGCGGCTGCGGCCCCATCGCCGGTCGGGCAACACATGAGCAGGGTGTTCGGGTAACTCATCACGGGCGCACCCATGATCTCGTCAAGGCTGAACTCCTTCTGGTACTGGGCCAGCGGGTTGAGCGTCGAATGCAGGTGGTTCTTGTACGCGACCTTGGCGAATTGCTCGAATCCGACACCGTCGTTCTCATAGGCGTACCCCATGCCCGCCTGGGCGAACACACCTGGCATGCCGGCCGTGCCGATGTAACCGTCCGTTCCGGTGACGGCGCCATAGCGGCCCGACGGCGCAAAGACCTTGGCCTCCTTCTTCGAGCCCGCTCCACCGAGCAAGCCCATCTTCCCCATCTGCTCAACACCGACGGCGAGACCCATGTCGGCTTCGCCGGCCTTGATCGACAGCATCACGGCGCGCAGCGCCGTCGCACCGGTCGCACAGGCGTTTGAGACGTTGTAGGCGGGAATACCCGTCTGCCCGATCTGCTTTTGCACCTGCTGAGCCATGCCCGATGACGCCTGGAACAGCGTGCCCGCAGCGAACACATCCATGTCATGGATCGTGACCCCGCCGTCCTGTAGGGCGGCGATCGCACTCGTCGACGCCAGATCGACAGTGTCTTGATCCGGGTAGCGACCGAACTTCGTCATGTGGGTACCGAGGACCCAGACCGAATCGTCCTCGATCATCGGGCGGGACGTCTTCGGCTTCTTCTTGCCCATTTCGGACTTCGCCATGGTGCTGCCTCCTCAGGCGGGCTCGTAGCCGAACGCGATGGCTTCGAGGCCTTCGTCGTCGGTGCCAATCGAATAGGTGGTGAGCTTGACCTTCATTCCGAGCTTCACCCGCTCGGGATCCGGCTCGCAGTTGACGATGTTGGATCGCACGCTCGTGCCATCGTCAGTCTCGATGATCGCCGATACGTACGGAGCCGGGATGCCCGGCGCAGCGCGGTGGACGATGGTGAACGACGTGACCACACCCTGGTTGCGGACGCGCACGTTCTCGAACTCCTGGGCGCCACAGTTGCCGCATGCAATGCGCCGGTCGAAGAAGCGGGCACCACACGAGGTGCACGCTTTGGCCTTGAGATATGGCCGGGCGCCGATGTGCAGATAGTCGACGAGGGGGACCTGCTTTGCGGTCATCTCACTCCGTGGGTCGGGATGACCCAACGGTAGTTCCTGCCAGTGGGGGGATCACCAATCCCCGCGGTGCACGACCGTGTCGAACGGCGGCCGCTTCCGGCCTGCAGACATCGACGGACGATCTGGAGCGGCGTGACCAAGCGAGATAGTTCCGATTGCGCGAAACCCATCGGGGACGCTGAACTCGTTCCGCACATCGTCCTCATGCTCGAACAGACCGAAGAGCAAGGCCCCGAGCCCGGCATCGGCGGCAGCGAGCAGGACGGTCATGGCCGCTGCGCCCCCGTCGACCCACCAGTACGGCACCGACCAGGAATCCTGGCCGTCGCCGAGCCCGGTGCGGACCTTGTCGGCCTCGCTGTATCGGCGCACATACGCTCCCGGCTCCACCCACAGTACGACCAGGACTGGAGCGTCGAGGAGTCGCGGCCACGGGAACGACGGCCGCTTGTCGATGGGGAGCGTCGTATTCCAGTAGCGGGCGACGTCGGCGCCGTCGAGCACGAGAAACTGCAGCGAGTCGGTCTTCCCTGCCGAGGGACCGCGACGGGCGAGGTCGAGGATTTCATCCACGATGACGGGGTCGACTGGCTCGGCCGTATAGGCACGGGTCATCCGGCGCCCTCGAAGGAGGCGGCCGAACTCGCTCACGATCGTGACCCCGGGACGGGGATCAGAGGAGCCTCTCGAGATCCTCGGTCATCGCCCAGCCGAAGGCGATCAGCGTGTCACCCGCGTCGATGTCAAGGTCGGCAAACTGGGCGATGACGGCGGGATCGACCTTCTCGGGCTTCGAGCTCTCATGGTCAAGCACGACCGCCTGGCTGCCGTCGCTGCGGACGGTGAAGGCGCGGTCCTCGTACTTGGAGGCCCCGATGCCGAAGCGCTTGGCGAGACGACGCCCCCAGGCCCTCTCCTCACCCGAGGCCTTGTGATCAGGCCGCGGCACGATGTCGGTCAGGCTCTTGTAGGCCTCGAACGCACCGGCGTCGTTAATCTGGGCGCCGACCAGGACGTCCTCGTCGGGGAAAGCAAGGACGGAGCGGCGCAGCTGATCGGTGACGACCGCCCGCAAGACCGTGTCGCGCTTGGTGTTGCGACAGATGTGGGCGGCACCGACGAGCAGACTCGGCGTACCGCCGATGCGCTCCAGCGTGCAGAACGAAAAGCCGCGAATCTTGCCACCCTCGCTCGCAACGGTGCACAGGACCCAAGCCTCGGCCTGCTTCGAAAGCATCCCCACCTCGAACGCGTTGGTGGAGTCAGCGCAAAGATCCGCCATCTCGGCGAGCTCAGCGTCGCTCAACGCTGTGCAGTCCTTGGTGTCGACCTCGATAGCCATGCGATGAACCCCACTCACTCGCTTCGGTACAGTCCGATCAGTTTTCAGGGCGAACGCGCGATTCGCAACCTGGGTGTCGCGCTTCGTTGCGGATCAGCCCGGCGCTTCGAACACACCGACGCCATTCCTGCGCATCGTCACCGGCGCCAGACAGCCCGCCGGGCGGCGCACTGCAGGTTCTCGACCTCAGACGAGGATCGAATCCGGACCGAATGCCACTCGAAGTTCAGCCACCACCCCGTTTGCGCTGTTGACTGCGAAATCATCCGGAAGGCGCAGCACCTGACGATCGGAGAAATGCAACTCGACCGGGGCATCGCCCGGATGCGCGCTCAGAATCAGCTTCAGCTCAGCGATGCGCTCGGGCTTCTGATTCTCAGCTGACAGCCGCAGCCGTACGGGCGCGTTGTCGCTCAGATCTTCGACGATCTCGATGTCCTGAGCGAACATCTTCGGCAGATCACCGTCGTTCTCAGTGCGTCCCCGGACCAGGACGATCGCATCGTCCTGGAGCTTCGGGCCATGCTCTTGCATCGTGCGTGGGAAGACCATGACCTCAACCGAACCCTCGAGGTCCTCGAGCTCGAACACCGCCATCAGATCGCCCTTGCGGGTCCACTTGCGCTGGAGATTGGTGATGACCCCGCCGACCTTCACGATCGCCCCGTCGGGGGTGTCCGCGAGTCCGGCCACACCGGTGTCAGCCTTGCGCCGGACCTGCGCCTCGAAACCAAGAAGCGGATGGTCGGAGATGTAGAGGCCGAGCATCTCTTTTTCGTTCGCAAGGCGGGGCATCTTGTCGAATTCGACATCAGGAATCGACGGTCGTTCGTCGAAGGAGGGGCCTCCGTCGAGTTCACCGAACAGCGACATGACACCCATGTCGTGTTCCTTCCGGCGCTGCACCGTCAGGTCGATGATCTGCTCGTACACCTGCAGCAGACCCTTCCGGGGATGGCCGAGACAGTCGAACGCACCGCCCTTGATCAACGACTCGATCGTCCGCTTGTTGAGCGCCTCGATCTCGACCCGCTCAACGAAATCGATGAACGACTCGAAGGGACCACCCTTATGCCGGGCAGCGAGAATCTTCTCGACGATGCCCTCACCGACGTTTCGGATCGCCGACATTCCGAAGATGATGCTGCCCGGGGTGGCGCCCCGTTGCTCACTCCCTTCGGCGTAGGGGCCACCGTCCCAGTCGGGGTTGGGCACCGGCGTGAAGTCCATCTCCGAACGGTTGATGTCAGGCACCTCGACGGCGATGCCCATGAGGCGACACTCGTTCAGATACACCGCTGCGGACTCGAGCTTGCTCTTTACCGACGTGAGCAGCGCTGACAGATACTCAACGGGATGGTTCGCCTTCAGGTAGGCAATCTGGTACGCCACATAGCCATAGCCATACGAGTGCGACTTGTTGAAGGCGTAGTCGGCGAACTGAGCGATGATGTCGAACATCTCGACGGCAAGCGAATGGTCGTAGCCCTGCTCGACGACGCCGGCGGTGAACTTCTCCCGCTCCTTCTCCATCGCCTCGCGAATCTTCTTGCCCATCGCCTTGCGGAGGGAGTCCGCCTCGGCGAGTGAGTAGCCCGCGAACTTCTGCGCCATTCGCATGACGCTCTCCTGGTAGATCATCAGGCCGTAGGTGTCGCCAAGGAGCTCCTCGGCGTCGGAGTGGATGAACTCGACCGGCTTGCGCCCGTTCTTGCGGTCGGCGTAGTCGTTGTGCATGTTCGCTGCCATCGGGCCGGGCCGATAGAGGGCGACGAGGGCGGCGACATCGTCGAACGAGTCTGGGGCGAGCGAGCGGATCAGGGCCCGCATGGGCGAGGACTCGAGCTGGAAAACTCCAATGGTGTCGCCCCGCTTGAGCAGTTCGAAGGTGGGTCGATCGTCAAGCTCGATGGCGTCGATGTCGATCTCGATGCCCCGCTTGTCCTTGATCCACGCCAGACAGTCGGAAATGACGTCGAGGTTTCGCAGGCCCAGGAAGTCCATCTTGAGCAGCCCGAGGTCCTCGACGCCGTGCATCTCATACTGGGTGACGACCGGCGCCTCCTCTATCGGCTTGCCGGACTCGGGCTTGCGTTGGATCGGCAGGTATTCGGTAAGCGGATCGTTGGTGATCACCACCGCGGCGGCGTGGATACCGTCCTGACGGCGCAGACCCTCGAGGCCCTTGGCGACGTCGACGACCCTAGCGACATCGGCGTCGGTGTTGACCATGTCGCGAAGCTCGCCAGCGGATTTGTAGCCGTCGAGGAATTTAGGGTGCTCTTCGAAGCAGTACTTCAGTGGGGTGTCCCGGCCCATGATCAGCGGCGGCATCGCCTTCGCGACCTTGTCGCCAACGGAGTACGGGTAGCCGAGCACGCGAGCTGCGTCACGTACGGCAGCTCGGGCCTTGATTTGGCTGAAGGTGACGATCTGTGCGACACAGTCACGGCCGTACATGTCGGCGGCGTAGCGGATCATGTTGTCGCGGTATCGAGTGTCGAAGTCCATGTCGATGTCGGGCATCGACACGCGTGACGGGTTGAGAAAGCGCTCAAAGAGGAGGTCGTACTCAATCGGGTCGAGATCGGTGATCCAGAGTGTGTAGGCCACCGCACAACCAGCGGCGGAGCCTCGGCCAGGCCCGACCCGGATGTCGTTGTCACGGGCGTACCGGATGAGATCCCAGGTGATGAGGAAATACGCCGAGAACCCCATGTTGTCGATGACGCCGAGCTCGTAGTCGAGACGCTCGACGACCTCATCGCTGAGGTTGGCGCCCCAACGCTTGTGGGCGCCCTCGTAGGTGAGGTGGCGGAGGAACTCGGTGTCGGTCGAGAACCCTTCCTGCAGCGGGAACTCCGGCAGCTGCGGTTTGCCGAACTCGATCTCGACACCGCAGCGCTCGGCGATCCACAGCGTGTTGTCGCACGCCTCCGGGACCTCGCCGAACAGCCGACGCATCTCGCCGGCGGTCTTGATGTAGTGGCCGTCGCCGTGGAACTTGAAGCGATCGGTATCGCTGAGCAGTGATCCGGTCTGCACGCACAGCAGGGCGTCGTGAGCCTCGGCATCGTGTTGATGGGTGTAGTGCGAGTCGTTCGTGGCGAGGATCGGCGCCTTGATCTTGCGAGCGATCTCGAGCAGCTGCGGGTTGGTGGAGCGCTGCTCAGGAATACCCTGATCTTGCAGCTCGATGAAGAAGTTGTCGCGCCCGAAGATGTCCTGGAAACGAGCGGCGTGCCCGAGCGCAGTGTCGTGTTGCCCTTGCATCAGTGACTGGAGGACGTGTCCCCCGAGACAACCCGACGTGGCGATAATGCCCTCGGCGTACTGCTCCATCAGCTCCCAGTCGGCCCGGGGCTTATAGTGGTAGCCCTCCATATAGGCCTTTGAAGACAACTGGATCAGATTCTGATACCCGACATTGTTCTCCGCCATGAGGATGGCGTGGTAGTAGAGCTTCTTGCCTCCACCGGTATCGCCGCCGGAGTCGTCGGCCCTGCCTCGACGACTGGGACGCTCGTGGCGGCTTTCGTGGGCAAGGTAGATCTCGGTGCCGATGATCGGCTTGATGCCCTGATCCTTGCAGCCCCGGTAGAAGTCGAGGACGCCGTACATGTTGCCGTGATCGGTGATCGCCATGGCGGGCTGGCCGTCGGCGGCCGCAGCAGCAATGGCTTCATCGAGGCGCGACGCGCCGTCGAGCATCGAATACTCGGTGTGGACATGCAGATGAGCGAACGAATCCGCCATCTCGGCTCTCCTCCCGGCTGGCCGGTGACGCTGCCTGTGGACAACGATGTGGATGCCCTGTGGACGAGTTACATCGGTGTTATTTCGAACCTAACCGGCGAATCCCCGAGCCACAAGAGGGGTTTTGGCGAACTCAGAGATAGGTGCCGGGACGGGTGTCGGCCGCCTCACCACCCGGCCCCTCTCCCCCACCGACACCGATCTGACCCCGCAAGCCCTGGAGTTGCTGCTGCGCAGCCATCTGCTGTGCGAAGAGCATTGCCTGCATGCCTTGCACCAACCCCTCGAGCCAGCCGACGAGCTGCGCCTTGGCAATCTGGAGCTCGGCCGCAGTCGGTGTCTCCTCCGTGCTGAAAGGGAGAGCAAGACGATCGAGTTCCTCTCGCAGGTCGGGACTCAACGCCCCGCCGAGTTCGTTGACCGACGTCTCGTAGATGTCGCGGAGGCGATGCCGACTGGGCTCATCGAGCTCCATCGTGCGCAGCTCCTCGAGCAGCTGCTTCATCATCGCCCCGATGCGCATGACCTTGGCCGGGTGGTCCACCGTCTCGTCGACCACCTGTTCGTCGAGATGCTCGGGATCGACAAGTTCGACTTCAGCTCGTTCGACCAGATCGGTGCGGTCGCTCGATTCGGAATGCTTCTCGGTCACGGGAACTCGTCTCGGTCGGAGGTAGTCAAGAAATGATGGTCAAGAGGTGAAGGTGAGGAGCGGTACGTGCATCTCCTCCGAGCTGAGTGAACCATGGCGGGCAACCAACCATGACGGCGTCCGGTCGGCCGGATCCGCAAAGCTCCAGTGATCACGTGCCACAACGGCAACATCGCCGAGGCGACGACGAGCCTGGTCATTCACGGTGGGCCCGAACCAACCCTCGTCGAGGATCTGCTCGCAGGTCAGCACCCAGGCCTGTCGACCGTGGGCGTCGGCGGTCGCAGCGAAGACGTCCCGCTGACGACCCGGCTCGGCATGTAGCCAGCGGAACCGCCCCTCGCCCGACACCTGATGGCACAACGATGTCGCCGACGGGGTCAAGTCGAGCTCACCGTCGGGACACGACACCAGACCGTGATCGGCAGTGACCACTAGGGCGGTGCCACGCGGCAGCATCGGCAACAGATCGGCAACCATCCGATCGACGGCAGCCAGCTCAGCGTCGTAGTGCTCGCCGAAGCCGAACTCGTGAGCGATCTTGTCGATCCCGTCGTAGTAGGCGTACACGAACGGCTCGCCTGCAGCGACCGCTCGCCGGATCTCGACCGGCAACGTCGGCAAGGTTCGCCATCCGTGCTGACGACCGCCGGCCTGATGGGCCCGGGTGAAGCCGGTGGCCGCAAACGGGGCGTTCTGCACCACGACCGGGCGCTGTCCGCAAAACGCCTGGTTCGGTTGAAACTCTTCGGGCACGATGCGCTCTCGCGCATCACCCTGCTTGGTCCTCCAAGACAGAACATTCATCACGTCGTTGTCGACGGCGACGCGATAGCCGACCACCCCGTGTTCACCGGGAGGAAGTCCGGTGGTGATCGAGGTGAGCGCTGCGCTGGTGGTCGACGGTGCGACGGTGGTGATCGAGCGTCCGGTCAACCCGGTGAGGGTCGGGGCGAGATGGGCCCGGGCCTGAAGCTGATGCCAGCCGAGGCCGTCGATGACAAGAAGCACGACCGCCAACGCATCGAGCACCTCATCCCCGAAGAGCAGGGACGGACCTGGCTCCGGTTCCAGCAGGCCCGGCACGATCTGGGTGACACAGCCATCGTTCCAGTCGGGAAGCACGGGAGAGGCGCTCATCAAAGATCAGGCTAGCGACCGACACCACCGAGGCACCGGCGTTCCGGCGTAGAATCAGGTTCATGCGCGTCTCGACCCGTGGAGATTATGCAGCCCGGGCACTGCTCTCGCTCGCGCTCCACAGCGAAACGTCGCCCACGTCGGTCCGCGAAATCGCCGAACGCACGGTGCTCCCGCAGCCCTACCTCGAGCAGATCCTTTTGGCCCTGAAGGGCGCCGGACTCGTGCGTTCCAAGCGCGGCGTTGGCGGCGGGTATGTCCTCGCACGAGATCCCGACGACATCAAGCTTTCCGAGATCATCCGAGCCGTCGACGGTCCGATCACTGCCGGCGACTTCGGCGAGCCCCACACCGACGGCGCCTGCGACCACGAGGGCCAGTGCGTCCTTCTTGCGATCTGGGGTGCTGCGGGATCGCATATGCGAACCTTCCTCGACAGCTTTTCGCTCGCCGACATTGCAGGCATGTCGCAGGGCCAGCAGCCCTGGCCTGCCACCGCCGACTGATCAGGAGAGTTCACCGAGCACTGACGAGAGACCGTCGGGTAGCGCCGCCTCGAACGACACCGCCTCATGGCTCACCGGGTGCCGGAATGACAGTTGTGTCGCATGCAAGAACGGGCGGCCCAGATCCAGCCCCGGTCGGCCGCCGTCGTAGTCGCGATCTCCGACGACAGGATGATTAATCGCCCGCAGATGCACTCGGATCTGATGGGTGCGGCCGGTCTCAAGTCGACACTGAACCAACGAGCAGGTGACAGGCATCTCGAACTTCCGTTTGACGCGATAGTGAGTGATCGCGTGGCGTCCGTTTTCGGTGACGGTCATGCGGGTGGGATGACGAGCCGACCGCCCGATCGGGGCATCGATCGTGCCGGCGTCAGTATCGAGATGGCCCCAGGCGAGGGCAAGGTAAAGACGCTCGGTCTCGTGGGCGCTCATCTGACCGACCAACTCGACGTAGGCCTCCTCGCTGCGAGCAACGACCAGCAGGCCTGACGTGCCCCGGTCGAGTCGGTGCACGATGCCGGGACGGTGGGCCTCACCGATCCGCAGGAGTTCCGGGTAGCGCGCGACCAGCCCATTCACGAGCGTGCCATCAGCCTGCCCGGCTCCAGGATGCACAACGAGGCCGGCCGGTTTGTCGACCACAATCACGTCGTCATCTTCGTGGACAACGGTGAACTCGACGTCAACTTGGGGCGCCGGGGTGGGATCGTCAGGAGGCGGGAGTTCGATCGTGACGACGGTTCCGGCGTCGACCTTTCGGCTCGCCGTCGTGATCGGGTGGCCGTCGACAACGACCTTGCTCCCGACGATCAGTTCCTTCGCAAGCGAGCGACTGATCCCCGCAATCGCCGACACGACGCGGTCGATCCGCTCGCCGTCGAAGGCCTCTGGAAGCGTCTCGATCAGGTGCTGGTCGTTCATGGCGGACTCGCCGGCCCGTCCCGACTCAGCGGCGGTTGCCGAGGCCGCCAACCTTGTACTCGACGCGCTCTGCGGCCCACGGGATCGCACGAAGGCGCTCTTGAGGGATCGCCTTCCCCGATGCGACACAGATGCCGTACGTACCGGCCTTGATGCGGTCGAGTGCGCCGTCGATCTGCTCGACGGCTTGGCGCGCCTGGTTGGACAGCGCAAGGTCGCGCTCGCGCTCGACGGCGAGTGTGTCACCCTCGCCTGACTCTTCGTCGAACTGCACGTCGCCGGGCTCGCGGCCCTCGATGAGGGCGTCGGCCTCGGCCCGGTAGATCTCCTCGGAGTGCAAGTACTTGGCCCGCTCCTCCTCGAGACGGGCTTTCATATCGCCGATGAACTTCTTGCCAAACGGCGACTTGGCCTTCTTGACGGCTTTTTTGGCCGTCGCCTTCTTCGCGGCGGTCTTCTTCGCAGGCGCCTTCTTCGCGGCGGTCTTCTTCGCGGCGGTCTTCTTCGCGGCGGTCTTCTTCGCAGGCGCCTTCTTCGCGG
>PBTQ01000098.1 GCA_002729125.1 Acidimicrobiaceae bacterium | reverse complement strand
TCTTGGCGGGTGCCTTCTTGGCGGGTGCCTTCTTGGCGGGTGACTTCTTGGCGGGTGCCTTCGCCGCTTTCCTTGTTGCCACGGTGGGGCCTTTCCCTCGGGGGTTCGTATCGGCCTGGGATGCCGATACGCCAGTCTTGCCGGTCGTGGACCCGAACTGGATGATCCCTGCATCAATGCCGCGTCGATCGTCGTCGAAGCGGTGCACGACGAAGTCGCGGGTTTCGCCGACCGAGACTGCGTCGCGAGCACGCGGTGGGGCCGGATCGCCGAGGAGTCGGAGAGGGAGATACACCGAGGCGTCACCGGCTCGGGCGTACGCGCCGTGACTTGAGAACGACTCGACGGTCGCCGTGATGATGGCACCGAGCGGGTTCGAACGACGGAAGGCGTTCCAGACTGCAGCGGTGTTCGCACCAGGCTGGTCGCTGCGCGTGGTCTTCTTGGCTGCCGGCCTCTTCGACGTGGCCTTCGCCTTCGGCGACGCTTCGGCCTTCTTGTCCGGCTGTGGCTCGTCTGCCTTCTTTCGGGTGCGGCTCCTCGTCTTCTTGGCTGCGGCCTTGGATGGTGGTGCGTCAGCCTCGTCGGCCTGGGCCCGCGCTCGCCGACTCACAGGTCCGCGCACCGGCGCACGCGGCACGTACACCCAGCCGACGTCGGGGATCGGCTTACCTCCTATCAGGCGCCCCTCGTCGAAGAGCCACTCGTGGGTGCCGTGGAATTCTTGAAACGAGTCGTTGCTCAGCACGACAGCGTTCGCTCGGTCGGCAACCTGCAGGATGAAGGTGTCGCCGCGGCCTATGACGCCAGCCGGAGGTGTGATGATCTCGTTGTCGTCGATCGCCTGGCGAGCAGCCTGACGTTCGCCCTTAGCGACTCGGTGCTCGAACGAGGCGTCGACGATGACAGTGACCCACTCGAAGTCGTACTCAGCGATGAACTGTGTGACCGCCTTGTCGAGTTGCTGCAGCGATGGCTCGCTTCGTCCCTCGGTGGCGATGTTCGATCCGTCGACGACGGCGTGTCCACTCGGCATGGAGGCTAGTCAACCATGTCGTTACGCTAACCTGGTGATTCAGGCCGTGCTCTTCGATTTTGGTGGCGTGATCCTGTCGAGCCCGTTCGAAGCGTTCAACCGCTATGAGGTGGAAGCGGGTCTGCCCCCCGGCACCATTCGCGGTATCAACGCGACCAACCCCGACGACAACGCATGGGCGCACTTCGAGCGAGGTGAGTGCTCTGCTCGAGCATTCGTCGAAGCATTTGAAGCAGAGGCGCTCGAGCTTGGATTCGTGATTGACGGTACCCGGGTCATTGCGTCACTCCGCGGTGTGCTTCGTCCGGCGATGGTCGAGGCGCTGCGCCGATGTTCAGCGAACTTCAAGACTGCGATGCTCACTAACAACTTCACGCCACCGACCGGCGAATCTGGCACCAAAGCGATGGTGTCCGATGTTGGGGTCGATGGCGATGGTGCGTCGCTCACCGAAATCCATGACCTGTTCGACGAGATCGTCGAGTCGAGCGTGGTGGGCGTTCGGAAGCCGGAGCGGCGCTTCTACGAGATCGCGTGTGAGCGTCTCGATGTGGAGCCGAGCGTGTGTGTCTTCCTCGACGACCTCGGTATCAATCTCAAGCCCGCCAAGGCGATGGGGATGCAGACGATCAAGGTTGTCGACCCCGACATCGCTCTCGAGGAGCTCGAGGCGATCATCAAGATCCCTCTGCGCTGACCCCACGGAAGCGGATCAGGCGCCGTAGTCCCAGGAGATTCGGCGCTCGATCGCAACATCGATGTAGGCCGACCCAGGCCTCGGTTCGGTTGGGAGGTCGGCTTCTGCGACCCCGCGCGCTGCCGCAGTCTTCCGCATGATCTCGAGGACCGACGCAGGATCGCGTCGAACAATCGCCGTTCCCTGGATCATCGCTCCCTTGATATCGTCCATCGTCGACCCAGACTCGATCATGAGCGACACCTTCGGGTTCTGCTCGATGTTGCGAATCTTGGTCGTGTGATCGACACAACCGCAGTAGATGTGGCCGCCGTCGCGGAAGTAGCCGAGGGGGACGCTGTGTGGGTAACCGTCGGGAGCGATCGTCGTCAGGACGATCCAGCCTGGCCTACTGTCGAGGAAG
Organism: Acidimicrobiaceae bacterium; assembly: GCA_002729125.1. Lineage (GTDB taxonomy): Bacteria > Actinomycetota > Acidimicrobiia > Acidimicrobiales > Aldehydirespiratoraceae > UBA11606. The sequence continues at coordinate 19,391 of PBTQ01000098.1, read as the reverse complement.
TCGTTGAAGCCCTGGGGGTTAAGCGATTCGGCCATTGGCTCAACCGAGGGCTTCGTCGAGCAGGAGCTGGAGTTCCTGGGCATGCACGGCGGCCGAACCGGTGGCTGGCGAACCTGACTCGTGACGACTCACCCGGTGGATGTCGTGGGTCTCGCCGTGAGCCTCGTACAGGCGACCCTTGATCGAGTTCCACGGACCCATGTTCTCCGGCTCTTCCTGGACCCAGAAGATTTCCTTGGCGTTCTGAAAGGTCTCGAGTTGGCGGGCGACGGCGGCGAAGGGCCACGGGTAGAGCTGTTCGACCCGGGCTATTGCGACCTTGGCGCCCCGCTTGTCGCGTTCCGCCATGAGGTCGAAGGCGACCTTTCCGGAGCAGAACACGACCCGCTCAACCTCAGAGACGGGGGGCGGGTTCACGTCGCGGAGGAGTTCCTCGAACGTGCCGGACATCAGATCGTTGATCGGCGAGCGCGAGTGTTTCGAACGCAGCAGCGACTTCGGGGTGAAGACGACGAGCGGGGTTGGCACCGACTGCATCGACTGGCGCCGCACCAGATGGAAGAACTGGGCGGCTGTCGTGGCGTTGCAGACGTGCATGTTGTCCTCGGCGGCGAGGACCATGAACCGTTCGATGCGGGCGGACGAGTGCTCAGGGCCCTGTCCCTCGAAGCCGTGGGGGAGCAGCATGACCAGGCCGCAGTCCTGGTTCCACTTGTCCTTCGCAGCGACGATGAACTGGTCGATGATGATCTGCGCCCCGTTGGCGAAGTCGCCGAACTGGGCTTCCCAGAGCACAAGTGCCTTCGGGTTGGCGATCGAATAGCCGTACTCGAAGCCGAGGACGGCGTATTCGCTCAACAATGAGTCGTACACCCAGAAGTTCGAGTCGTGACCCTCGCCCAGTGCCTTGAGCGGGGTGTGTTCGGCACTGGTCTCGAAATCGACGAGGGTTGCGTGTCGATGGCTGAACGTGCCGCGACGTGAGTCCTGGCCCGAGAGGCGCACCGAGGTGCCCTCGACGAGAAGACTGCCGTAGGCCATCGCCTCGCCAAGCGCCCAGTCGATCTCACCACCCTCAAACATCTTGTGGCGGGTCGCGAACTGTTGGGCGAGCTTCGGATGCGTTGTGAAGCCCTCGGGGGCGGTGGTGAGGATTTCGTAGATCTCGTCGACCGTCGCCTGGTTGATCGACGTGCGCAGATGCGGCCGCACCCCGCTGCTCTCGATCGGCCGCTGAGCGACACCTCCCTCGTTTCGGACTTCCCGGGTCTGGTCGAGTGCCGACTGCAGCCTGGTGCGGAAGTCGTCGAGCGCCGCCTCTTCATCATCGGGGGTGAAGGCTCCGCGCTTCACGAGCGACGTGGTGTATAACTCCCGGACCGAGGGTCGTTCGTCGATTCGGCGATACATCTCGGGAAGCGTGTAGCTGGGGTCGTCGCCTTCGTTATGGCCTTGACGTCGGTAGCAGATCATGTCGATCACGACGTCCTTGTTGAACTTCTGGCGGTACTCGAACGCCAGTCGGGCGACTCGAACACACGCTTCCGGGTCGTCGCCGTTCACATGGAAGATCGGGGCCTGGATCATCTTGGCCACGTCAGTGGAGTACTCCGACGAACGGGCCGCAGCCGGCGACGTGGTGAAGCCGACCTGGTTGTTGATCACGACGTGTACGCAGCCGCCGACTCGATACCCGCGGATCTGCGACAGGTTCAGGGTCTCGGCGACGACACCCTGACCGGCGAACGCTGCGTCGCCGTGCAGCAGCAGCGGCAGGACCGGGTAGGCCTCGAACTCGGTGCTGTCTCGACGGATCTCGTCCATCCGAGCCCGGACCATGCCGAGCACCACCGGGTTGACCGCTTCGAGATGCGACGGGTTCGCGGCCAGTTCGAGCGGAAGTTTGTTGTCGTTGCGCGAGACGAACGTACCGGTCTGACCGAGGTGGTACTTCACGTCGCCCGAACCCATAGTCATGGAGCCGACGTCGCCACCCTCGAACTCGTTGAACAACGAGCCGTAGTCCTTGCCGACGATGTTGACGAGCACGTTGAGGCGGCCGCGGTGGGCCATGCCGATCACGGCCTCGGCCATGCCAGCATCGGCTGCCGCGCCGAGCAGGGCGTCGACCAAAGGGATCGTGGATTCGGCGCCTTCGATACCGAAGCGTTTCTGGCCGACGTACTTCGTGCCGAGAAAGGTCTCTAGCGCCTCAGCTGCGTTGAGCCGTCCGAGGATGTGGCGCTGTTCGTCCGGTTCGATGGCCCGGTCGGCCCCCTCGAGTTGCTCCTGCATCCAGCGCTTCTCGACCGGATCCTGGATGTGCATGTACTCCACACCGACGGTGCGGCAGTACGCGTCGCGAAGCACGCCGAGCAAATCGCCGAGTGGCATGCGGCTCTGGCCGCCGACCTGTGCATAGATGCCGGAATCGGAGCCGGTGAGGAATTCGCGGTCCAGATCCCAGATGGTGAGCCCATAGGTCGCAGGGTCGAGCTCAGGGTGCATCTTGGGCTCTTTCACCTGCAACGGGTCGAGATCCGCGATGAGGTGGCCGCGCACGCGGTGCATGTTGATCAACTGGTTGACCTTGGCCTGCTTCTCGAGCAGGCCGGTCTCCCGGTCGAGCGGATTGACGTCGCGACGCCACTTGACTGCTTCATACGGCACGTCGAGCGAACGGAAGACGTCGACGTAAAAGTCGTCCTCGCCGAGGAGGAGTTCGTGGACCTTCTTTAAGAACATGCCCGACTCGGCACCCTGAATGATCCGGTGGTCATAGGTCGAGGTGACGGTGATGACCTTCGACACGCCAAGCTCGGCGAGCTTCGACGGGTCGGCGGCCTGGAACTCGGTGGGGAACGCGATCGAGCCCACACCGACGATCAGACCTTGGCCTGGCATCAGGCGCGGCACCGACTGCAGGGTGCCGATCGTGCCGGGGTTAGTGAGGCTGACGGTCGTGCCGGCGAAGTCGTCAATGCCGAGTTTGCCGTCGCGGGCCTTCACGATCAGGTCCTGGTAGGCGTCGACGAACTGCCGGAAGTCGAGCGTGTCGGCCGCCTTGATACTCGGGACCATGAGGGTGCGGCTGCCGTCGGCCTTCTCGAGGTCGATGGCGATGCCGAGCCCCACGTGGGGGTTCTTCACGAGGACCGGCTTGCCGTTGTCGTCGGTGGTGTAGGTGTTGTTCATCGCCGGCATTGAGTCGGCGATCGCGCGCACGACGGCGTAGCCGATCAGATGGGTGAAGCTGACCTTGCCGCTGAGTTTGCGGCCGAGATGACCATTGATGATCTTGCGGTTGACCTCGAGCAGCTTCGCCGGCACCTGACGAAAGCTCGTCGCCGTGGGTACCTCAAGCGACGCTTCCATGTTGGTGACGATGCGGGCCGATGCGCCTCGCAGCGGTTGCTGGACTGGGGCGTCGGGGTCGGCCTCGCGCCCCCCGGTATTCGCCGAGGCCGGCGCCGGCTGGCTCGTCGGCGCGGGTGTGGCGGCTCCGTTGTCGTCACGTTGCATCGGGGTGGGGAGCTTCGCCTCGGGCTTGACAGGCGTAGACGGCGGGGCAGAGGGAGCCGGCGAAGCGGCGGTCGGTGTGACGTCGACGGAGGGCACTTCGATCGGTGCCGTGGCTGCAGTAGCTCCGTTGGTGTTGCCGGCACCGTTGGCCTGTTCGGCCTCGAAGATCACCCGCCATGCCGGGTCGACCGATGCCGGGTCGGCCTTCCAGCGGGATCGCATTTCGTCGGCCATCCAGGCGTTTGGGCCGAGATCGAGGGGGTCTGCGGTGCTCACGAGAACCAGCATACGGCGGCGTGCTGTATGGTCCCGCTCGTGCGGATCGTGACCTGGAATGTCAACTCGCTCAACGCCCGCCTCTCCCGCGTCAAACGTTGGCTCGAGACCTTCGAACCCGACGTTTTGTGCCTGCAGGAGACCAAGCTTGCCGACGATGCCTTCCCTGCGATGGCCTTCCAGTCGTTGGGGTACGAAACCCTCCATCACGGTGAAGGCCGGTGGAATGGGGTGGCGATCCTGTCGAAGGTTGGACTCGAGAATCCGATCGCCGGTTTCGGCGACGGCGGCGAGCCCGACCAGGACGCTCGCATTGCATGGGCGACCTGCGGTGGTGTGCGGATTGCGTCCTGCTACGTGCCCAACGGTCGGTCGCTCGACCACGAGCACTACCAGTACAAGCTGCGCTGGCTCGATCGTCTCGTCGGTGATCTCGATGGGCAGTGCGATCCGGGCGACGACGTCGTCGTCGTGGGCGATTACAACATCTGCCCGGCCGACATCGACTGCTGGGATCCGAAAAAGTTCGAGACGGCGACTCATACCAGCCAGGCCGAACGAGATCGTCTCGCCGCCCTCGAGCAGTGGGGGCTCGTCGACGTCTTCCGTGAACACCACCCCGAGGAACGTCTGTATTCCTGGTGGGACTATCGGGGCGGCAGCTTTTACAAGAAGATGGGGCTGCGCATCGATCTGCTGATGACCTCCCGCTCGGTCACCGATGCGACGAAGCTTGCGCTGATCGACCGCAACGAGCGCAAGGGCCCCAAGGACGATCCGCCCTCGGACCACGCGCCGGTATTCATCGACGTGGAACGCTGACGCTTGCAGTTCGCCCTGACGCCACTCGATGAACACGAGTTGCTGGTCTTCTGGACCCAACTCCTCGTCTTGGTTGCAGCCGCCCGTTTCTTTGGGGCGTTGATGCGGCGTCTCAATCTGCCCTCGGTGATCGGTCAGCTCGGCGCGGGCGTGATCCTGGGGCCGTCAATCTTTGGTCGGCTTTGGCCTGATGGTTTTGAATGGTTTCTGCCCGAGCACGAGATCAGCTCTGGGGCACTCTTCGCCGTGAGCTGGCTTGGGGTTGCGTTCCTGCTCGTCACGGCAGGCTTCGAAACCGACCTCGGTCTGATCCGGCGCCTCGGGCGGGCCGCAGCACTCGTGACCGGCTTCAGCTTGGTCGTGCCGTTGATCGGAGGCTTCGTCGTTGGCGGCGTTCTTCCCGAATCGTTCATCGGTGCCGAGAGCGATCGCACCGTCTTCGCCCTGTTCGTCGCCGCTGCCCTTGCCGTCTCCGCGCTTGCGGTGATTGCCAAGATCCTCAGCGAGCTTGGTTTGATGCGTCGCGACTTCGGCCAGATCACGGTTGCCGCTGGTATGGCCAACGATGTCGTCGGGTGGATCATGCTCGCGGTCTTCACCGGCTTTGCGACGTCCGGTGAGGTCTCGGCCTCTGGCATCGTTCGCACCGTCGGCGGCCTGGCGATCTTTCTTGCGCTCGCCATGACCGTCGGTCAGCGCGTGGTCGACCGGTCGTTGCGGTGGGTGCGTCGCGACGGTCCCGACGTCGCCGGCGCCATGACGGTCGTTGTAATGACCATGCTGATCTACGGCGTCGCCACCCAGGCCCTCGGTATTGAGGCGGTGCTCGGTGCCTTTGTCGCTGGTGTCGTGCTGCACCGGTCGCGGTTTCAGCAGCGAGAGGTGCTCGACCATCTCGAATCGGTCACCAACACGTTCCTCGCCCCGGTGTTCTTCGCCACCGCCGGTCTGAGAGTCGACCTCGGTCTGCTCGGCCAGGACGATGCGATCGCCTGGGCCGGAGTTGTGGTGGCCGTGGCGATCGTCGCCAAGTTTGTCGGCGCGTTCGTTGGCGCCAAGCTCGCCGGCCAGTCGAACCGTGCGGCCACCGCCCTGGGTGCTGGGCTCAATGCCCGAGGCGCTCTCGAGATCGTGATCGCCTCGGTCGGACTCTCGCTCGGTGTGTTCACTGAGACCGCCTACACGGTGATCGTGATCGTTCCCCTGATCCCCTCCGTTTTCGCCGCCGTCAGCTTGCGTATCGTCGTGAGCGATTGGCGCGGTACCGACAAGGAACAGGAGCGACTCGATCGCGAGGAGGCCTTGGCCAAGAATCTGGTCGTCACCTCGCAGCGGATCTTGCTGCCGTCGAAGGGGCAGCCCGCCTCGATCGCCGCAGCCCAGCTCGCCCAGTTCGCGTGGCCGAAGGAGGCACCCTCGACGATTCTCACCGTCGGCGATGCGGATGCTGACATCAGCGTCCTCGAGGCCGTACTCGACGAGCGCGAGGTCGATCACAACCGCGCAAGCGGTGTGTCGATCGGCAGCGGGCGCGATGTTGCCGCGTCGATCGTGTCCGAGTCCAACCTCGGCTATGGCGTAGTGGTAGTGGGCGTGGCCGAGCGGCACGAGGGCGTCCTCTACTCGCCGATGGTCGACGAACTGCTACTCAACGCCGTGACTCCCGTCGTGATTGTGCGTCGGGCCCGGGGGCTTGATCGGCCACTCCCGCCGGCGTTCTCCCGCGCCATCGTTCCCGTCACGGGTACACCGTCGTCACGCTCCGCACAGGAGGTCGCGTTCGCGATCTCGGGCCAGCTCGGCACGGAAGTCCTGCTCACGCACGTCGTCAACCGGGTCAATCAGCTGCCGCGGATCTTTGCCCGGCGTGGCACCGCAGTCGACGATCCGGCGATCGCCGCAGGGGAGTCGATGATGGCTCGGGCCGTCGAGCGGGCCCACGAAGCGGGGATCAGCCCGCGAGAGATCCTTCGCGAAGGCACGTCGGCGGGAGAGGCACTCGTCGACACGGCCCGCACCGAGCAGGTCGACCTTGTCGTGCTCGGCGCCCAGCTCCGCAACGTCGACGGCCGACCCTTCATCGGGCACACGGTCGAGGCGGTACTAGAACGCTCCGACGCCACGGTCGTTGTGGTCGCTCAGCCCCGACCGAAGGATCCGTCGACGGGCGAGTGATCCTAGCCCGGGTGGTTACTCGTCGAGGCAGGTGAGCTCGAGCAGCTTGAGGCCGAAGCGGCGGGCTTTGCTCTGGCCGATGCCCTCGATGTAGGCGAGTTCGTCCATCCGACATGGCCGCTCGATCGAGAGGGTCTCCACGGCGCGGTCCGAAAGCACAGCAGTGGGGGAGACGTGTGCCTTCTCGGCCCAGTCTTCGCGCCAGATGAGGAGCTGATCACGCACGATCTCGCGTTCGTGCTGATCGTTGACCGTGAGATCGACCTCGGGGACGGCAGCGATCTTCGCCCGCAGGTTCGCGATCGACGGGCGCTCGTCGGGGAGAGGATCGGGCTCGCCGGAGAACGCCTTGATCCAGGGCGACGGTTTGCGTTCGACGGGTTGGTCACCGATCACCCGTGCGTCGCTCCAGGAGACATGGAGCTCGCGCTCGGCGCGGGTGGCGGCGACGTAGAGGAGGCGCCGCTCTTCGGCGCGGGCGTCGGCGCTCTGGGCGAATCCGATCGGGACGTAACCGTCCTCAATGCCGATGAGGTGCACGATCGGCCATTCCAGGCCTTTGGCCGAATGGAAGGTACCGAGCTCGACACCATCGGTGACGGCGGAGACACGATCGTCGGTGCGTAGCGAGGAAAGGAAGTCGTCGACGGTTGCGCGGCGTTCGAGTTCGAGGTGCCCGCGGGCAATGTCAAGGAACGCCTGGAGCATCGCTCGCCGTTCTTGACTCAGGTGGGCATCGTCGAGCGAGTCGGGGAGCCCGGTGGTGGCGTCGGCCAAGACATCGGACAACGGCTGATCGCCCTGCCAGGTGTCGATGAGTTCCATCACTTCAGGTCGCCGCAGCAGCGCGCCGTCACCGCGGGAACGAACGGGGATGCCTGCACGCTCGAGGGCATTGCGCGTCGCTGGGAGCTGCGCGTTGGTGCGGGCGAGTACGGCCTGGTGCCGCCACGGCGCGCCAGGCTTGTGACGACCCCGCACCGAGCGGGCGATGGCGACCGCTTCGCCGTCGGCATCGAGGCGGCGCACGCTGGGTTCGTCGCCTGAGGGACGTGCGGCCGGCTGAGGCTCGATGTCGAGCACTCGAGCGGCGGCGGCGAGGATCTCGGGGGTCGAGCGGAAGTTGGTGCGGAGATGGATCACGGCACAGCCGGGGAGATGGTCGCCGATCTCGTCGAGGAGCTCGGGTTTGGCTCCGTTCCAGCCATAGATCGCCTGGTTCGGGTCGCCGACGACTACGAGCGACGATTCGGGGCCGAGCCAGCTCTGCAGGAGCGCGAATTGGAGCGGGTTGACGTCCTGAAATTCATCGACGAGGACGTGGCGATGACGCCATCGTTGAGCCTCGGCGAAGCGGGTGTCCTGGGTCATGGTGGCGTGGCAGAGCGCAAGGAGGTCGTCGAAGTCGACGAGCTTTCGCTTGCGCTTAGCCTCTTCGTATTGCTCGTAGATGTCGGCCACGAACGGCAGGCTTCGCCCGGGGCGCCGTCGTGCAGCCTTGGCCGCGTCGGCGTACTGATCGGGCGTGACGAGCCGGGCACGGGCCCACCCGATCTCGCCGTCGATGTCGGCAATCGAGGCGCGGTCGAGGTTGCGGTGTTGGCGGGCGAGGAACGACATTCGTCGCTCAAGCAACTCGGGAGCTCGTCGGCCGGAGTCCTTCCAGTGGTTTCGCAGGATTGCCAGGGCGATCGAGTGGAACGTCCCGGCTGCGACATCGTCGCGTAGGCCGAGGGCACGGGTGCGGCGTCGTAGTTCGCCGGCGGCGCGCCGGGTGAAAGTGACGGCGAGAACCCGACGGGGATCGATGATGCCGGTGGCGGCCTGCCATGCGATACGGCGAGTTAGGACGCGGGTCTTACCGGACCCGGCGCCGGCCACAATGCACAGTGGTGTCGCCGAGGTTATGACCGCGTCGCGTTGCTCGGGGGTGAGGTCTTCGAGCAAGACGTCGGCGTTGTAGAGGCGATCAGCCACGATGTGACCCTACCGACTCGAGCCGACACGCTCTCCGGGAACCCGAGGACACCGGTAGGTTTCGCCCATGGAGGCGATCCCGCGTCGTGAGTTCGAACGGCTGGTTGCCGCCGCGCTCGACGAGATGCCGCCTCAACTCATGCGTCTGATGGACAATGTCGTCGTGGTTGTCGCGGACCGGTACCCGACCGAGAATCTGCTGGGACTGTACGAAGGGGTACCGCTCACCGAACGCGGCGACTACGGAGGCATGGTCATGCCTGACGTCGTCACGCTCTACCGGCTTCCCCTCTGCGAGTTCGCTCGCGACGAGGACGAACTTGTCGAGGAGGTGATGGTCACCGTTGTGCACGAGATCGCCCATCACTTCGGTATCGATGATGACAAGCTCCACGAATGGGGCTGGGGATGACCGGCTTCGCCGCCGCGACCGACCGGGCCAGCGACTGGTACCGGTGCCTTGGGTTCGCCAGGTTTTTGGCCGTCGCAGCCGAGCCCGGTGAGGCGGATTCGCTAGCGTCGTTCTCGTCTTGTTCTCTCGGAGTTTGACCATGACTACTCGCATCGGTATCAACGGCTTCGGGCGCATTGGGCGCCTCACTGTCCGGGGCATCGCCGGTCATGACGGCATCGAGCTCGTCCACATCAACGACCTCAAGGCCGACGCCGCCACTGCAGCGCACCTCCTCGAGTTCGACACGGTCCACGGCCGCTATGCCGGCGAGGTCGGTGTTGACGGCGACACGATCCTGGTCGATGGTCAACGGGTCACGACCAGCACCCACGACGAACCCGGGAACATCCGGTGGGCTGATCTGGGAGTCGACGTCGTGATGGAGGCCAGTGGCGCGTTCACGACCACCGAGACCCTCACGCCTCATCTCGACAACGGCGCCCGCAAGGTGTTGGTCGCTGCGCCGGTCAAGAGCCCGGGCGTGCCCAACATCGTCGTCGGCTGCAACGACGCCGACTATGTGCCCGCCGAGCACGACATCCTCACGGCGGCGTCGTGTACGACGAACTCGCTCGCTCCGGTGGTGAAGGTGGTGCATGAGACGTTCGGTATTGAACGGGGTGTCATCAGCACGATTCACGACGTCACCAACACGCAGGTGATCGTCGACGCCCCGCACAAGGACCTTCGACGGGCCCGGTCGGCGCTCAACTCACTGATCCCGACCACCACGGGCTCGGCTACGGCGATCACGATGATCTACCCCGAGCTGCAGGGAAAGCTCAACGGTCTGGCTCTACGGGTGCCGTTGCTCAACGCATCGCTCACCGACGCAGTGTTCACCCTTGCCCGCGATGTCACCGTCGACGAGGTGAACGACGCGCTGCGGACGGCGGCCAACGGTGAGCTCGCTGGGATCCTTGGGTTCGAGGAGCGTCCCCTCGTGTCAGCCGACTTCGTGAACGACACCCGGTCGGGTGTTGTCGACGGGCCCTCGACGATGGTGATCGATGACCGGATGGTGAAAATCCTCACCTGGTACGACAACGAGTACGGCTATGCGTTCCGGATGGCCGACCTGGCGGCGAGGGTCGCTACGGAGCTCTAGGAATCCGCCGTGCAGTTGCGCAACTACGCCCTGGTCACGGCGGGCTACTGGGCGTTCACGATCACCGACGGAGCCCTGCGCCTGCTGGTGCTGCTCTACTTCCACAACCTCGGGTATTCGCCAGTGTCGCTAGCCTTCCTCTTCCTGCTGTACGAATTCATGGGGATCGTCACCAACCTGCTTGGCGGGTGGGTTGGTGCCCGGCGAGGACTCAGCCAAACCCTGCTCGCTGGGCTCTCGCTTCAGATCGTCGCTTTGGTGATTCTCGCCCTGCACTCACCCGCCTGGGTCGAATGGGTGTCGGTGGCGTACGTCATGGGTGCCCAGGCGCTGTCGGGTGTCGCCAAAGATCTCACCAAGATGAGCTCGAAGAGTGCGGTGAAGTATGTCGCCGGTGATGGCGACAACGCCCTCTTCCGGCTTGTCGCCGTGCTCACAGGATCCAAGAATGTTTTGAAGGGGGTCGGCTTCTTTCTCGGTGCGGCGCTCCTCGCCTGGCTGGGCTACGACACGGCGCTCTTCGCCATGGCGGGTGGTATCACTGTTGCGCTCGTTGCCCTGACGGTCTTGCTGGACGAGGACATCGGTAGATCCACGAAGAAACCGCCGCTGCGATCGATCCTCTCGAAATCCGATGCCGTCAACCGGCTCTCGGCTGCTCGCTTCTTCCTCTTCTCCTCCCGAGACGTCTGGTTCGTCGTTGCGCTCCCCGTCTTCCTCAACGAGGTGTTCGGCTGGTCGTTCACGACCACGGGCGCGTTCCTCGCGGCGTGGGTGATGGGCTACGGCGTCGTTCAGTCGGTCGCTCCGCAGGTTCTGCGTCGTCGGGGCGAGATCGACGAGATTGCGGCGGCTCGTGCATGGGCTTTCGTCCTCGGGGTGGTGTCGGCCCTCATCGCGATCGGCGTGACGATCGATAGCCTGCGCGAGGTCGCAGTACTGGGCGGGCTGATCGTCTTCGGGATCGTGTTCGCGCTGAACTCGAGCCTCCACTCGTATCTGATCCTCGCCTACGCAGGCGACGACGATGTCAGCATGGATATCGGCTTCTACTACTCGGCCAACGCCTCCGGCCGACTCGTCGGCACCCTGCTCAGCGGGCTGCTCTATCTCGGGGGCGGGCTCGAACTTGCGATGTGGGGCTCGGCAGCGTTCGTAGCGCTCACCTGGCTGTTGACCCTGCGACTGCCCCCGCTCCCGACCGACACAGCGGAGGCCTCTGCGGCGACGGCCGGTTAGTGTCGGCCCGTGCCGTTCCCCACCCACCTGTTGACCGAGGGCGAAGACCTCGTCCTCGATCTTCGCCCGCATTGGTGGTACCTCGCGCCGGCCGGTGTGTTGCTCGCCGTGGTGACCCTCGTCGCGCTTGCTGCCCTACGGACGAGTTGGTGGGGCCCGTTCGATTGGGCGATTTTGCTCCTCTTCTTCGGAGCACTCGGCTTCTTCGGATTCACGTACCTGCAGTGGACCACCACCAATTTCGTTGTCACAAACGAGCGGCTCGTCTCCCGCAAAGGGGTGTTCTCCAAGGAGGGCATCGAGATCCCGCTCGACCGGATCAACACGGTGTTCTTCAACCAGTCGATCTTCGAGCGGATCATCGGTGCCGGTGACCTGGGCATCGAGTCCGCCGGTGAGAGCGGACGCCAAGAGTTCACCGACATCCGAAGGCCAAACCTCGTGCAGAACGAGATCTACCGCCAGGTCGGAGGCCTCGACGATCGTAGGCTCCGCCGTCTCGGCCAGGCGGCGGCCGAAGCTGCTCCTGCGACGCCCGCTGAACCACAGCTGTCGATCCCCGAACAGATCGAAAAGCTCGACCAACTGCGCCGTCAGGGCGTGGTGACCGATGAGGAGTTCGAAGCCAAGAAGCGCGAACTTCTCGACCGAATGTGAACAGGAGTTCGCCGTGAAGATCAGTTGGTTCGATTCTCCGTTGGAGATCGACGCTGCCCTCGAGAACGCCGAGCGGGCCCGAGCCGCCGGCCTGCACCGTTACTGGAATCCCCAGGTGTTCAACGCCGATCCGGTGGTCACGTTGGCCATCGTCGGTCGTGAGGTGCCCGACATTGGGCTCGGCACGTCGGTCGTCGCGATGCAGACCACTTTCGCTGGGACACTCGCTGCCCAGTCCCGAACGATCAACCAGGCCACCGGCGGGCGGTTTTGTCTCGGTCTCGGTGCCAGCCACCAGCCGGCGATGGAGATGCAGTACGGCATCGAGTGGCGCAAGCCCTACACCCACATGGTCGAGTACCTCGACGCACTGCTCCCGCTTTTAAACGAGCAGCGAGTGTCGACCACGGGTGAGTTCGTCACCCACCACACCCAGATCAACATCCCCGGCCCCGCCCCCGAGGTCATGCTCGCGGCGATGGGCCCGAAGATGCTTGCGCTTGCCGGTGAACGCACGGGTGGCACGATCACCTGGATGACGGGGCCGAAGACCATTGCGTCTCACATCCGGCCGGGTATCGGGTCGGGCACGATCGCTGCCGGCGTGCCCGTGTGGATCACCGACGATGTCGAGTCGGCTCGGGCCACCACAGCCGAGGCCCTGAAGATCTACGGGCAGCTGCCGTCGTACCGAGCGATGCTCGACCGTGAGGGCATGGCGGGGCCCGAGGACATGCTGCTCGCTGGTAATCCTGACACGGTGCGGGCCGGCCTCGAGGAGTACGCCGCCGCCGGCGTCGACGAAATCGCGATGAACGTGCTCGGCCCCAAGGAGTCGATCGACGCCGCGTTCGACCTCGCCGCCGACATGGGAGCCGAGGGCTGATGTCGGCATCGTCCCGATATCTGGCGACTGGAAAGGCCTGATGGTCGAGTATCTCAATCTCGAACGCTCCGACGGCGTCGCCACGATGACGATCAATCGACCCGAGGTACGCAACGCGATCACCACACCCGGATGGACGGGTCTGCACGACCTGTTCGACGAGGTTGCGCGGGACGACTCGGTCCGAGTGCTCGTCATCACCGGCGCCGGCGAGGACTTCTGCTCTGGCGCCGATGTGGGCGGCGATCCCCGGGATCGGGAAGGCCATCCACTGGACGGGATGCGATCGGTCGGCCGAGCCTGCCAGACACTGCACACCCTGCCGAAGCCGACGATCGCCCGAGTCGACGGCGTCGCCGCCGGCGCAGGTCTCAACATGGCGCTCGCTTGCGACTTCGTGCTCGCCTCTGATCGCAGTCGATTCAGCGAAATCTTCGCCCGCCGTGGGCTCAACATTGACTTCGGCGGGTCATTCATCCTCCCGAGAATCGTCGGGATGCAGAAGGCGAAAGAACTCGTTCTGCTGGCCGACATTCTCGACGCAGACCGCGCCCAGGAGATGGGTCTTGTCAACCGCGTTGTGCCGCAGAGCGAACTCGACACCGTCGTCGAAGAGTTTGTCTCAAAGCTCACGGCCGGGCCACCGATCGCGCTCGCCACCAGCAAGAAGCTGCTCAATCAGTCGTTCACCTCGACCCTTGAAGAGGCGCTGGAGGCCGAAGGCATGGGCCAGGCGTACCAGTTCACGACCGACGACACAGTCGAGGCGATGATGGCCTTCATCGAGAAGCGAGATCCGCACTTCAAGGGTTGTTGAGCCACGTCAAACGGCAAACGTGCGGTCTGAAGGAGCTCGGCGCCGACGTCGTCGGTTACGCTTTCATCACAACCAACCGGGGAGCTCGGAGAGCCGGGCTGAGAGGTCGACCGCCACCGTCGACGACCCGTCCGAACCTGATCCGGGTAATGCCGGCGGAGGAAGTCATGAAGAAAACACTGATGGTCCTGCTCGCTTTTGTCCTGTTCGCTTCGGCGTGCGGCGATGACGACAGCGTCGAGTCCGAGCTGTCCGATGGGGGGTCGGTGACGTTGATGACCCACGACTCCTTCGCCGTCAGTGACGCCGTGCTTGAGGCGTTCACCGACGAGACGGGGATTTCCGTCGAGTTGCTGCAGAGTGGGGATGTCGGCGTGATGGTGAGTGAGGCAATCCTGACCAGGGACATGCCGCTCGCCGACGTCATGTTCGGCATCGACAACACCTTCCTGCAGCGGGGGCTCGACGCCGAACTTTTTGAGGTTTACGAGTCTCGCAACCTCGACGGTGTGTTCCCCGATCTGCGTATCGACAACCAGCACCGCGTCACACCGATCGACTTCGGCGACGTCTGCGTCAACTACTGGATCGACGCCCTACCCGAGGGGGCTGAGGCGCCAACCACGCTTGAGGATTTGACCGATCCGATCTACGCCAACCAGTTCGTCGTGATGTCGCCCGAGTCGTCCTCTCCCGGGCTCGCGTTCTTGCTCGCAACCATCAACGGCACCGACGACTGGGAGCCGTACTGGGCCGACCTTGTTGCCAATGGCGTCAGTGTCACTGCCGGGTGGTCTGACGCCTATTACGGCGAGTTCACCGCCGGTGGCGGCAACCGATCGATCGTGGTCTCGTATGCGTCGAGTCCGCCTGCGGAGGTCATCTTTGCCGACCCGCCGGTCGACACGGCACCGACCGGTGTGCTGCTCGACTCCTGCTTCCGTCAGATCGAGTTCGCCGGCATTCTCGCTGGCACCGAGCACCGCGCTGAGGCGCAAGCGCTCATTGACTTCATGTTGACCCCGACGTTCCAGGAGGACGTGCCGCTCAACATGTTCGTCTTTCCCGCACTCGAGGCCGCGGCGTTGCCCGCCGAGTTCGCCGAGTTCGCCGAGATTGCCAACGATCCGCAGACCATCGAACCCGCCGTCATCGAAGCGAACCGTGACGCATGGGTCGATCGCTGGGTCGAGATCGTCCTGGGCTGAGCTCTTGGATCCGGAGCAGCGTGCGATGAACCGACTGTTCGGTCTCGGCACTCGTGGGGTGCTGGTGGTCGTCCCTGCCGTGTTCATCGCTGCGTTTTTTCTCTACCCGATCGCCACGATCCTGTGGCGAGGCCTCGGTGGTGGGGGAGGCGAGACCTTTCTCGATCTGGCTGCGTCGTCGCGTCAACGCGACATCGCCTGGTTCACGATCTGGCAGGCGATTGCGAGCACCTTGCTCACGCTCGCCGTCGGCATTCCCGCTGCATCGGCTGTCGCCCGGTTGTCGGCGCGACGACGGCGACTCGTTCGGGCGCTCGTGACCGTGCCGTTCGTGCTGCCAACGGTCGTCGTCGCTGGTGCGTTCACCGAGGTGTTCGCAGTTGCCGGTCTCGACGACGGCGCGTTTCGGCTTCGTCACACCGTCTGGGCGATCCTGATCGCCCACGTGTTCTTCAACTATGCGGTCGTCGTCCGGGCGGTAGGTTCCTACTGGGCCGCCCTCGACCAACGCATGGAGGAGGCGGCCCGTGTGCTCGGAGCGAATTCGTGGCAGACCTTCCGGGAGGTCACGCTGCCTCGGCTTCAGCCCGCCGTCACCTCTGCTGCGGCGATCGTCTTCTTGTTCTCGTTCACGTCGTTTGGTCTGGTGCTGATCCTTGGTGGGCCGCGGCGAGCAACGATCGAGACCGAGATCTATCGACAGGCGATCACCCGCCTCAACCTCGAGGCCGCTGCCGCGCTTGCCGCTCTGCAACTCCTCGCCGTTCTGGCCCTCGTCATCCTCTCAACCCGTCTGGAACGTCGTCGCCCGATTGTCGGTCGGGGCGCCCGGTCGAGCTGTCGTACCGCAGCTCCCACCTGGCGCTGGGGCAACCTGATCATCGGCCTGGTGTTGCTCGGTGGACCGATCGGCGTGCTGGTCGAGCGGTCGTTCTCCACTGGTGGGGGCTACGGCCTCGACCATTACGAAGCTCTGGGTGAGCGTGCGCGGCAGCTTCCAGCACCTGCCACCACGGCGCTGTGGAACTCGGTCGTCTTCGCCGTTGCGGCTACTGCGCTCGCTGTGCTCGTCGGGCTTCTGGCCTCGCTGGTGGTCGTGCACGGACGCTCAGGTGTCGCGCGGATCTTCGATCTCGGTTTCACGCTTCCGCTCGGTACGTCGGCGGTGACGATCGGTTTCGGCATGCTCATCGCCCTCGATGAACCACCGCTCGACCTCCGCACAAATTGGTGGATCATTCCGATCGCCCATGCCCTTGTCGGCGTGCCGTTTGTTGTCCGCACGATGGTGCCCGTGTTGCGGTCGATCGACCCAGCGCTCCACGAGGCGGCAGCTGTGTTGGGTGCGTCGCCGGCCCGAGCTCGTCGCGAAATTGATGTGCCCATCGGGATGCGAGGTCTGCTTTTAGGTGCCGGGTTTGCCTTCGCTGTCTCGCTTGGTGAGTTCGGTGCGACGTCCTTCCTGCCCCGACGCCCGGAGAATCTCACTGCGCCGATTGCGCTGTTCCGGCTCCTGACGACGCCCGGTGATCTGCTTCGGGGGCAGGCGATGGCCCTTTCGGTCGTCCTCATGGTGCTGGTGGCGACTGCGGTGCTCATGATCGAATCGGGCCGCAGAGGTGACGAGGGGGTTTTGTGATGCTGGCGCTGCGCGGAGTGGAGGTGCGTTTCGGCGATGTGCGCGCTGTGACGGACACCGATCTCGACCTTGCTGCAGGAGAGTTGCTTGCGTTGCTCGGACCAAGTGGATGCGGCAAGAGCACGCTGTTGCGCGCGATCGCCGGACTTGAGCCGTTGGTGACGGGCACGATCTCACTCGACGGTGATGACATCACCGCTGCCGCACCAGAGGCCCGTCCGTTCGGTCTGATGTTCCAGGACCACGTCCTTTTCCCGCACCGCGACGTCGGACGGAACGTCGAGTTTGGGCTTCGTATGAACGCGGTTGCCCCGGCCGCCCGTCGGGAGCGCGTGGGCGAACTCCTTGAGTTGGTTGGTCTCGCCGGCTATGAACGGCGAGCGGTGACGACACTCTCGGGCGGTGAGGCCCAGCGTGTTGCGCTCGCTCGAGCGCTCGCTCCGGCGCCTCGGGTGTTGCTGCTCGACGAACCGCTCGGATCGCTTGACCGTCATCTTCGCGATCGGCTCATCGGTGAACTTCCCGGGGTTCTTGAAGCGACCGGCACTGCCGCGATCCATGTCACTCACGATCACGACGAGGCGTTCGCCCTCGGGGATCGTGTCGGTGTCATGCACGATGGCCGACTGCACCAGACCGATCCTCCTGCGGAGGTCTGGGCCGCACCTCGGTCGCTCGTCGTCGCTCGGATACTCGGGCACACCAACGTCATCGAGGGCCCTACAGGGATCGAGGTTTGGCGCACGGACGCTGCGGTCATCGATCCGGCGGGGGATGTCGAGGCGACGGTTGACCGGGTGCATTTTCGCGGTGTCGACCACGACGTCCGTCTATGCACAGCCGATGGCGGCGGTCTGCGGTTCGTTCTCCCAGCGGCCCCGGCGGTCGGGTCGAGTGTGCGGCTGCGAATCGACCCTGAGCGAGTGATTCGCTTCGACTGACGCTCAGGACTCCCGACGCATCGGTATGTGGGCGATGCCGTATTCGGCGAATTCCTCGCCGTCGTCCTTGAACCCTCGCTTGCGATACCAGCCAGCCAGATAGCTCTGGGCATCGAGCACCCATGGCCCGTCGGTCGAGTCGAGGACGTGCTCCATCAGGGCGCCGGCGAGCCCCCCTGATCGAGCGTCTTCCCGGGTGCCGACTCGGCAGATTCGAAGTGCGTCGTCGTCTTGGAGCACCCGCATGTAGGTGACTACACCGACGTCGTCAGCCATCCACACGTGACGGGTGCCGGGTTCGGTGTCGCGGCCGTCGAGTTCGGGGTACGCACACGCCTGCTCAGCGACGAACACGTCGATGCGGAGCTTCACAATGTCGTGCAGCTCGTCGGTCGTGAGCTTGGCGAACTTCCGGTCACGAATCTTCATGGGCCGGAACCTAGTGTGGGTTCATGCCCGCAGTGATGAACGATGCGATCGAGTTGTACTACGAAGCGTTCGGAATTCAGGACGACCCCGTCGTCGTCTGTCTGCCCGGCATGGGAAACCAACTCCTCATCTATCCCGAGGAGTTCTGCATGGCTCTCGTAGACCGAGGTTTCTTCGTGATCCGGATGGACAACCGTGATGCCGGTTTGTCGTCGATCAGCGCAGACCACGACGAGTACACGCTAACCGACATGGCCGGTGACGTCGTCGCCGTGATCGACGCCGTAGGTGTCGACACCGCTGTCGTGCTCGGTCTGTCCCTTGGCGGCATGATCGCCCAGCAGCTCGCGGTCGATCACCCTGAGCGGGTGCGGGCGCTCGTTTCGCTCGCCTCCACCACCGGTGAGCCTGACCTACCGGTTGCGTCCGACGAGGTCGTTGCTGCGCTGACGGCACCGTCGAAGGAGACGACGGTGGAGCAGATCGAAGCCGATATCGCCGCTCGTAAGCTCTGGGCCAATCCCGATTGGTACGACGTCGACCAACTCCGGGTGTTCTTCACCGAACTTCACCATCGGGCGTTCGTGCCAGGCGGCGGCATGCGGCAACTCGAGGCTGCACTACGCAGCCCGAGCCGGGTCGACGGCTTGCGAGCGCTCGACGTTCCGGCGCTGATCGTCCACGGTGAGAACGACACCCTCCTGTCGATCGAGCACGGCCGACGCACTGCAGAACTGATCCCCGGTGCGGAGTTCCTCGAGATCGAGGGCATGTCCCATGACTTCGTGTACCAGGTCTGGCCGCCACTGGTGGAGGCGATGACCGTCCTCACCGCCCGTACCTTCGAGGGTTGACCAACGGCTTCGCCTGGCGTCGCACGGGAGGGCTAGGGTCCCGACCGTTCGCGAACTGATGGAGGACGCCATGGGACCCCTTTCCGGAGTACGCATCATCGAGTTGGCGGGCATCGGCCCTGGGCCGTTCTGCGGAATGATGCTGGCCGACATGGGCGCTGACGTGATCCGCGTCGAGCGATCCTCTGCCGTTCGAGGCGGTGATCCCGATGTGCCCCCGGCCGACGTCATGTTGCGCGGCCGTCGCTCGATCGGCGTCGACATGAAGTCACCGGAGGGTATCGAGACCGTTATGAGGCTCGTCGAGTCGGCCGACGGCCTGATCGAGGGCTTCCGGCCCGGGGTCACCGAGCGTCTCGGCGTCGGCCCCGACGACTGCGTCGCCCG
>PBTQ01000097.1 GCA_002729125.1 Acidimicrobiaceae bacterium | reverse complement strand
CGCGCAGCTCGCGACGCAACACTCGACGTCGTTCGGCGTGGTCGGTCATCCTTACACCCTCGTGAGAAAGCGACGGAGGGGGACCCGTTCGGGTCCCCCTCCTCTCAGAACTTGTTCGTCGAAATCAGACGAACGCGCTGGCGAACACCAGCGAGACGATCGTCATGACCTTGAGCAGAATATTCATCGCCGGACCAGAGGTGTCCTTGAAGGGATCACCGACAGTGTCGCCGACGACTGCGGCTTTGTGCGGGTCGGACCCCTTGCCGCCATGGTTCCCGGCCTCGATGTACTTCTTGGCGTTGTCCCAGGCACCGCCGGCGTTCGCCATGAAGATGGCCAGCGCAAAGCCGGTGACCAGCGCACCCGCAAGAAGACCACCCAGGGCGTCGACGTCGATGAAGCCGACGACGAGGGGCACCACCACGGCAAGAGCGCCGGGAACGATCATCTCTTTCAGGGAGGCCTCGGTGCTGATGGCCACGCAGCGGGCCGAATCGGGTACGACGCCCTCCTTGCCCTCACGCAACCCTGGGATCTCCCGGAACTGCCGGCGGACCTCTTCGATCATCGCCGTGGCGGCCCGACCGACAGCATCGATGGTGAGCGCCGCAAAGAGGAACGGCAGTCCGGCACCGATGAACAGACCGATGAAGACATCGACGTCACCAACGTTGAGGCTGAGGCTGCCGCCTTCCTGCGCAACGGCGAGCTCGAAGCTCTTGAAGAGGGCGAGTGCAGTGAGCGCAGCCGAGCCGACGGCGAAGCCCTTGGCGACTGCTGCTGTGGTGTTCCCCAGCGAGTCGAGTGCATCGGTCACCTCGCGGACCGACGGATCGAGCTCGGCCATCTCGGCGATGCCACCGGCGTTGTCGGCAATCGGACCGTATGCATCGACGGAGACGACGACACCTGTCGTGGCCAGCATGCCGATGGCAGCAACGGCGATGCCGTAGATGCCGCCGTCAGGCCCGAGGGTCTGCTCGCCGCCCCAGTAGGCGACGCCAACACCGATGAGGATTAGGGCGACGGACGAAGCCACCGAGATCATGCCCGCACTGATTCCGGCAAGCACGGTCGTCGCCGGACCGGTTTCAGACTGCGCAGCGATCTTCTTGACCGGGTTGTAGTGGTCCGAGGTGTAGAACTCAGCCGTTTTGCCGAGCGCCCAGCCAACGAGGAGACCACCGATGACCGAGACGGCAAGGCCCAGTGGGGTGCCGTCGGCGGCGTCGGCAATGTCACCGAACATCCAGAACGCAATGCCGAGCGTACCAACCACCGTCAGGCCCATCGCCACGTTGGTGCCCATGTGAAGCGCTCGACTCAGTGCCTTGGAATCGGTGCTGTCGCCGCCCTTGACGAGGAACGAGCCGATGATCGAGGCGATCATGCCGATGAACGCGATCGCGATGGGGAACATCAGCAACTCGACGGTGCCTTCGCGCCCGGCGTCCTCGGCAGCTAGGCCACCCGCCACCGAGAAGGCGGTCAGGGCAATGGGGGCAATGATGGAGCCAGCGTAGGACTCGAAGAGGTCCGCGCCCATACCGGCGACGTCGCCGACATTGTCTCCTACGTTGTCGGCGATGGTGGCCGGATTGCGGGGGTCGTCTTCGGGGATTCCGGCCTCGACCTTGCCGACGAGGTCGGCGCCGACGTCGGCGGCCTTGGTGTAGATGCCGCCACCCACGCGAGAGAAGAGAGCGATGGTTGAGGCGCCCAGGCCGTAGGCCGTGACGATCTCGAACGCATCATCGCTCTCGGTCCACACGACGAACACGAGGTACACCAACATCAGGCCAGCGAGAGCAAGGCCGGCAACGGCGAAGCCCATCACGGCACCACCGCGGAAGGCGACCGGAAGCGCCTTGCCCGGACCGGCCTTGGCCGCCTCGGTGGTGCGGGCATTGGCCATCGTGGCGACGGTCATTCCGGCGTAGCCGGCGGCGGCGGACAGCACCGCGCCGATCACGTAACTGATCGAGGCGAGCGGCGTGACGACGATCGCGATGAGCACCAGCATCGCCGCGGCGAAAGCGGCAACCCAAGTGTATTCCCGCTTCAGGAACGCCTTGGCGCCCTTCTGGATCTCCGTCATCAGGAACACCATGCGGTCGTTACCTGCAGGTGCCGCCTCAACGGCTTTGTAGTAATAGGCGGCAAGACCAAGGCCCGCCAGGGCCGAGATCAGGGCCAGATACGGAACAGCGCTCACGGTTTCTCCCCTGTAGATGCGCGTCGGGCACACGGGCATCGTGTGCGAAGACGCAGTGATCCTACGGAGCTGACGCGCGGTCGACAAGCACCCTCGGCCTATTCAGGAGACGTTCTCCAACGGGCTAATGAAACTGCTCCCGACGGAAGAACCGGCGGCGCAGAGTTGACCTTGACGAAGGCTGGTCGGTCGCAATGCCCGGTGTCGTCGACGCACAACTGGGGCCCGGCACGACAGGTGAAGCACCGGGCGCGAGGATGTGACAGTGGACGTCGTTGATGCACTGCGGCTTCTTGGACTCTCGGACGCTACCGACTGGAGCGGCATCCGGGCCGCGCACCGGCGGGCGATCATGCGGACACATCCTGACGCTGGTGGTTCGGTCGGCGATGCCGCACGGGTCAACCAGGCCTTCGACCTCTTGTCCGAGGTCACCGGCGACGGCGAGCGGCCGTTACCGAGTGTTGCGTCCGCTTCGGCACCTGCCTCCCCTCCAGCACCCCGTCCACGATCGACATCACCTGATCAACTGGTTCCCGACGATGATCCCGATGAGCTACTGCTCCGGATGGCGGATGCAGCGCATGAGATCGGTGACGTGGTGTTTGTCGACCCGAACGACGGCTTACTCGAAGTGATCGTCGGTGAACCACCAGGGGTCGGTCAGCTCACCGCAATCGTCGACGAAGCAACGGCCGACGGTGTCCCCGTCTCGTTTACGCTTGAGCCGCTGGGTGTCGCTCCGGCACCGTCGATTCACGAGGTCGTCGAGGAACTCATAGCGCTGGTGCGACGTCGACGACGGTCCGCACCCCGTCGGTCTCGCGAAGCAGGCGAATTCCCTCGTTGACATCCGCCAGGTCAAGCCGGCGACTGACTAGCCCTCTCAGATCAAGCTGGCCTTCGCGCCAGTAGCCGATGAGCCGTGGGATATCTCGCGCCGGCCAGCAGCTGCCGAGCAGGCTCGACAGGATCCGCTTACCCATCGTCATGAAGATGACGGCCGAATCGATAGTGACGGCGTCCTCAATCGGTGGTGCACCAACCATGACGACCGTGCCGCCGACCCCTGTAAGTTCGATCCCGGTCTGCACGAGGCGCCCTGACCCGGCAGCCTCAAACGCATAGTCGACACCGGCGCCACCCGTGAGATCCATGACGGCCTCACGAAGGTCGGTGCTGGTGGGATCAACGGCTGTGGTCGCTCCCATCGCGAGTGCATGAGCGCGCCGTTCCTCGACAGGCTCGGAGACAATCACGTGCTCTGCACCGGCGATGCGGGCCCCCTGAACAACAGCCTGCCCCACTCCCCCAGCCCCGAGGACCAGGACGGAGGAACCGGCCCTGACTTGTGCCGTGTTGAGGGCGGCCCCGACGCCGGTCTGGACCGCGCAACCAATCACGCAAGCGATGTCGAGTGGCGTATCGTCGGGAACCTTCACCGCGCCACTCGCTGGAACGACGGTGTATTCGGCAAAGGCGCCGACACCGAGTCCCCGATGAACGAGATCGCCGCTGAGGCTGAACGGCGACGTCCCATCCGGCCGAAGGTGGTGGACAAAGGCGAGGGCCTGAGCGCACTCCGTCCCCGCATGGCGTGCACACGCACCGCATTCGCCACACGGCGCGAGCGGGGCAAGCACCACCTTGTCGCCGACACGAAGATGTTCGACCCCTGCGCCGACTTCGGCAATCTCACCCGCTGCCTCGTGCCCCAGCACAACCGGCAAGCCGTGTCCTGCGTCGATAACGGTCAGGTCGGAGTGGCAGATCCCGCTGTGGAGTACCCGCACGAGAACCTCGCCCGGTCTCGGCGACTCAACCTGCAGGTCGTCGACGATCTCCAGCGGACGATCTGGGGCGGTGAGGACAGCAGCACGCATACCTTAACCTTTGGTGGTCGGACCGAGGTTGCGCAAAACCCGGGCAGCGATGCGATGCCCTGCGTGGGTGGCAGCGACGGGATCGGCGCCGGTGCGGCGAGACGAGAGGAAGCCAGCGAGAAACGCGTCTCCTGCTCCCGTCGTGTCGCGGAGCGCGTCGATCGGTGGAACGGGTACCGACTCTGCGGCGCCCTTGGGTGTCAGAACGAGAGTCGGGCGCGCACCGGCCGTGATGACGGTCGCTCCAGCGCCCCCGAGCGCTTCGCGCGGATGCAGACCGAGGGAGCGGTGCTCGAAACGATTAAGCACCACAGCATCGGGTCGTGCGGTGCGCACCAGTTCATGGAAGGGCTCTACCCCAAAGAGATCGAGGTCAGAGGCAGTCGGCCCGCCCAGCACGAGGGGGATACGGCGCTCGCGGACCTCGGCGAGGAGGCGGTCGATCGCGGTCGCCAAGGGATCCTCCGTGAACGCGGATGCAGCGATGTAGATCTGCGCGACACCGTCGAGGGTGCCGGGGTCGATACGCGCCGGCCCCCGCGAGGCGCCTCGATCGACAAGCCGTGTTCGAGTCCCTTGACCGACCGTGGTGACGATGACTCCCGTGCCGCCAAGGTGAGAGACCCGTACGTCGACGCGGCGGGAGCGGAGGTCATCGACTAGGACATGCCCGAGCGCATCGTCGCCCACCTGGCCGACTAACCGTGGCGTCCCTCCGGTCTCGGCGTCGATCGCCGCAACGTTGGCCGCGCTGCCCCCTCGGACTCGAGCCGAACGGACGGAGCTGTCGACCCCGCGTACGGGCGCGGAGCTGAGGCGGATCAGGATCTCTTCAAGCAGGTCGCCGATGGCCAGCAGCATTGAGCGGCGACCGTAGTGGTCGCGGCTGGGCGGGACAGAAAATCAGGCGTCGGACAGGTGATCGAGATCGGCGGAGTCCGTACCAGCGGGGATCGCCGCAGCCCTGTTTCGCGCCGACTGGCGGATCTCCTTTGCATCTGCCTCGGCTTGCTCCATCACCGCAGCCACGCTCAGGCGTGTGGCACGGAGCACCAGATCGTCCTGGTGCGATGCGGCCGCGGCGGCCTGGTGCTCAAGCGCTTCGATGGTGTCCGTGAGCTCGTCAAGACGTGCATCGACGGCAGCGCGCCCATAGCCGAATAGGCGTCGCTTGAAGCGCTTTGGTTTCGCCGCCATCTGATCCTCGCCTCCTCGACTGCCCCGGGGACGCTACCCGAGGTTGTTCGATGCGTGGCGGTATGGGTTCACGGCAAGAAGGCCTGTGGGTCCTTCGGCTCTCCGTTGACGCGCACCTCGAAATGAAGATGGGGACCCGTCGAGAAGCCAGTGCTCCCGATCTCCCCGATGACCTCGCCCTGATCAACCCGGTCGCCCGGAGCAGCATGGATCACCGACATGTGGGCGTAGAGCGTCGTGACCGATCCATCGCCGTGCACCATGACCACCGTGTTGCCGTAGCCGCCTTTCCACCCGGCGAAGATGACGCGCCCGTCCTTGGACGCCCAGATCGGATTGCCGGTTGCCGCTCCAATGTCGACTCCAGTGTGCTGGCGGACTGTGCCGAAAATCGGGTGAACGCGCGGGCCGAAGGCAGAACCCACCGAGCCCGACGTCGGCATGACGAAACCCTCAAGCGATGGCGATCCGACGCCGAGCCCAGTTGCGGCAGCAGTGGCCTCTCGGATGAGCGACGTGAACTCGTCACTCGCTGCGTCGCGCTCATTCGCGACGGAGATCCATTCGTCGATCCGCACCTGAAGCTCTGCCTGGACGTCGAGTTGGACGGCGCGACGATTCTCGAGCTCAGCAAGCGCAACCTCGAACGCCTCCCGGAGACCATCTGCTTCGACCCGTGCCGACTCACCGAGTCGGACATTCTCCTCCATCTCGGATTGTGCAGTTCGGAGTGCATCAAGAAGATCGCGCTCGCTGCCGGCGGCGAAGTCGAGCATGGCCAGCCGGATTGCTGTGCGGTTGGGGTCGCCCGATTCGAGCCAGGGTTCGATGGTTGTGTCGGTACCGACGAACGAGTCAACTGCGCGAACCGCAATCTCTTCTCGCATGACGGCAACCGCGGCCTCCGCGTCGCGGGCGAGCTCCTCTCGGTACAGGACCTCAGACTCAGCGGCTGCGAGCGCCTGCTGCGCCCCAGCAACTCGCGCGGTCTGGGCGTCGACAAGGCCCTGAATCTCTGCGAGCGTGTCGGCGACTATTGCGTCGTCAGCGCGCAGAAGGTCGATTTGTTCGAGCGCCTCCTGTTCGGCGGCCCGCGCCTGCTCTCGTTGGCGACGTAGGTCACTGATGTCTTGTGCCGAAACGGGCACGACCAACGCGATGACAACACCGATGACGGCGGAAAGAGCGAACCGGGATCGCAGCGAGAGCATGGTGAAACAACACATGGAAAATCGGCCCGCAGGAGCAGACTAGCCATGAGATATCCACAGGTGGTGGCACAGGACCCCCTGCCGTTCCAATCCCCGCACAGCGTGCTTGACTGACCTCAATGTCGACCCCTCCCCGTGACCCACGATCAATTCACGTCGAGGCGCCGGCGATGCAGGAGCCCTCAGAGGCGCCCGATGGGCTGCAGGTCGAAACTCCTGGTCGTTCCCGCCGGTGGCCTTGGGTGTTGCTGTCCCTTGCGCTCCTCATCGGTCTGCCCCTCGGCATCATCGGTTTCTCGTCTTGGTCGGCGTGGCGTGGCGTCGAGCGAGTAGAGCTGGGTGGCGTCCTTCAGGGCAGCCAAACTGGGACCAACTATCTCGTTGTCGGCACCGACAGCCGGGAAGGCCTTGATCCCAACCTCCCGCACCTCGGCGCGTTCAGCGGGGCGCGCACGGACACGATCGCAGTGCTCCGCGTTGAAGGCGCCACCGTGTCGCTTCTCGCCATTCCTCGAGACCTGTACGTGCCGCTTGCAACCGGCACGAC
Source organism: Acidimicrobiaceae bacterium (assembly GCA_002729125.1). GTDB lineage: Bacteria > Actinomycetota > Acidimicrobiia > Acidimicrobiales > Aldehydirespiratoraceae > UBA11606. The sequence continues at coordinate 27,574 of PBTQ01000097.1, read as the reverse complement.
CAATCGGATCAACGCCGCATTCGCTTTCGGTGGTCCTGCGGCATTGGTTGCGACGGTGCAGACACAGCTCAGAATCGGAATTGATCATTACCTTCAGATCGACCTCGCAGGCTTTCTTGGGCTCGTCGACGCCCTTGGCGGCGTCACAGTTCACTTCCCGCATCCGGCTTTTGACGAGAAATCGGGACTCGCCATCGAAACGGCTGGTCCGATCGAACTCAATGGTCCGGAAGCGCTCGCCTACGTCCGGTCACGCCGCTACACCGAACGTATCGATGGCCTCCTCGTTACGGATCCCACCAGCGACCTCGGCCGTGTGCAACGGCAGCAGCGCTTCCTAGGAGCTGTGATGAGCGAACTCGGCGCGACCCGGAACCCCTTTACCCTGATCGGGGCGATGGAGGCCGTCGGCAATCATGTCGCTGTCAATGAAGGCCTCGGGCTGATCGAGGCGGCTCGACTCGGCTTCACCCTGCGTGGCGCTGATCCTCTGTCGGCGACGGTCCCGACCGACCGTTTCATTACGTCGTCTGGCGCCGATGTGCTTGTTTTTAATGGCGAAAGCGACGCCGTGCTGGCGGCATTCAGGGGTTGAGTTTTCTGTACACGAACTCGCCTCGGGCGCTACCGTCACCCGATGGCGACCCCAACCCCGATCCGGCTTGAGGACATTACGTCCGACTGGCTCACGGAGGTGCTCTGCGCTGAAGGAACGATCAGCGCCGACGCCCGAATTGACAGCATTGAGCGCACCGACCTGGGTGATGGCGAGGGCTTCGTCGGAGACATCGCACGACTTCGGCTCGCCTATTCGGTTGGCACAGGTCCCGACACCATCATTGCCAAGGTGCCGACCGCAGTTGAGCTCAACCGGGCAACTGGCAAGTCCCTTGGGGTCTACCAGCGAGAGGTCCGCGCCTACGACACGCTTCTGACCAACGCCGACGTTCCCCGACCCGTGGTGTACGCCGCAATTTACGAGGCGACCGGTGACGAAGAGGCCTTCCTCGAGCAGATGATCAAAGCGGAGCGACTTCCGCTGTTCCTGCTGCGTGCACTTCTCCGAAAAGTGCAGACCGACGCGGACGTGCCGCCCTGCATTCTTCTCCTAGAGGATCTCGACGAGGCCGAGATGGGCGATCAGGTCGCGGGCTGTAATCCGGTCCGGGCGGCGATTGCACTCGGTGTGCTGGCACGGTTTCATGCGTCGGGTTGGGGTGATGCGTGTCCGCCACTTCGGCACTGGTTCACGAACGGCGACATCGTGCCGCGACTCTTCCACGCTCAGTACAGGAACAATCGGCGCTCGTTCGAACGTTTTGCAGCGGAGCGCTTGAGCGAGCACGGCATGGCACACGTCAGGGCCATCCGAAAGACGGGCCTTGCACGAATCAGTCGGCTTCACAACGGTACGCCCCGCACGATCCTGCACGGCGACTTCCGGCTCGACAATCTATTTTTCGCTCCTGATGGTTCGCTCGCAGCGATCATCGACTGGCAGACAGTAAACCGCGGTCCGGGTGTGCTCGACGTCGCCTACTTCATCGCAGGATCGTTGCCACCGGACACACCCGAGGCGGTGATCGACGGTCTCCTTCGCGGCTATCACGACACGCTCGTTACCGCCGGCGTCGGGGACTACACGTTCGAGCGACTTGTGGCCGACTACGAGGAAGGCCTCCTCCTGCTGCTGCATCGGATGTCAGGACTCGACCAATTGGAGTTCGGCGACGACCGTGGCGTCGCCTTGATGGACAGCTGGTTCCAACGTTTCGACGCCCGCCTCCAGCGCGTTCGCTTGTAGCCGAACGCCCGCGCAGCGCCTCCCCCGGTCTAGCCTCGCCGCATGGCCGACGAGACGATCTCCCCGCTGTTCGACCCTGCCCGCTGGACGCCGATCGACGACCTCGGCCTGCTCACCGATGTCACGTACCACCGATCGGTGGACCAGGGAACCGTTCGCATCGCGTTCGATCGACCCGAGGTTCGTAACGCCTTCCGGCCCGGCACGGTCGACGAGCTCTACCGTTGCCTCGATCACGCCCGGATGTCCCCCGACGTGGGCTGCGTGTTGCTCACCGGGAATGGTCCGTCGCCAAAGGATGGAGGTTGGGCCTTCTGCTCTGGTGGGGACCAGCGCATTCGCGGCAAGAGCGGCTATCAATACGCGGAAGGCGAGACCGCCGAAACGGTCGAGCCGGGCCGCGCCGGCCGCCTTCACATCCTCGAGGTTCAGCGCCTGATCCGAACGATGCCGAAGGTCGTCATTGCCGTTGTGCCCGGTTGGGCCGTCGGAGGTGGACACAGCTTGCACGTCATCGCCGATCTCACGATCGCGAGCGCCGAGCACGCCATCTTCAAACAAACGGATACCGACGTCGCGAGTTTCGACGGCGGCTACGGGTCGGCATACCTTGCCCGCCAAATCGGCCAGAAACGAGCGAGAGAGATTTTCTTTCTCGGCATGGACTACTCCGCACAAGAGGCGTTCGATATGGGCATGGTCAACACGGTCGTGCCACACACCGAACTCGAGACCGTTGCGCTCGAATGGGGCGCTGAAATCAATAAGAAGAGCCCGACCGGACAGCGGATGGCGAAATTTGCCATGAATCTCGTCGACGATGGGTTGATGGGCCAGCAGGTGTTTGCCGGCGAGGCCACGCGCCTCGCCTACATGACCGATGAAGCGGTCGAGGGCCGCGATGCGTTCTTGGAAAAGCGGGAACCCGACTGGTCGGCCTTCCCCTGGTACTTCTAGGAGCAGAGGCGACGCGGAAACGATGACAGCGCTCGACGACCCCGACCTGGTGCTGCGGTTCTGGAAGCCCTATGGCTGTCTGACGGCGTTTACCGACCGCGACGGCCGCCAGACGCTCGCTGACCACATTGATGTGCCCCGCGTGTATCCGGCGGGTCGACTTGATCGAGATAGCGAAGGCCTCTTGTTGCTCCCACGCAACAAGGCCCTCCGCGGCGACGTCACAAATGCCGCCATCGGCCATTCCCGCACCTATCTCGTGCAGGTGGAGGGAAGCCCGTCGGGCGATGCGCTTCACCATCTCGCTACTGGACTCGACCTCAAGGACGGTCGCACGCGACCAGCCACGGCCGAGTTTCTCACCACCGAACCCGCGCTCCCACGCCGACCAGTGCCGATTCGTGTGCGCAAGTCGGTTCCTGATTGCTGGATACGGCTCACGCTCACCGAGGGGAAGAATCGCCAGGTGCGACGAATGACCGCATCAGTTGGGCACCCGACATTACGTCTCGTCCGCATCGCAATCGGTCCGATCACACTCGAGGGACTCGAGCCCGGGCAATGGGACGCCATCACCGCAGAAGAGCGGCGTGAACTCCGCGAGGGTCTCAGGGGGTTGCGTCGAGCCGCCAATCAATCGGGATCTGGCCAGCGGCCTCCAGGGCGGCGTTCACGGAGCTGAACGGGCGACTGCCGAAGAATCCGCGGTGCGCCGACAACGGCGACGGGTGAGGCGACTCGAGGATCGTGTGGCGCCTCTGGTCGACAAGTGCCTTTTTCTTGCGGGCATGCGAACCCCAGAGGACGAAGACGACGTGCTGCGCCTTGGCCCCTACTTCGCCGATGACTCGATCCGTGAAGGTTTCCCAGCCGCGCCCCTGGTGGCTAGCGGCCTGATGAGCCCGAACGGTGAGCGTGGTGTTGAGCAGGAGAACACCCTGCCGGGCCCATGGACGGAGGTTTCCGTGCGCTGACGGCGGGATGCCAAGATCGGTTTCGAGCTCTTTGAAGATGTTAACGAGCGAAGGAGGAAGCCGTTCGCCGCCGTTCACGCTAAAGCAGAGACCGTGCGCTTGGTCTGGCCCGTGGTACGGGTCCTGCCCGAGAAGCACGACCTTTACGTCGGTGAATGGCGTGAGGTGTAGTGCTGCAAAAACCTCTTCCTGGGGTGGGTACACCGTGTGTGCTGCACGCTCCGCCGATAGGAAGCCCATGAGGTCCTTCCAGTACGCCTGCTCGAACTCGTCGCGCAACATGGGATTCCAGTCGGTCCTCGGCGGCATGCAGAGGGACCGTAGCGGGCGGCATCGTGGGTATTGGCGAGACGCGGCGTCAGCGAGCCGAGCTACTGGAGCAACTGGCGATCTTGAACCCGCCTCCCGAGAGTGTTCCGATCAACCTTCTGATCCAAATGCCGAGCACACCGCTCCACTGGCTGCCCGAGTTCAAACCCCTTGAGTTTGGTACGCACGATCTTGGCGCCACGGATCGTGATGCCCGAGTCGACGATCCGCTTGTCGGTCGGTCGTTCGTCGATGTCGGAGGAGACCCATGCCTTGTGTCTCCACGCCGGCGCATCGAACAATTTGCTCGGTGATCGTCTGCTCACGACCGACAAGAACGGCGACGATGCAGATTTTTCGATTCTCGATCAGCTTGGCGTCACCGTTCGGTCCCTGGATCAGAAGGTCGCGATCCGGGTTGCCCGGAGGTTCACACCGGCCGATCGCCGACGATGCTGGCACGCTCCATGATGCGCACGTCGGGGTAGTAGTCGCTCAGTGCGTAGTGCTGCACGATCCGGTTGTCCCAAAGGGTCACCTGGTTTGACTCCCACGAGACCCGGTACTGGTATTCCATGACCGATGCCCGAGAAATCAGGTAGCGGAGCAGCTGGTTGCTCTCATGATCGTCCATACCGACGACATGGGACGTGAAGTAGGCGTTCACGAATAGGAGCTTTCGACCGGTTTCTGGGTGGGTTCGCACGATCGGGTGGTGCACCACCGGGTATTGCTCGCGCATCTCCGCCTTCTTGCTGTCGTCGACAAAGCTGCCGAACGCCAGCGTGTAGTCGTGGGCAGCCTGTAGGCCGTCGAGGCGCTCCTTCATCCCGTCGTCGAGCCCGTCATATGCGGCGGCCATGTCGGAGAAGGCGGTATCGCCACCGGTCGCAGGAACCTGGATGGAGCGGAGGATCGCTCCCATCGACGGTGTCTCGCGCCAGGTGACGTCGTGATGCCAACCGTTTTCGAAGCCGCTCGCCTCTAAGCCCTTTTCGAAGCGAACCACCTCAGGATGCTCCTCGCTCCCGAGAAGGAACGGATGCACCTCAAGTTCACCGAACCGCCGTGCGAACTCGACATGTTCAGTGGTAGTCATGTTCTGATCACGGACGTACACGACCTTGTACTCAAGCCAGGCACGCCGGATCTCGGCGATCACCTCGTCGGGCAGGTCGCCACTGAGTCGCACACCGCCGATCTCGGCGCCCAAGGTGACGCCTTTGGGCGTGACGGTGATGTGTTCGTACTGCGGCGAGGAAAGACGTGCTCGCTCGCTGGCAACGTGGATGACCGGTCCGAGTTCAACCCCGAACCTTTCGATGTGCACACGCCGAGGTGCGATGCCGGCGATGGGGTCTTTGGTTTTGGGATCAGCGGTGGTCATGCAGTGTCCTTCGGAGTGGCGACCAGCAGGCCGTCGATCAACAGGTGGATGGATTGGATGAATAACTTGTCGCCGTCGACGCGACCGAAATGCGCGGCGTGGGCAGCGAGATGGGTTTGGGTCGTGACGGACTCGGCGAGGATGGCGGCGAGGTCGCCGCGGCTCCCGGGGAAGTCGTCGAAGGCCCCCGAAACAAGAGCTGAGCCGACAATGTGCCAGAACAGGACTCTGAACGCCGCGACAGTGTCCTCGGGGGTCGACGAGACGGCACCCATCAGTTCGAGTCCTCGGTCGAGCGTGCCGAGGAGTCCGGCACTGAGTCGGTCGGCATCGCTGAGAAGGCGCAGCGTCTCGCGGTCGTGAATCAGATGGTTGCGCAGCCCGATGGCGAGAGCCTGCACCTGGTCGCTCCACGTGCCGTTTGCCGGGGGTGCCTCGAACTCGGCCAGACTCGACCGTGCGACCGCATTGAGGAGTGCATCTTTATTTTCGAAGCGCAGGTAGATCGTCATCGGGTTGACGTCGAGTGCCGCGGCGAGCTTTCGCATGCTGAAACCCGAGAGTCCGTGCTCGCTGATCAGGCTGCGCGCGACCGTGACGATGTGGGCGGGTGTGAGGTCGGGCGTCGGCACGTCGATTAATATACACTGTATATCCACGCACGAGATATCGAGGGTTTGAGCAACTCCCTCTCACGTGCTGATCTCGGCCCAACTCCATCCGCCGCCGCCGCTGGCTCCGGCGCGAGAATTACTTCGTGAGTGACTTTGTCGAGGTGGACACGGAAGAGACCTGGCTCAGCGACGATGACCTCGCCACCGTGCGAGGGCGTGTGCCGATGGTGTACGTCGATGCCGTGCCGGTGCGGGTCGACAGCATCGGCGAGGTAACCCACATTGGGCTGCTCCTGCGCGCCATGGCCGATGGCACGATCAGCCGAGCTCTTGTCACCGGTCGAGTGGTCTTCGGCGAGCGCATCCGCCATGCGCTACTCCGTCATCTCGAGAAGGACCTTGGGCCGATGGCACTCCCCCGCCTCCCGGCGAATCCAACGCCATTCACCGTTGCCGAGTACTTCCCGGACCCGACGATCTCCGGTTATCACGACCCTCGTCAGCACGCAGTTAGCCTGGCCTACATCGTCCCGATCGACGGCGAGGCTTCTCCTGCCGCCGATGCGCTCGACCTCGCGTGGATCACACCAGAGGAGGCGATGAGCCCTGAGGTCATCGCCGAGATGACTGGAGGTCACGACCGTCTCTTGCGCCTTGCACTGGGTCACACCGGGCAGCTCCTCTGAACTGACGACGCGCAGCGGTGTGACCTCTGGCGCCCGACTGCGGTTTGGCTCTCCCAATCCGGCAGGCTTGGGGCATGGAGAAGCGTGATCTGGTCGTGATCGGAGGTGGTCCCGCCGGCGCCGCCACCGCCATCCGGGCGGCCCGTGCCGGCGTCAACGTCACCGTGTTCGAGAAGGCTACTCGTGGCCGGGACAAGGTCTGCGGCGACGGGTTGACGCCCCGGGCGGTCGCTGCGCTCCATGAACTTGAGATCGACATGGACGATGCGCACCGCATCGATGGGTTGCGGATGATCGCCGGAACGACTCGGCGTGAGCTTCCCTGGCCCGACAACGGTCGATTCGCTCCGCACGGGGCGGTTTGGCCGCGACGACGCCTCGACGAGACCCTGATCAGGGTTGCGGAAGAAGCTGGTGCCGAAATCCATTTCGAAACCGAAGCGATCCCCATTCTTGACGGCAAACGTGTCGTAGGCGTCGAGGCAGACGGCGCAAAGTTCGAGGCGCCGATGACCGTGGTCGCCGCCGGTGCTCCGGGTGCCGTCGCTCGAATGCTCGGGGCTGAGCGCGATCCGAACGAGCCCTTCGGCCTTGCGATCCGCACCTACGCCGAGTCACCGCGCCACGCCGACCGCCATCTCGAAGCGTGCCTTACCCTCAAAGACGAGCACGGCACGGCGGTACCCGGCTATGGCTGGATGTTCCCCGCCGGCGACGGCACCGTGAATATCGGCGTCGGGGCGCTCTCGACGATGAAGGGCTTCAAGAAGCTCAATCTCAACAGACTCCAGGAGAGCTACCGGCAACTCGTCACACCCGAGTGGGATCTCGGGCCGAATCTCGAAAGGCCGCGAGCTTGGCGCTTGCCGATGAGCGCGCTGAAGCGCCACGGCGAGGGCTGGGTTGCGATCGGCGATGCCGCTGGCCTTGTCAACCCGATGAACGGTGAAGGGATCGACTACGGCCTTGAGTCGGGCATGATCGCCGCCGACCTCTTCGTTGCTGATCCGTCCACGGCGCCGGCGATGTACGACACTGCGGTCGGTGAGCGCTTTGACGCGTTCCTTCGCACCGGTCGGCGGTTCAGCTTCCTGATCGGCCACCCCTGGATCCTCCGGAGTGGGCTCCGCCTCGCCGTCGGCACGCAGTACATCGCAGACATCACGCTGCAGGTCATGGGCAACCTGGTCGACAGCCAGACCCCGGGAGCTGCCGGCCGCGTTATGCGGTTAGCCGACCGCACCCTGGCGGTTGCCGACCCGATCCTCCGCAGGACCCGAGCAGCAGCCTGAAAGCCGGCGCCGCTCAGACGTGGAAGCGTGACCGGAGTGCGTCGTCCAACTCCTCGAGTGACCGGACCATCCGCTCGACGGAGTGCTCGATCATCAAGTTAACGACTTCGTCCGCGAAACGGCGCCGCCAGTCGGTGAAGAGCCCGATCACCGGTCGGCCAATCCCAACGGCGTAACCGATCTCCCACGCCGTGCCGTCATCCGTGGTGATGCCGTTGAGATTGGCGACGACGAGATCGCACAGGTCGATTGCGTTGCGGTCGTTCCGAAAGATCTCGACCGTGTTGTCGGGCGTCTTGTCCGGGTTGTCTCGGTGCGGAAGAAAGGTCGCGAGCCCGTGCGCGGCGATACGCGCGTCGATCGTTTCGATCCACCACCGCTCCCCTTCGTCAAACAGTGGTCCGGCGACGTAGACGAATGGCGAAGTCATCGGGCCATTGTGCCTCGCCGCGTTCGGCCTGACGATGTAACAGGAAGTACGCTGCCGTCATGAGCACTACCTCGACCAGTGTCACCCCTGCCGAGGAAGACCTTCCTCTCATCATCTCCGTCGACGATCACGTCATGGAGCCCCGCGACCTGTGGCAACAGCAGCTTCCACCGAGCAAGCGCGACCGTGGTCCCCGCACCGTCCAGGAAAAGGTTCGCCTGAAGTTCGAGGGCGGTCATTACGGCTTCGAACGCAACGATCCTGACGGCCATCTGTGCGACGTGTGGCTCTATGACGACCTCGTGACGCCCACCGGCTTCCTGCACGGCCCCGCCGGCGTACCTCGCGAAGACCAGCGCAATGTTGCTGCTGTCTACGAGGACCTACGACCCGGCACGCACAGCCAGCGTGAGCGCTTGGAGGACATGGAACTCAACCATGTGTCTGCTGCGATCAACTACCCCAACATCTTTCCCCGCTTCTGCGGGCAAGGGTTTCTCGAGCGTGAGGATAAGGAATTCGCGCTCGAGTGCCTAGAGATCTACAACGATTGGATCATCGACGACTGGGGCGGCGGTGCCGGCAGAGGCAAGCTCATCCCCCTCACGCTCGTTCCGCTCTGGGATCCCGTGCTCGCCGCCGAGGAAGTCCGTCGCTGTGCGTCGAAGGGCAGCTACGCCATCGCATTCTCCGAGAATCCGTCGAAACTCGGCTGCGCCACGATGTATTCCGGCGAGTGGGATGTCCTCTGGGACGCGTGCCAGGAAGCTGATGTCACGGTGTCGATGCATATCGGCTCGTCATCTTCCATGCCCACCACCTCACCCGATGCGCCATTGGCGACCTCGATGTCGCTGTACGCCCAGAACGCCGAAGGCTCGTTCGTCGACTGGGTGTTCTCAGGGACGCTGCAGCGATTCCCTTCCATCAAAATCGCGTATGCCGAGAGTCAGGTCGGCTGGATGCCGTTCCAGCTCGAACGCATGGATTCCGTTTTCAAGGAAGGCCGTGGCGGTGTCGGTGGCGCGGGCCCTCTGCCCAGCGAAATCGCAAAGGGTCGAATCTACGGCTGCATATTCGACGACCTCGTCGGCCTCAAGCAGCGTGACGACGTGGGCATCGATCAGATCTTGTTCGAGACCGACTATCCGCATTCCGACGGGACGTTCCCCCACAGCCGCAAGGTTGCACACTCGATGTTCGCGGCGGTCGGGATGAACGCGGAAGAGTGCTACAAAGTGCTCCGCGGCAACGCGATTGAGGCCTACGGCCTTCAGCGCTTCGGCATCACCAAGTAAGCACCTGCATTCTCGCATCATCCCCACTCGCGAGCTGGCGCTGATGAGGTTCAGCCGGCCGGGCCGAGGACACGATCGAGGTAGCTGTTGGTGAAGCGGCCATCGGGGTCGGCACGACGGCGCGCAGACTGGAAGCGATCCCATTCGGGATAGAGCGGGGCGAGCGTCTCCGCCGTCTCCGCGTGCATCTTTCCCCAGTGCGGTCGGCCGTCGAATTCCCGCACGATCGACCACAGCCCACTGAAGTACTCGTCGTACGGGGTTCCCCAGAAAACATGGGCCGCGATGTAGCCCCGGTCGCCTCCATTCGCGGTCGACAAGGGAATGTCGTCAGCGGCCGCGCAACGAACTTCGATCGGGAAGGTCACGGCCTTGCCCAGCGTTCGGGCGAATGCGTTGATCTCCCGGACCGCCGGCACGAGCGAGTCAAGCGGCACCGACCATTCACTTTCGTAGAAGTGCACCCACCGCGGGGTGGTGAAAACCTTGTGGGATACGTCGACATAGTCGCGGTCCATCTCGCTGCCGTTGAGCAGCTTGGCGACCGTCGGTGCCGCTCGGGGAAGGCGCCGAGCAACGCGATTGATCACGCCAAAGCCGATGTTCTCCACAACGAGTTTGTCCGCAACGTAGCGGCGTCGTGAGAGTGGCGCAGCCGGTTCGTCGGTCCGATTGTTGAGCTTGCGAGCTGCGTTCCGCCCGCCCGGCATGAAGAAGAACTCGGCGTGGTCGTTCGTGCGAATGGTGTCGGGCCACGCCTCCAGCACGTCGTCGAGTGCGTGGCTGGACTCGACTGCGTGGATACGGAAGGACGGAACGGCCTGCACGGTGACACGAGTAATGATGCCAAGTGCTCCGAGGCCGACACGGGCGCACCGAAAGAGTTCCGGCTCGTGGGTGGCGTCGATGTCAACCTCGTCGCCGTTGGGCGTGAGCATTCGAAGACCTCGAACCTGCGTTGCGATAGCGCCGTAGGCGAGGCCCGTGCCATGTGTGCCGGTACTAACCGCACCGGCGATCGACTGCTTGTCGATGTCGCCCATGTTGGTCAACGCCAGCCCGTACCGGTCGAGTTGCCGGTTGAGCTTCTTCAAGGTGATTCCGGCACCGACCGTGACGAGACCGGTCGAGGGGTCGACGTGATGCAGTTGATCGAGCGCGCGAATCGTGACGTGAAAATCGGGCGTGACGGCGATGGCTGTGAACGAGTGTCCGGCACCCATGACCTTGATACGACGTCCTTCGGCATTGGCTCGTGCGACGATCGCTGCAAGTTCATCTTCGCTGCGTGGAGCGAAGATCTCGCGCGGTTGGAAACGCTGAAGCTGCGACCAGTTCGTGACTTCTCGCCGTGCCATCACCAGTGCCTCAGGTCGACCGGGAACTCGTCGACAACCTCGGTGCCATCGACGAGCCACATCGTCTCATGCCGAGCCACTGTCGGGTCGAGGTGGGCGGGCACGAGGCGGATTCGCTGATCGAGATCGACGGGCTCCTCGGGCCTGGGAACGAGGGTGATGTGTTCGTCGCTGCAGAACATGACCTGTCCCTCCGGCCAGAGCGGATCGCCGTGGTCCATCCCGAGCGCCTTGAGTCCCGCATTCGCGACGACGTAGCCATCACCCTTTGACAGGATCGAACACTCGAGAAAGATCGCCTGCCGGAAGGGCAGATCGAGGCGCTGATACTGCGAGTCCCCGAGGAGAAAGGTGCCTGCCTGGATTTCGCTGGCCCACGTGTTCGTGTCGTAGGTGCCGGTACCGCCTGCCGAGATGATGTCACCGCCGACCTGCGCCGCAGCGTCGAGCAGAAGCGCCATGGCCTTCTCGACAAGGTGGACGCGCTTGGACCGCTCCTCCACCATCATCAGATGGCCTTCATAGCCCATGACGCCCCGGACCTCGAGCCCGGCGCTTCGGACCCGATCGGCGAGTCTGCCTGCGTCGCCGGGAGCGATTCCGCAGCGCGGCAAACCGACATTGACGTCGATCAGGACGTTGCGAAGCCCCGCTGCGGCGGCGCGATCGACCGCTTCATCGGAGTCAACAGCGATGGTGACGCATGCGTCGACTTCGGCAAGGCGCCGAAGTTGGCACCGGTCGAGCACCTCGTTTGCGAGCAGGAGATCGTCGCCCAGGCCTGCAGCCGCCATTCCTTCGACCTCGCGAACAGTCGCGCACGTAAATGCCCGGTGGCCGGCATCGGCGAGACGTTGTGCGAGCGCCGTCGACTTGAACGCCTTGATGTGGGGACGCAGTCGTGACCCCGGGAGCGTCTCGCCGATGGTTCGAATGTTGTGTTCCAGCGCGTAGACGTCGACCACGAGTGCGGGCACCGGGATTGTCATGGCAGCACCGTAGTGCGTGTTGGTTAGGCGTAGACCTTCGCAAGCGCCTCGGCTGGCGGCACATAGTCGAGGTGCTGGGCCTCGGCGACGTGCTGCTCGGTGAGCATTCCGCCGCAGATATTCAGGCCGCCGAGGAAGTGGGGATCGTCCAGCAGGGCACCGTGGGGGCCTTGATCAGCCAGGGCAAGGGTGAAGGGCAAGGTTGCGTTGTTGAGGGCATAGGTAGAGGTCCGCGGTACGGCACCCGGCATGTTGGCAACGCAGTAGTGGACGACGTCGTGCAACACGTAGGTCGGCGTGGCGTGCGTGGTCGGTCGACTGCTCTCGAAGCAGCCGCCCTGATCGATTGCCACATCGACGATTACGGATCCAGGCTTCATCCGCTTTACCAGTTCCCCGGTCACCAGCTTTGGTGCCGTGGCGCCCCTGACTAGGACGGCACCGACCACGAGGTCAGCAGCAAGGACCTCCGCCTCGAGCGAGTCGTTGGTCGAGTAGACCGTCTCGAGTTCGGCCCCGAAACGACGGGAAAGCCGGTCGAGCACGTCGAGATCGCGGTCGAGAACGGTGACTTGTGAGCCAAGGCCGATCGCCATCTCAATTGCGTTTTCGCCAACGACCCCACCACCGATGACGACCGTCCGGCCCGACGCGACACCAGGGACGCCGCCGAGAAGGATGCCGGCACCGCCGTCGCGCGACTCGAGGCAATGCGCCCCCGCTTGCACGGCCATGCGGCCGGCGACCTTGCTCATCGGGGCCAGAAGAGGGAGGCCGCCGTGGGCATCCGTGACCGTTTCATAGGCGATGCAGGTGGCACCACTCTGGAGCAGTTCCTCCGTCTGGGGAACATCTGGTGCAAGGTGCAGGTACGTGAAAAGAAGCTGGGCCTCGCGGAGCTTCGCGCGTTCGGCTTCCTGCGGCTCCTTAACCTTCACCACCAAGTCCGCGTTGCGCCAAACCGCCGCGGCATCAGCGGCAATGGTGGCGCCTGCGGTGACGTACACCTCGTCGGGGGCACCGATCCCGGTGCCGGCCCCAGCCTCGACCGTCACCTCGTGGCCGTGGGCGACGATTTCGCGCACACTCGCGGGCGTTAGCCCGACCCGCTGCTCATCGATCTTGACTTCCTTCGGCACGCCAACATGCATCGGCCTTCCCTCCCCTGGCGTCGATGTCCACTAAGCAACATATGCTTTTCGACGTGCCTAAACCCTGAAAGATCGTGTGCCTGACAACATCACACTGCACGATTCCTGCGTAGAATGCCAGTGTGTCGTAGGCTTCGTGCATGTTCGACATTGATGCGACCGACCAGCAGATTATCGCCCTGCTCCAGAGCGACGGGCGCATGACCCACGCCGCCATTGCCGAGCGAATCCACCTTTCTGCCAGCGCCTGTCTGCGCCGCGTTCGCCGACTTGAGGACTCCGGCGTCATCAGCGGCTACCACGCGGCGATCGACCGCGAGCGGGTCGGGCTCGGGACGACGATCTTCGTCGAGATCTCCCTCGACAGCCAGCACGAGGATCATCTCGACGAATTTGAGGCGGCGGTCGCAGCTGTACCCGAAGTCATCGGCTGTCATCTCATGGCAGGCGACTTCGACTATCTCGTCCATGTCGTTTCAGCCGATGTCAGCGATTACGAGCGAATTCATCGCACCCAGATGGCTCGCCTGCCACATGTCGCCAATGTCCGATCCAGCTTCGCACTCCGATCAGTCGTCGAACGGGGAACGATCGAGGCGCGCGTAGCCCTGGCCGGCGCAAAACGCGCCGACAGGTGAGGTGAACGAGCGTCGGCTAGCTGTCGGCCTGGGCGAGCAACTCGACCACCTCGGCACCGGGCACCACAGCGATTGCCTGCGGCGCACACAACACCTTTCGGTCTCGACTTCCCCCACCGACAATCACCTGCATGCTTTCCATCACCAGAGCATCGATCCAGGCCGGTAAATCGCAAGGCAGCCCAAAGGGCGTGACACCGCCGATCATCATCCCGCCGGAACGCTCCATCGTCTCCTCCGGCGAGGCAAAGGACGCCTTGCGGCACCCGAGGCGCTTCCGAACCACACCGTTGACATCCAAGCGGGTCGAAGCCAGAACGACACAGTACGCCACGGGCCGCTCCTCGGACTTCCCGGCGACAAGAATCGCATTGGCACTGTCGTCGAGTGCCTAGCCGTAGTGCTCGCAGAAGGCTGCTGTATCGGCGAGGTCCGGGTCGCAGTCGACGATGTCATACGGGTAGTCGGTCGCACGAAGCGCAGCGAGAACGGGATCCATCTCGACGAGTCTGCCACTCAGATTGCGATCAACGTCGTAGCGACCATCGCAGCGACGAACCCGCTCTGCTGAAGACGGGTGAGTCGCTCGCCGAGCACGATTCGGGCGAGTATCACCGTGGCGATCGGATACAGCGACGAGAGCACGGCGACGACCGCCAGATCCCCTTCGAGGGTGGCGTAGAGAAACAGCGCGTTCGAGAAGGTATCCACGAATCCGGCAATGGCGGGAAGCCGGATGTCGGCACGAACGGGCGGAAGCGGCGACTCTCGCTTCACGATGAAGAAGACGACCGCCATCGCACTCACGGTCATCAGGCGAGCACCCACGATCGGCCAGGGCGCAGAGGCCGCGACGGTCTGATCCAGCCCCACGAACATCAGACCGAAGCCAACGCCGGCAATCAACGCCTCTAGGACGGCGGCGAGCCTGACCGGCGACTGCTCGACCGGCGAGGCGCTCGCCAGGCCGATGGCGAATAACGCCACCACGACACCAACCCATGCGGTGCCAGCGAGCGACTCGTCGTCGATGAGCAGCCCCCACCCGGCGGGTACTGCGGCTGACGTGATCGCCGTGAGGGGCGCGACAACCCCCATCGGGCCGCGGGCGAGCCCCTGATAAAGGAGCGCAAGCCCGATGAACCCGGCAATGCCCGCCAGCGCACCCCAGGCAAGATCGCCGAGGAGAAACTCGTCTGCGATGACGATGGCACCGACCGTGATCAGTACGAGTCCGATCGTGTGGGAAATAGCCAGCACACGGAGGACACTCATTCGCTTCCCCGACAAGCCGCCCAGGAAATCTCCCGTCCCGAACAGCGCGGCAGTGAGGAGTGCGAGGGTGATCGCCACAGGTGCAGAATACAGCGGTCCGTCGCTAGACGGCTCTGCCACGCACTTGCTTCAGCGGTGGTCTACCAGACCATCGGGGCGCCGCCGTTGCACCGCCAGATCTGCCCTGTGGCGAACCGGGAAGCGTCGGATGCAAGGTACAGGATCAAATTGGCCTGGTCGTTCGCCTCACCGACCATCTGCATCGGCGAGGCGCCCGTCAGCATCTTGATCTTGCCGTCAAGGGCATCCGCATTGATGTTGCCCTCTTCGTCAGTGACCGAGACTTCGGTGAAAGCGGTCACCGTTGCGCCCGGCGCGATTGTGTTGACGCGAATGCGCTTGTGAGCGCCTTCGATCGCTGCGGTGCGACCGAGGCTGGCGACCGCCGCCTTTGTCATTGCGTATACCGCCAGGGTCGGAGCAGCAAAGTCCATACCAGACGAGGCCACATTGATGATTGAGCCACCGGTCTCCTGTGTGAGCATCTGCCCAAGCGCCGCCTGGACTCCGAAGAAGGGCCCCTTCAGGTTGATCGCAAGCATGCGGTCAAGTTCTTCCTCCGTGACGTCGGTAATCATCTGATTGTGAGGAACGCCAGCAATGTTTCCCATGACGTCGAGACGTCCGTGATCGGCGACGGCTCGGCCGACAAGCGCGTCGTTGTCAGACTTTTGGGTGATGTCACAACGCACGCCAACGGCCTTGCCACCGGCAGCGGTGATCGCGTCGGCAGCCGCAGTCACCGCCGCCTCATTGATGTCACCGAGGACCAAGGAGGCGCCCACGGAGGCAAACAATTCGGCCGTGGCCTTGCCGATGCCGCTCCCAGCACCGGTCAGGACTGCGACCTTCCCATCGAGCCGGAACGGATCAAGAGCGTCGGTCATTAGAGATCTCCTTTTTTTGACGTGGACAGATTGTCGCTTGCTCCCTGTTTCTCTGCAACGTGCGTTCAAGGTGCCGAGCCGCCAGACTGCGCCACGACTAGGTGATAGGAGGATCACGTGCAGGGACTCATCTGCGAAGGGACGACCGAAGACAGCGTTCGACTGTCGGATGACATTCGGCTGGTCGACGATCTTTCGCCACGACAGGTTCGTGTCGAGATCCATGCTGCCGGCGTCTGCGGCAGCGACATGAGCTGTATCCACGGCAAGTACTACATGCCGACGCCCCTGATTCCCGGCCATGAGGCCGCCGGCAAGGTGGTCGAAGTCGGCTCGGCCGTCACCTACTGCGAGGTTGGCGACCATGTCATCCTCTCGACGTTCGGCAACTGCGGCCACTGCTCCGACTGCGAGGTCGGTGACCCAGGCAACTGTGCCGTCGGCATGGGCGGCCTCTCGCAGCCCTACGCCGAAGGTGATCAACCGCTTTACAACTTCGCCAACATCGGCGCGTTCGTGCAAGAAACGATCGTCGCTGAGAACCAGTGCATCCCCATCCCGAAGGAGATGCCGCTGACCAGTGCGGCGCTCATCGGCTGCGGCGTCATGACCGGAACCGGCGCGGTCTTCAACCGCGCACAGGTTCAGCTGGGCGACACCTGTGTCGTGATCGGCGCTGGCGGCGTCGGTCTCAACGTCATCCAGGCCGCGAAGCTGGTCGGAGCCCGCCAGATCATCGCCATCGACCGCATTCCTGAGAAGGCGAAGCTCGCCACCGAATTCGGCGCCACCGACTTCATCCTGGCCGAAGACGATCTCGACATGGTCAACGCCGTGAAGCAGCTGAGTGGCGGCGGGGTCCACCACGCATTCGAGGTGGTCGGCCACACCGGGCTGCTTGCGGATGCGATCAACATGACTCGGGCCGGCGGGAACGTCTGCGCCGTCGGCGTGCCCGACCTCACCGCAACCGTCACCTACAACTTCCAATCGCTGCATCAGAACAAGAACCTGATGGGGATCCGTGCCGGAGGCGCCAAGCCGCGCAAGGACTTCCGCACGCTCACCGATTTGTACATGAACGGTCAGCTCAAGCTCGACGAGATGATCTCGAACACGGCGGGCCTTGACGGGCTTATCGGTGCATTAGACGCCATGCGGGCCGGAACCGAGGCCCGCACGGTGCTCTTGCCCCAAGGCTGACGTCTACGACGCTCGCATGACGTCGATCACCTGCTCGGCAAACCGGAGCACGTGCTCGGCGGTCAACGGGTGCCCGAAGTCCATGGTGAAGTGGGTGATCTCGAGTTCCTGCAAATGTGCGAGGTGTTCAAGGAGCGCCTCGCTTTCGGCGTCGGTCGTCGGCAAGGGACGCTCGATCGTGGTGCCAACCTCGATCGACTGAGGATCGCGGCCTGCTTTCTCTGCAGACTCGCGAACGATGCCGAGCCGCATACGCCAGTCGTCATCACCGAGGTAGAAGCAGTTCCACTGATCGGCCTGACGGCCGACGAGCGGCAGACCGACTTTGGGGCCGAATGCGCCGATACAGATCCGTGGTACGGGCTCCGGCAGTGGCGGGGCACTGGCGTCGGCGATCGAGTAGTGCACACCCTCGAAGGTCGGATGATCTTCGGTCCACATCAGACGACAGATCTGGATGAGTTCTTCAAGCTGCGCGAAACGCACCGAGGGCTTCGGGAAGTCGTAGCCGTAGGCCGCGTACTCGTCGGCGCGCCACCCAGCTCCGATACCGAGCACGAAGCGACCACCGGTCAACGTCTGCAGCGTGGCGGCCATCTTCGCCGTGAGGGCAGGTGGTCGGTAACCGTGGCCGAGGACGTGGTGGCACAGGCTGACGTTGGGGAACTTGGCACCCAACCAGGTGAGGGTGGTCCAGGCTTCCAAGAAAGGGTCGGTACGAGCGTCGAAGCCGTAGAAGTGGTCAGCGATCCAAAGGCTGTCGAAGAACGGAAGGGCAGTCGGGAGAATATGCTCCTGTTGGTAAAGGACGATCGCCTGGTGGTCGCTGCCGGCGTTGCCGATCACCGGCGACAGCCAGCCGAAATTGAGGTCGTGGGTCATGGCCCGCACGGTAGGCCCTTCGCGCAGTGCTCGGGTGGCTCTGGGTCGTGTGCTTCGCGAGGATGCCGTCATGATCGTTGTTCGTTCCGAGACCCACCGCCGTCACCACAGCCTTGAGCTCGATGGAGCAACGATCGTGCCCTCGTGGGAGGGTCCGGATCGGGCGGAGCACGTTGATCGGGCACTCGAGGAGGACGGGGCGCATGAGACGATCGGCCCCAACGCCTTCGATGCGGGGCTTGTTGATGAGGTCCACGACCCCGACTACGTTCGCTTTCTCGCCGGGGCATGGACTCGCTGGCAGGCCGAGGGTCACGAGGCCGCGGGCGCGATGGCGTTCGGTTGGCCCGCGCGTCGGTTCCGCGACGTGCGCCCCGCCACTCTCGTAGCGCAACTCGGCTACTACTCGTTTGCCGCAGATTGTTCGATCAGCGACGGCACCTGGGAGGCCGCCCGCGACAGCGCTGCGATCGCCGACACAGCGGCCCAGCGGGTGCTCGCCGGTGCGCCGGTGGTGTTCGCTCGCTGCCGGCCGCCGGGCCACCATGCGATGAAGGACCAATTCGGGGGGTATTGCTATCTCAACAACGCCGCCATCGCGGCACAGCGGCTCCGTTCCGGCGGACATGGGGAAGTCGCGCTGCTCGACGTCGACTACCACCATGGAAACGGAACGCAGGACATCTTCTACGAGCGCGACGACGTGCGGGTCTGCAGCATTCACGGCGATCCTTCGGAGGAATTCCCCTACTTCTTAGGCCACGCAGACGAGCACGGCGCCGGTCCGGGCGACGGACACAATCGCAACCTCCCACTCTCTCGGGGAACGGAGGCCGAGACGTGGTTCGGCACGCTCGACCGGGCGATCGACTGGCTGAGCACCTCCTCCCCCACAGCGCTCATCGTCTCGCTCGGACTCGACACCTTCGTCGACGATCCGATTTCTCACTTTCGGCTCCAGCAACCGGACTTCGTCCAGCTCGGCAAGCGTCTGGCAGAAATCGAACTACCAACCGTTCTGGTGTTGGAGGGCGGGTATGCCACCGAGGAACTCGGCCAGAACGTGGCGGCCGTTCTCTCAGGTTTCGAAACCGGTTGGAGCGCCTAGCTGATGACCTCGGCGAGGGCAGCAAGGAACCGATCGTTCTCGGCCGGCGTGCTGATGGTGACCCGGATACCTTCACCAGCGAACGGGCGGGTCACCACCCCGCGACGCTCAAGCTCCACATAGATGCCGTCGGTCCGGTCGCCGAGCTCCAAGTAAACGAAGTTGGCCTGAGTCGGGAAGAGCTGCCAGCCGGCTGCTTCCAGTTCGGACACGACCCGCTCCCGCTCACTGATGATCACGTCGATCTTGGGCTGGTACTCAGCACGATGCCGGACGGCCGCAAGCGCACCCGCCTGCGCCACCAGGTTGACGGCAAACGGCAGCAAGGTCTTGTCGACCTCGGTGACAACGGCTGGGTCGCCGACGAGATAGCCGACGCGGAGTCCGGCGAGTCCGTAGGCCTTGGACATCGACCGGGTCACGACAACGTTTGGAAAGTCAGGAAGGAGGTCCTGGACCGGGTCGCCGAATGACGGGTCGACGAATTCCCGATAGGCCTCGTCGATGAGAACGATCACCCGGCGAGGAATCTGCTGGAGCATCGCACGAAGGGCGGCGGTGCTCACCGCTGGACCAGTGGGATTGTTCGGCGTCGCGACGAGCACGAGCTTCGTGCGTTCGGTGACGGCGCCCGCCACAGCATCGAGATCGAACGCGCCGTCGACAAGCGGCACCGGAACAAGTTGCGCACCCATCAGCATCGTGTCGATCGGGTACACCTCGAACGATCGCCAGGGCGTGACGACTTCGTCGCCCGGATCGACATACGTCAAGAAGAGCTGCTGGATGAGGCCGACCGAGCCACACCCCACGGTGACGTGATCATCGCCAACGCCGTGCCATTCGGCGATTGCGGATCGCAGTTCGCCGGCGCGATGGTCGCTGTAGCGGTTCACCTCCTCCGCCGCTGCGGCGATCGCATCGACGACCTGCTGAATCGGCGCATAGGGGTTCTCGTTTGAAGCCAACTTGATCGCATCGGTGATTCCGTGCTCGGCTTCAGCCTGCGCCGCACCCTTCCCAGGTCGATAGGCGGGCAACTGGGACACGGCGGGCCGGACCGCACCGGGAGACTCTGCGTTCATAACGGTCAGTATGACCTCTGTGGCCGAACTCGTACCGCGTCGGGCCTGAAGCCGCGTGCCAGACTCCGGGCCGTGGATCCGCTGACCACCGCCGCCCTGCTCGTGTTTGCGACCCTCGTCGGCATCTACGGCTCTGTGATCGGTGCAGGTGGCGGTTTTGTGCTGATCCCGAGTTTGGTCCTGCTGTTTGACCTTGACGGGGTCGAGGCGGTGGGTACGGGTGCGGTTGCGCTAGCCGGCATCGGTGTTGGCGGTGCCCGGACCTATGACCGGAAGGGCTTGGTCGACCGGAGCGGAGCGTTCTGGTTCGCGGCAGGTTCGATCCCGTCGGCTCTTTTTTTTGCCACTGTCGTTGCGGATCGCATCGACAGTGGCGTCTTCGTTGATCTGCTCGGCTTCCTGCTTTTGGCGCTTGCCGTTTTTGTGATGGCGATGCCGACGGCATTCGACGAGCACGGCGAACCTTCCCCACGTTCCCTGCGTGCCCTGCCGGTCGGTGGCGTTGTGGTCGGCTTCCTTGGCGGCACGTTCTCGGTCGGGGGCGGACTCGTCACACTTCCCTTCCTCGCCCGTCTTCGTCGCCTCGAACCGCACCGGGCAGCAGCGACCACCGCAGCGACAACCATGCTCAGTTCGCTGGCGTCATCGACAGGTCACGCCATTGTCGGCAACGTGCGGTGGTCGTACGCGGTCGTGCTCGTCATCGGGGCAGGACTTGGCTCGACGTTCGGCGCCAGTCGCGCCGGCCGTCTTCGGCCGCGAATGGTGCTCGTTCTGGTCGCCTGTGGACTTGTCGGGGCCGGTGTACCGCTCCTCGTGTGCTGAACGTCCTACCCGGCCTGCGATCGCGCGAAGCTCAGACCTCGTCAACCCATCGAGGAAGCCTGCTCTTCTCGATCGCCGCGAGGAAGGGGTACTGGAGAGGTTCGATTCGATCAAAGGCGACGTCAACCTCGATGCGTCGCCTACTTTCTGCCGCGCGAAGCTCATCGAGCACTGAGCGAGGGTCATCCGCAAGCAACTGCAGCTCAGCGAAGCGACCGGGCGAAAAGGCCGAACCGAAGCGAAGTGACGCCACGACGCCCGGACTGAGCGAGGCGAGCCGTTCGTCGCGGTCGATCACAAGCCGGAGCGCGACGTGTCCGACATGGACAAGGTCACGCTCGTCGAGGCGCAGGTTGGGGTCCGATGCGGTCGACAGCAGCGTCAGGGCGTCGCCGCTTCGCACCACTCGCGCACCGGCGCCGTCCATCCGGCCGGCCGCTTCAAGCTCGTCGCGACGTGCACTCATCGCGGCAATCGCAGCAGCGGGATCGACGGAAGTGGCGTACCAGGTGAGGTAGACGCTCCGCCCACCACCCCAAACGGCGTCGTCGCTGGCAGCAATACGGCAGTCGTGGAGGGCGGGTGGCGCTACATAGCGGTGGCCCGTCACGACTTCCGGAAGCGCCAGGTTCGGTGCCAGATGCTCCAGGTCGTACCAACGGTTCCAGGCAGCACCGTTGTCGATGTCGACGTCGAGCGCGGCCAAAATCAGGCCAACGGCTGGCTCACCCACGGGCGCCCCGTTCAGCCATGAACCGACATCGAGGAGTTCGGGTTGATCTCGCGATTCCGGCTGAAGAACCCGATGTCCAGATCCACGCCCGAGTAGCGACCCTTCACGACCAGAGGATCGCTGTCGTGGTCATGACCGCCCTCGACCGCCTCGATGAGGTCGCCCATCATCTGAGCTGCGGAACCTGCGTTCTTGTACTGGTTGCCGCTGGTGCCGATGGCGACAAAGAAGCCATCCACATCGGTTCGATCATAGATCGGGATCCAGTCGTCGCTGACGTCGTACAGGTCAACGATGCCTTTCTTTTCATGCGGCATCCCGAGGGCCGGCAGGCGACGGTTGGCTCGGAGCATCTGAACCTCCCACTGCTCGGCATTGATGGTCTGGTCGTAGTCGTCGGGGTCGACGTACTCGCGCTCGTCACACACCGGGTCGCCTGAGCCGATGAGGATGTGATTGCCGACCTCGGGCCGGAAGTAGATGCCGAGATCGTCGTCGGCTGCGGTGACGCCGTCGGCTTCGAAGTCGACGCCCTGGGGCGCTGGTGCATGGTGGACCTCGTGGCGCAACGCCTTGGTCTTGATGTTCATCGACTCATAGACCCCGGCCATCTCGTTGATGATGTAGCTGTGCGGGCCGGCAACGTTGACGACGACCTTGGCTCGCGGGGCACGACCGTCCGCGAGCGTGACACCAACGACCCGGCCGTCGGCGCGATCGACCGAGACAACCTGAGCGCCGAACCAGAACTCGGCGCCGTTCGCCTCCGCTCCGCGTTGGAGATTGTGGCAGGAGAGCTGGGGGTCGCTCACATAACCGGCGTCGGGAGCGAAATAGCCGCGCTCGATCGCCCCGTGCGCGTCCTTCCAAAAGGCATCGTCGTCGGGACGTGTCGGGGGACCGAACAAGCCTGGGTCGAGGTACGGGAGCCGTTCCTTGATCGTGTCGGCGTCCCACGTTTCGTGAGGGATGCCCATCTCATCCCACAGGGCCTTGACCCGAGCCGCGTGGGTGCCCTCGCCAGGCGGCTGAAAGACGAGTTGGCCAGTCATGTGGTAGTCGATCAGCCCTAGCTCGTCGCCGGTGCCGATGTACGCCGGCCAGTCTTTCCAATAGTGCATGCCCTCCCACGCGAGGTTGGTCCCCTCAACGCTCGAGTAGCTGAAGCGCACAATGGCGCACGAGTTGATGGTCGAGCCGGCACCCGCAGAGGCCGCCTTATCGACGGTGAGTGTTTTCCAGCTACGGCCGGCGAGCTCGTGGGCGATCGCGGCACCGATCACGCCGGCTCCAATGATGACGGCGTCGAAGGCCTCGGGCGTTTCGCTCATGGCGCGAAAGGTACCGACCAGCGGCAGGGGTGTCGATACCTCCTGCGGACATTCCCGCAGGATGGGACGTTGCGGATTCCGAGACCTGACGGTGTGTCAGGTATGGTGAGGAGATGCCGGTGTCGCTCGAAGACTTCCCACGGATCATCAGCGTCGACGACCACGTTGTCGAACCGCCACACGTCTGGCAGGACCGCCTGCCGGAGAAGTACAAGGACGCAGGGCCGCGCATTGTAATTGCGCCCCAGGGCGAGATGACACTGGTTGACGGATCTTGGGTCGAGACGCCGGGTGACGGGGACAAAATGGCGGCCTGGTGGCACTACGAAGATCATCGCTACCAGATCAAGGAAATGATCGCCTGTGCCGGCCGTGACCCCAAGACCGTCACGATGCAGGGTGTCACCTACGACGACATCCGACCCGGGTGCTACGAACCCAAGGCGCGGCTCGAGGACATGGACGATAACCATGTCGAAGCATCCATCTGCTTCCCGAACTACCCGCGCTTCTGTGGCCAGTTGTTCGCCGAGCGCAAGGACAAGGAACTTTCTAAGCTCTGTGTGGAGGCTTACAACGACTGGATGGTCGAGGAATGGTGCGGCGATTCCGGCGGTCGCCTGATCCCGCTTTGCCTCGTTCCTCTGTGGGACGCAGAGCTTGCGGCAGCGGAGATCCGCCGAAACGCCGCTCGTGGAGTCAACGCTGTCGCTTGGTCCGAGCTGCCGGCCTGGCTGGGCCTGCCGTCGATCCACTCGGGCCATTGGGACCCCTTCTTCCAAGCCTGCGAGGAAACAGGCACCATCATCACGATGCACATCGGCTCGGGCACGCGCACGGTCCGTCCGTCCGACGACTGCCCGACGATCGTCACCGCCGCCATGATCTCGGCGAACTCGGCCGCCTCAATGATCGACTTCCTCTTCTCGGGGGTGCTCGTGCGCTATCCGAACCTGAAGCTGATGTACGCGGAGAGCCAGATTGGCTGGATCCCGTACTACTTGGAACGTGCAGACGACAATTACAACACACACATGTGGGCCCAAGGCGAAGAGCGTCTGCCTGAGCTGCCGTCGTACTACTACCACCGTCAGGTCTTCAGCTGCTTTTTTAAGGACACGGCGGGCATGAAGTTGCTCGATGAGGTCGGTATCGACAATGTGCTCTTCGAGACCGACTACCCGCACAGCGACGGGACTTTTCCGCGCTCCAAAGAGGTCGCTCACGAGCTGTTCGGCCACCTCGAACCCGAGGTCGTGCACAAGCTCGCTCGCGGCAACGCCATCAAGCTGTTCGACCTTCCGTTCGACTGACATGGCGGCCACGAAGACCGACGATTATGTGGCGACCCTTCGCGTCGTGGATCACTCCCCTGGCACGGCGCTCCCCGCGACGCTGGCCAATGCACGCTCGGACGGGCTCGAGCGCCTTCGGAGGAGGTGGCGTCAGCACTCGACGTGACGCCAACAGATGTAATGGGCGCAGCGGGCTACCTGCTCGCAACATCGACGAACCTCGGCCCCATGAGTGGCGCGCTGAAATATGCCTTCGACGCAACCTACGACGACGCTCTCAACGTGACGCGGGATCGACCGTACGGGGTCTTGGTCCACGGAGAATCCGATACCGCAGGAGCGCTGCTCGGCATCCAGACGATCGCTACCAGCCTCGGATGGCGCGCAGTGGCCGAGCCGGTGTCGGTCGTCGGGTCGGTGCGGGGGCGGCTTGACGACTGCCGAGAACTCGGCACTGTGGTGGCCGCCACGACGCTCGGTTACTGATCGAGCGCCCAGGCGAGATCGGCCCAGAGGTCCTCGATGCCCTCGCATCCGACACTAAGCCGCAAAAGGCCCGGCGGCACCGTGTCGGAGTATCGGCTCCGACGTTCAATCAGCGACTCGACGCCGCCGAGGCTGGTCGCATGACGGATCACCCGGAGCGACTGACAGACCCGGTCGGCCGTCGCCGCGTCGGTGACGACGAAGCTGACCATTGCACCGAAGCCGGGATACCGAACGTTGCTAACCGCTGAATGCTCGCCGAGGCGCGCTGCGATCGTGCTGGCGCTCGCTTCAGCCGTCGCAAGCCGCATGGCAAGGGTTCGCACACCTCGGAGTGCGAGGAACGTCTCAAGCGTGCCCGGAACCGAACCGGCGAGTGTTCGAGCCGCCCGAAGGGTGTCGGCATAGGCCGCGCTGCGAGTGGTGACTATGCCGCCGAGAAGGTCGCTGTGGCCACCGATGAACTTCGTGCTTGACTGCATCACGGCGTCCGCACCGAGATCGAGTGGCTGCTGCCGGAGGGCCGTCGCGAACGTGTTGTCGACGACAAACCGGGCGTAGTCCGGGTGAGTTGCGCCGCCGATCGCCTCGAGATCACCCACGATCAGCATTGGATTCGTAGGGCTTTCTGCCCATACGAGATCGGCCGTGGCTCGGGCTTCAACCCAGCGCGTCGTATCGTCCATGGGGAGCGAGATCACGGTCCAGCGACCAAGCTTTTCGCCAGCCGAGGCAACCTGACTCACCCCGTGGTAGCAGTCGTCGGGAATGACTACCGCAGAACCGACGCGCAGTTGATCGAAAACCGCCGACACGGCGGCCATTCCCGATGCGTAGGCGATGCCATACGCCCCCTCGAGTCCGCCCACCACGGACTCCAATGCTTCCCAGGCCTCAGTGGCTTCGCCACGGCTGTATACCCGTTCACCACCGTGTTCGAACGACGAGGTGGCGACAACTGGGTGGTTCAGCGCCTCGCCCGGCCCCTCGGGCCGTCCCGCGGCGATCAACCAGGTGGCCGGATCAAGGTCGTGCGGATCGAGGCTCATCGTGGAGAGGGTAGTGGGCATCGGGGCGCACCACCTGCGAGACTCACCGACGTGGACGACGCCGTCGAGATCGACCGCTGCAGCGGCTTACGCCGCGTGGAGCGGTCCGCGCCGTTTCCGGTCGGCCCGTCGACCTTCGAGGAAATCTGGAGCCAGCGAGCCGATGAGTCGATCGCCGTCATTGATGCGCATCGCTCTTGGACCACGCGTGAGTTGCACGACGAGGTCGAACGCGTCGCGCGGTCACTGACGGCAGCGGGACACGATGGCGGGAGGCGGTTGGCCTGGGTCCTCGGGAACGACGTTGGCAGCCTGATCTCCCTTCTCGCCACCGTGCGCGTCGGGGCCGTTTGGATTGGCCTGGGCGGCCGGGCGACCGATGCCGAACGCCAGGGGGTTCTGGACGACACCGGGCCCGATGCTGTCTTCGATGGTCTTCCACTCGACGACTCCATAGTCGACCTCCCGGAGCCTCCGGCGCCGACTGCTCAGGCGGCCATCGCGTACACCTCCGGCACGACTGGGCGCCCGAAAGGCGCCGTCCACACCCAACAGCAGCTGCTCTACCCCGCCGCAGCAGCGATCGCCACGGAGGGCCTGGGCGCCGACGCCCGAATTGGGACGCCCCTACCGCTTTCCGCGCTCAACATTCTTCTCCTGGGTCCTCTCACCGCCCTTGCGTGCGGCGGCGCTGCCGTGATGATGAACCGAACGAACGCGTCCGACGTCGCCGGGGATCTCGAGCGGTACGCCGTAACGAGAGCACTCCTCGTACCCACGATCGTGCATGACCTCGTCTCGCAGGACGTCAACCCGGCGCAGCTCCGAACTCTTGACCGCCTGATCGTCGGCGGCGCTGGCTACGACGGACGTCGAGCAGCAGCAGCGCAAGACACACTCGGCATCCCAGTGGTCGCTAGCTACGGTTTGTCAGAGGCGCCCACCGGCATTGCACGAATGCGGGTGGGCGATAGCGGCGCCACTCCCCTTCCGGGGGTCGATGTCCGGATTGAGGATGACGGCGAGATCACCCTGTCGAGTGTCGCCGACGGCCCGTGGGCCGGGTGCTGGCAGGGCACGCTGGGTTACTGGGGCGACCCGGAAGCCACTGCGGCGCTCTGGAGAGGCGGCCGACTCCATACCGGGGACGCCGGCTCACTCGGTTCTGACGAGCGTCTTCTCGTCAACGGTCGTCTCAGCGAGATGATTAATCGAGGTGGCGCAACCATTGCTCCTGCCGAGGTCGAGGCGGCGTTGCTCGCCCTTGATGGCGTAGCCGACGTTGCTGTCTTCGGCGTTCCTGATGAACGCCTCGGGCACATAGTGGCGGCCGCCGTCGTCAGCGACGTCGACATGCCGGGCAATGTGAACGGCTTCGAGCTGGCCCGCCGGCTGCACGACGACTGCCCGCTGATCGGGTAGCCGAGCGAACACGCGGTGCAGTATCGCACGCGCTGTGTCGATGGTG
>PBTQ01000002.1 GCA_002729125.1 Acidimicrobiaceae bacterium | reverse complement strand
CCTGGCTGAGCTGCCCGAGGTAGCTCGTGATCTCACGCGAGCGCATGGCCGAGAGCGAGACGAGGCGGAACTTCGAACCGGTCTTCTCGAGGAGATCCTCGATCGAGGGGTTCATCATCGTGTCGTAGCCGTGCGCCATGAGAAAGCCTCCGCGTCGGGCCCCAAAGGGCCGAGATCTGAAAGGTCAGGCTAGCAGCTGCGTGTGGCGGATCGGCACTGCCCGATCAAGCCCCGGATCTCACCGACGGCGTGATTGAGCTCATCGTTGATGACAAAGGTCATGTCGAGTTCGAGCGCTTTGGCTTTCTCCTCGGCCGCTTTGGCGAGGCGGGCCTGCACCTTCTCCTCGGGATCCCCCCGCCCGCGAAGGCGGGCTTCCTGGGCCTCGTCAGACGGGGTATCGACGAAAATCAGCAATGCGTTGGAGTAGCGATGTCGGATCTGCTCGGCGCCGTGCACATCGATCTCGAACACGACGTCATGACCAGCCGGCGGATCCGGCACCGGGGTTCCCTGGTAGTAGTCGAGAAATTCGACCCACTCGAGAAATCCGTCGTCGGCGACATGGGCGAGGAAGCGCTCTGCGTCTGTGAAGTGGTAGGCCTCCATCGCCTCACCGGGCCGGCGGTCGCGAGTGGTCCAGCTCCGTGAGAGCCACAGGGAAGGATCCTCGTCGATTAGCCGGGCGACAATCGTCCCCTTGCCGACGCCTCCAGGACCAGAGATCACGACGATCACGCAGCCGTCGAGTTCAGTCATGGCCCGAGGTGGCGACCCCGTCGCCAAACGCGGTGAGCAGGGCGCGGCGCTGATGGGCACCAAGGCCCCGGACTCGGCGGCTCTCGGAAATGCCGATGGACGCCATCGTGCGGCGGGACTTCACCTTGCCGACACCTGGCAATGCCTCAAGGATCGTGAGGATCTTGGTCATTGCGACCACGTCGTCGGACTCGGCCCGGGCCAACACGTCAGCCAGCCCAAGCTCTCCGGCCTTCAACGCGTGCTTGAGTTCGGCCCGAACACGGCGCGCTTCTGCCGCCTTCGCCAGCGCCGCGCGTCGGGCGTCGTCAGTGAGGGGAGGCGGGGTGGCCATCCCGAGAGCGTACCGGGAGGCCCGTCAGCCCGCCGATGCTGCCGACGCGTGGACCGCCTGCGCAGCTGCGATCGGGTCGTCGGCGCGGGTGACGGCGCGGCCGACCACCAACAGATCAGAGCCGGCGGCGAGGGCATCACCCGGCGAGGCGGCACGCGCCTGGTCATCGGCATGATCGCCCGAGAGCCGAATGCCCGGCGTGACTCGGAGAAGACGCGGTGCGTAGTGGTGTGCCTCTTCGAGGTCGCCAACGGCGCACACGATGCCCGAACAGCCCGCCTCGGCAGCGAGCATGACCCGCTTCGGCATGATGTGAGGCGGGGCATCGCCGTCGCTCGTAAGCACCGTGATGGCGAGCGACTGGGGTGCCTCCAGGCCGGCATTGTGAGCACCTTCCTCGAGTCCCTGGACACCGGCCCGAAGCATGTCGACCCCACCGTGAGCGTGCATGGTCAGGTACTGCGCCCCAAACGCGCCGAGTACCCGAGCGGCCTTGCCGACCGTCGTGGGGATGTCGTGCAGTTTAAGATCAAGAAAGATCTTGTACCCGAGATCGGAGATCGCACCGACCGCCTCTGGACCGGCGGCGGAGTAGAGCTCCAGACCGATCTTGGCCACCCCGAAGTAATCCTTGAACGTGCGGCCGAGCCGGATCGCGGCGACGAGGTCATCGACGTCGAGCGCGAGCGCCAGCCGCTCCCGAATGGCTGGATCGATCCCCGTTTCCGTTGCGTTGTCAGTCATGTGCTCCTCCGATTAACTCCGCCACGGACTCAACGCCGTGCCGTCGACACCACTGTTCGAACTCGCTGAGGATCCGCCGGGGTGCCCGGGGATCCACGAACGTCGCCGTACCGACCTCAACCGCCGATGCCCCGGCGAGCAGGAACTCCGCGACATCGGCTCCGCTCGACGTGCCGCCTACACCCACGATCGGGAGGTCGGGCAGCGCCTCGTGCACATCGAAGACGGCCCGAACGGCCACCGGGTGCATGGCGGCGCCAGACAACCCGCCCTTCTTGGCGCCGAGCACGGGACGGCGGGACTCAGTGTCGATCACCATGCCGAGCAAGGTGTTCGTGAGCACGACCGCCTCGGCACCAGCGCCATGGGCGGCCTCGGCGATCTCGGGAAGGTCGGCGGCGTTTGGGCTGAGCTTGGCCCACATCGGCCGGCCAAGGATCGCTGACGCCTCGATGACCTCGGCGGTCGCCGTGCGGCTATGGGCGAACATGGAGCCGCGGTCCTCGAGGTTCGGGCACGACACATTGACCTCAACCGCAACGACGCCTTCGGGCGCCTCCGCCAGCGCCGCAGCCGCTCGGGCGTACTCGTCGACGCTGCTCCCCCAGATCGAGGCCACCACGGTCGCGCCCGTGGCGAGCAGGTCGGGAAGGTCGTGTTCGAGCCAGTGCGGCACGCCCTTGCCCTGCAACCCGACGGAATTGATCATTCCCGACGCAGTCGGGTGCACCCGAGGCGCCGGATTCCCGACCCATTCGTCGGCCTTCATCGACTTCACGACGACAGCTCCGAGCGACGCCGGGTCGAGATAGTTGGCGAACTCGGCACCATGGCCGGCAGTACCCGACGCCGTCATCACCGGTGCGCGGAGGACAACCGACCCGACCATGGTGCGAAGATCCATCAGTCCGATGCCCCGCCATCGCTCGGCTCGAGCGCGCTGAGCGAGACACCCTGGTGGTACTCCTGCAGGCTGCGAACCGCGAGTTTGTGGGCCTTCCAGTCCTGCATGCCCTTGGCTGCGGCCAGGGCAGCGGCACCGGTGGTGAGCAGCGGAACACTCGCCCGGCCGGCAGCCGACCGGATGTGGTCACCGTCGGCCCGGGGCCCGCGGCCTCGGGGTGAGTTCACGACGAGCTTCACCTCCCCGGCATTGATCAGATCGACGGCGTTCACCCCATCGACGTCCCCGAGCTTGGCGACCTCGACGACCACCTCGACCCCTGCCTCACGCACCGATGCCGCCGTGCCACTGGTGGCACAGATGGTGAATCCCATCTCGGCGAGCAGCCTCGCCGCCTCGACGCCAGACGCTTTGTCGCGATCGGCGAGCGAGAGAAACACCATGCCGTCCTCCGGCAAGCGGGTGCCAGCGGCGAGCTGAGACTTCACGAAGGCCAGACCGGGCGTGAGATCGATACCCATGACCTCACCGGTGCTTCGCATCTCCGGACCAAGGACGGCGTCCGCCTCCGGGAACCGGTTGAACGGCAGCACGGCCTCCTTGATCGCCACGTGGTCGCCATCGACGCGCTCGCACATCAGGCCTTCGGCCCGAAGCCCGTCCAAGGTTGCGCCGACCATGATGCGGCTGGCGACCTTGGCCAACGGCACGCCGGTGGTTTTGGCGACGAACGGCACCGTGCGGCTGGCCCGCGGGTTGGCCTCGATCAAGAAGACCTGATTGCCCTTCACGGCGTATTGCACATTAACCAGGCCCTTGACGTCGAGCGCCTCGGCGATCTTAAACGTGTAATCCTCGATGACGGCGATCGTCTCCGCCGAGAGGCTGGTCGGCGGGATCGAACAGGCGGAGTCGCCGGAGTGCACACCCGCCTCCTCCACATGCTCCATGACCGCACCGATGACCGAATCACCGGTGTGATCCCGCAGCGCATCGACGTCGACCTCGGTGGCGTCCTCCAAGAAGCGGTCGACGAGCACGGGGCGCTCGACCGACAAGCCGCCCTCCTTGCCGAGGCTGCCGAAGCCGGCGAGTTCGGCCATGGCCCGCCGCAGGTGATCGTCGTCGTAGACGATCTCCATCGCGCGGCCGCCGAGCACATAGCTGGGGCGGACGAGGGCGGGGTAGCCGATCTTGGCGGTGATCTTGAGTGCCTGGTCGATGTCGACGGCGGTGCCGCCGGCCGGCTGCGGGATCTCGAGGCGAGCACACATGGCGTTCCACTGCTCGCGGTCCTCGGCCAGATCAATCGACGCAGGCGAGGTGCCGAGCACGAGCGCCTCGGGAAGACGATCGGCGAGTTTCAGCGGGGTCTGGCCGCCAAGGCTGACGATCACGCCCTCGGGCTGCTCACGCTCGATGATGTCCATGACGTCTTCGTACGTGAGCGGCTCGAAGTAGAGCCGGTCAGACGTGTCGTAGTCCGTGGAAACGGTCTCGGGGTTGCAATTGACCATGATGGTCTCGTAGCCGGCGTCGCGCAGCGAGAAGCTGGCGTGCACGCAGCAGTAGTCGAACTCGATGCCCTGACCGATGCGGTTTGGGCCAGAGCCGAGGATGATGACCTTCTTGCGGTCACCGTCGCGAACTTCGTCAGTGTCCTCGTAGGTCGAGTAGTGGTACGGCGTGGTGGCCTCGAACTCGGCGGCGCAGGTGTCGACCGTCTTGAACGTGGTTCGCACACCGGCGGCAAGGCGAGCGGCCCGCACCTCGGCCTCGGTGGCGTTCCAGAGATAGGCGAGCTGGGGGTCAGAGAAGCCGAGCTGCTTGGCCCGCTTGAAGCCCCGCGGTGTGATCGAATCGAGCGACAGCGTCTCGAGATGGGCCCGCTCCTCGGTGATTATCGACATCTGGTCGAGGAACCACGGATCGACCGCAGTGGCCGCAAAGATCTCATCGACGCTCACGCCCCGACGCAACAGCGCCTCCAGCTGGAACGGGCGGTCGGGGGTGCCGATCGCCGCCATCTTCATGAGTTCTTCGGTCACGATGTCGTCGAGAACCGCCTCGCCAGGGTCGGCGTTGAGACCATGGCGGCCCTGCTCGAGAGAACGGAGCGCTTTTTGCATCGACTCGGGAAAGGTTCGGCCGATGGCCATGACCTCACCGACCGACTGCATCGACGTGCCGAGCACCCCGCTGGTGCCCGGGAACTTCTCAAACGCCCAACGCGGAATCTTGGTGACGACATAATCGATCGACGGTTCGAAGCTGGCCGGGGTCTTCTCAGTGATGTCGTTGGGGATCTCGTCGAGCGTGTAGCCGATCGCGAGCTTGGCTGCGATCTTGGCGATCGGGAAGCCAGTGGCCTTCGACGCAAGGGCCGAGGAGCGGCTCACACGCGGATTCATTTCGATGACGATCTGACGGCCGGTCCTCGGGTCGACCGCCCATTGGACGTTCGAGCCGCCGGTCTCGACACCGACCCGACGGATACAGGCGAATGAACCGTCGCGCATCTTCTGGTACTCGACGTCGGTGAGGGTTTGGGCCGGAGCGACGGTGATGGAGTCGCCGGTGTGCACACCCATAGGGTCGAGATTCTCGATCGAGCAAATGATCACGCAGTTGTCCGCGCAGTCACGCATGACCTCGAGCTCGTACTCCTTCCAGCCCTTGATCGACTCCTCAATCAGGATCTCCGAGATGGGGCTGGCGTCGAGGCCGTAGGCCGCCATGCGCTCGTATTCCTCCATCGTCTCGGCGATGCCAGTACCCCGTCCGCCGAGGATGTAGGCAGGCCGAATGATGACGGGAAGGCCGACCTCTTCGATCGCAACCTGCGCCTCGTTCATGGTGTGGGCGATGGCGGACCGCGCGGACTCGAGCCCGATCTCAGTCATCGCGACCTTGAACTTCTCGCGGTCCTCTGCGGTCTCGATGGCTTCGGCGTCCGCGCCGATCAGCTCACACCCGAACCTCTCGAGCACGCCCGCCTGCTGGAGTTCCATCGCCAGGTTGAGACCGGTCTGGCCACCGAGGGTCGGCAGCACTGCATCAGGTCGTTCATTTTCGATGATCTTCTCGAGGATCTGCAGATCGAGCGGCTCGACATAGGTGGCGTCGGCGAAACTCGGATCGGTCATGATCGTCGCCGGATTCGAGTTGGCGAGAATGACCCGATAGCCCTCTTCCTTCAGGACCCGGCAGGCCTGGGTACCGGAGTAGTCGAACTCACAGGCCTGGCCGATCACGATCGGGCCGGAGCCGATGATGAGAATCGATTCGATGTCGGTGCGCTTCGGCATCTCAGGCCGCCTTTCCCTGGAAGCCGTCCATGAGTTCGGCGAACTCGGTGAACAGGTAGGCCGAGTCGTGCGGGCCGGGGCCCGCCTCCGGGTGGTACTGCACGCTGAAGGCCGGGTACTCGTTGTGGACCAGACCCGAGAGGGTGCCGTCGTTAAGACACACGTGGCTCTCGGTCACATTCGGCACCGAGCCGGCTTCGACCGCAAAGTTGTGGTTCTGGGCGGTGATCTCGACCTTTGATGTGCGGGTGTCCTGCACGGGCACGTTGCCGCCGTGGTGGCCGAACTTCATCTTGTAGGTCCGCCCGCCGAGAGCGAGCGACAGCACCTGATGGCCGAGGCAGATACCGAAGATCGGCACCTCCCCGAGGAGCTTCGACAGCTCGTCAACGATCGGGCCTGCCTCTTCGGGATCCCCGGGGCCGTTGGAGAGAAACACCCCGTCGGGGTTCACCGCCAAGACCTCTTCGGCGGTGGTGTGCGCAGGAACGACGGTGACGGTGCCGATCTCGCCGAGATGGCGCAGCATCGTGGCCTTCACGCCGAGGTCGTAGGCCACAATCTTCCGCGGTCCGCTGCCGACCGTGTACGGCTCGGGGGTGGTGACCAGGCTGACGAGATCAACACCGGCCGTGCCGGACTCGGCCTTGGCGGCGCCGAGCAGAGAGGCGTGGTCGGCGGGACCGAACGCCCCCGGCATTGCGCCGGTGTCGCGAATGTGGCGGGTGAGCCGACGGGTGTCGATCCCTGCGATACCGGCGAGGCCATGGCGGCGCAGGTAGTCGTTGAGATGCTCCTCGCTTCGCCAGTTGCTCTGGCGACGGGCGAGATCGCGAATGATCAAGCCCCGGCAGAAGGGCTTCGCCGCCTCGTCGTCGGTCGCGTTCACGCCGTAGTTGCCGATGTGGGGGTAGGTGAAGGTGATGATCTGACCGGCGTAGCTGGGGTCGGTGATGACCTCCTGGTAGCCCGAGAGCACTGTGTTGAACACGACTTCACCGGCGGCAAACCCGTTCGATTCGAGGTCAGCCCCGATGCCCTCCCCTTCAAAGGTCTCGCCGTCGGCGAGGACCAATTGGTACTCACGAATCGTCATCGCGTCGCTTCTCCGTTCGTGACCACAAGGTCACCGTTCCAGATCGTGTGTCGAATCTTGCCACGCACCGAACGTCCCTCGAAGGGGGTGTTCGAGCTGCGGCTCGCCATTGCTGCACCGGTGATCGTCCATCGCTCATCGAGGTCGAGCAGGGCGAGATTGGCCGGCCGGCCGGCTTCGATCGGGCCGCCGTGGCGATCGTCGATGCCGGCGATGCGGGCCGGGTTGATCGAGAGCAGTTCGACGAGCTTCTCGATGCCGGCGTCAAGCTCGGTGTTGGCGATCGCAAACGCTGTCTCAACACCGAGCATCCCGGGAGGTGCATCGAGAAACGGGCGTTCCTTGTCCTGCCGGGTGTGCGGCGCATGATCGGTGGCGATCGCATCGAGCGTGCCGTCGAGCAGCCCCGCCTTGATTGCGGCCACATCGGCGGGGGTACGGAGTGGCGGATTGACCTTAAACACGGTGTCGAATGAGGCCACAGCCGAGTGATCAAGACAGAGATGATGAGGTGTGGCCTCACCGGTGACCTTGAGTCCCTCGGCCTTCGCTGCTCGAATCAGATCGACTCCACGGGCCGTGGTGACGTGCTGGAAATGCACGCGGCCATCCGTGAGTCGGGCGAGCGCGACATCGCGGGCGATCATCAACTCCTCAGCCTCGGCGGGCTGGCCGGGCATGCCGAGTCGACTCGACCAATCCCCCTCGTGCATCGCACCGCCGGCTGCAAGCGCGTCGACTTCGCAATGCTGGGCCAGCACGATCTCGTAGCCGTCGGCGAGATGCGACAACCCTGAGGCGTACTCGAGAGCGGTGCGCATCATGCGGGCGTTCTGCACGCCCACCCCATCGTCGGTGAACACGCGCACACCGCTGCGCACAAGCTCTGCCATCGGACTAAGCGCTTCGCCATCGCGATCGACGGTGATCGCCGCCGACGGCACCACCTCACAGAGGGCGTCGATGCTGAGATCGTGGATCTGATGGACGACCGCTGCGCTGTCGATCGTCGGCGTGGTGTTGGGCATCACGATCACGGCAGTGAACCCACCTAGAGCAGCACCACGAGAACCGGTCTGGATGGTCTCTGCCTCTTCGCCGCCGGGTTCACGGAAGTGCACCTGAAGGTCGACGAACCCGGGGGTGATGACAAGGCCATCGGCATCGATGGCCGTGTCGCCGTCGAGCCTCTCCCCCACCTCGGCAATGATGCCGTTCTGGATCAGGAGATCGGCGCGGCGAGTGCCCCCGCCGTCGACCAGCGTGCCGTTGGTGATCGCGATCGAACCCATCACGCCACCGCCAATCCACCGCCGACAGCAGACTCGTCGACCGGTTCGAGGCCGGCACCCAGCAACAAGAACAGCACCGCCATGCGCACCGACACGCCGTTGGCTACCTGCTCGGCGATAACGGCGTTGGGCCGGTCGGCGACCTCGCCGGCGATCTCGACCCCCCGGTTCATCGGCCCGGGGTGCATGATCAACGCTTCGGCACCCAGGTGGTCAGCGCGGGCGCTCGTGAGCCCGTATTCGTGGTGGTACTCGCGCAACGTCGGCACGACCGCCTGCTTTTGACGCTCGAGTTGCATGCGCAGCAAGTAGCAGATATCGAGTTCGTCGATCACTGCGTCGAGATCGTGCGTGACCTCAACCGGCCAGCCATCGAGGCTCGGGGGCAGCAAGGTCGGAGGACAGACAAGGGTCACTCGGGCGCCCATCGTGGCGAACCCGATCGCGTTCGAGCGGGCGACTCGAGAGTGTTTTATGTCGCCGACGATCGCAATGTGCTTGCCATCGAGGTCGCCGAGATGACTCGTGGCGGTGTAGAGATCGAGCAACCCCTGGGTTGGGTGTTGATGCCAGCCATCGCCGGCGTTGATCACCGCAGCGTCGGTCCAGTCGGCGACCTGCTGTGGCGCCCCGGCAGCGCGATGTCGGACGACAACACCGTCAATCCCCATCGCTGCGATCGTCTCGATCGTGTCCCGCAGAGACTCGCCCTTGTTGACCGACGAACTACTCACGCTGAAATTCATCGTGTCGGCCGAGAGTCGCCTGGCCGCCGTCTCGAAGCTGAGACGGGTGCGGGTCGAGTCCTCATAGAACAGCCAGGCAATTGTCTTGCCACGAAGCGCAGGAACCTTCGGGATGCTGCGTTCCCCCACCTCGGCGAACGATCCAGTCAGATTCAGGATCTGCTCGATGTCGTCCCGGTCGAGATCGGCCATCGAAAGGAGATGCCGGGCGCCGTTGCGTCGCATCAGCCCTCACCTCCCTCTCCGAGATCCCCATCGTTCGCGATCTCTCCGAGATCGACGCCATCGGCGTGGACATCGACCATCTCGTCACGACGCGTCGGCAAATTCTTGCCCACATAGTCGGGACGGATCGGAAGCTCCCGATGGCCACGATCAACCATCACCGCCAGCTGAATCGCCGTAGGCCGCCCATAGGCGTGGATGGCATCGAGCGCCGCCCGCACAGTCCGTCCGGTGAAGAGCACGTCGTCGACCAGCACGATCGTCTTGCCCGTCGGGTCACCAGGAATGTCGGTCACCGCCTCGGGCATCACCGGGCGCAGACCAAAGTCGTCTCGGTGCATGGTGGCGTCGAGCGTGCCAGTCGGCACCTCCGAACCCTCGATATCGGCCACGGCTGCGGCGACCGCCCAGGCGAGTTCGACCCCGCCCGTCTGCATTCCGACGATCATCACGTCGTCGCAGCCATGGTTCTTTTCGAGGATCTCATGGGCCATGCGACGGATCGCCCGGGCCACGTCGTCGGTCGACATGACTTGCGTCCGTGCTTGAAAGGCTCCACTCGCAGGTTGCCCTGCGAGCAGGCGTTCACGCTCTGCCACTGATCTCTCTCTCGTCCGTACGAGCCTCACGGGACTCGTTTCACGGTCGGGCTTGGACCCTACACGTTGCGCGTCGACGCGCGGCGCGCGCTCCTGTGGATTTCCGCACAACCTGGTCGACCGATGGGTCAGCGGTGGACGTACACATGCGGTTCGGCCCCGGCACCGGCTCGGAGCAGCATGAAGCCAACGTGCTCGGCGACCCGCACGGATGCTGCGTTGTCGATCCCGATCCGGGCGACGACTGTCGTCACGCCGAACACTGCTGCGACCTCAAGCATGGCGCTGACCCCGGCGACGGCGAACCCATGACCGCGATGCTCTGCGCCGACCCACCAACCGATGAGCGCGGCACCACGGCGCTGATCAATGTCGGAGAGCCCCACCTCCCCTGCACACTCCCCCGCAACATCGATCACCCGATCGATGGCGAGCAAACGTTGTTCGCGTATCTCGCAGCCCTCGATCCACCGCGTGGCAGCGACCGCCGATCGATCGAGTGGCGTTGTCGAGCCAGCCACGATGTCATCGTCGTGCCAGGCGGCGACCAGTGCCGACGTATCGTCGACGCGCCAGGGTCGGAGCGTGACCTCGTCAGCCACGGACCTCGCCGGCGACACTATCGAGTACACCGTTGAGGAAGGGCGCCGAGCGCTCACCGCAGTAGATCGATGCCAGTTCGACCGCTTCACTCAAAACGACGCCGGTGGGGATGTCGGGCTTGCAACGGAACTCCCACGCCGCCATGCGAGCGAGCACCCGGTCGATCATCGGCATCCGGTCGACCCGCCAGTTGGTGAGATGACGGCCGATGAGCGCGTCGAGGTCGTCCCGCTCGTCGTCGACACCCAACGCGATCTCTACGGCATAGGCCGCCGGCGGCACCTCACGGGCGTCAAGCGCCTCATCCACCGGTGAGCTGGTCAGATCGGCCTGGTAGAGCAGCGCAAGTGCCTCTTCTCGGGCCTCCCGGCGAGGGTTGAGGCCCGGAACATCAGTCGTCATCGATCAGGCGCGACTCAGGTACTCGCCGCTGCGGGTATCGATCTTGACCTTCTCGCCGTTGTCGATGAAGAGCGGCACCTGGATCACGAGACCGGTCTCCAGGGTGGCGGGCTTCGTGCCACCCGAGGAGCGGTCGCCCTGCAGGCCCGGCTCGGTGAACTCGATGGTGAGCTCAACCGCCGCAGGGAGATCGGTACCGACGATCTCGGAGCCGAACATTTCGAGCACGACCGACGAACCGTCGATGATGTAGTTGCCGGCATCGCCGAGCGCCTCCGGCGACACCGTGATCTGGTCGTACGTCTCGGAGTCCATGAAGACGTAATCGTCCCCGTCCCGATAGAGGAAGCTGAAGTCGCGCTTGTCGATCGTGGCCCGCTCGACCTTCTCACCAGCGCGGAACGTGCGCTCGACCGTGCCACCGGACCGCACATTGCGGAGGTTGGTGCGGACGAACGCGTGGCCCTTCCCCGGCTTCACGTGTTGGAAGTCGACAACCTGGAAGAGCCCGTCGTCGAGCCCAAGGGTCATGCCGTTCTTCAGGTCATTGGTGGTGATGGTGGGCATGGCGAGCTCCTAAAGGCTGAGCTTGGGCGAGAGGGTGAGGGGGCGGCAGCCCGAGTCGGTGACCACGACGAGATCCTCGACCCTTACGCCACCCACACCGGGGAGGTACACGCCGGGCTCGACGGTGAGCACCTGTCCGGCTTGGAGGATAGCGGCGTTGTCCTTGCGGATGGATGGAAGCTCATGGATGTCGAGCCCGACACCGTGGCCGGTTCCGTGACGGAAGGCATCACCGAGCCCAGCTTCGGTGATAATAGATCGACAGGCGTCGTCGACCGCCTTGGCCTCAACCCCCGGGGCGACCGCAGCGACGGCAGCAGCCTGAGCCTCGGTGACCAGCGGAAGGATCTTGCAGGCGACATCGTTCGCCGCATCGGGGCCGCCAATGACAAACGAACGAGTCATATCGCTGCGATACCCGTCGACGAGCGCTCCGACGTCGACGATTAGAAGATCGCCGGTCTCGAACGCCCGATCGCTCGGACGAGCATGAGGCAACGCAGCGTTGGGGCCCGACGCAACGATCGTCTCGTACGCCGGGCCGGACGCACCCGCCGCCCGCATGGCGTCGTCGAGCGCGAGCCCGAGCTGCCGTTCGGTCGTGCCGGGCATCCGCAGCGCCTCCGTGGCGGCGAGCGCCGCGTCGGCGAGCGCTGCAGCCGCCTCGATGCGAGCCAACTCCGCCGGATCCTTGACACTCCGCAGCTCCCGAAGAAGCCCAGAGACGGCTACGAGCTCGCTGTCGGCAAGCGCCGAAGCCCATTGTCGCTGCTGATTCCAGCTGATGACGTCACCTTCGAGCGCAACCCGGGCCGCGCCCGTGAGCACGTCCGCGCCACTGGCGATGAGGTCTGAGGCGATGACGACGGAGGCATCGCTGCCTGCCGCCTCGAGCTGAGCGGGTGCCTGGGTGGCGTAACGGCCGTCGGTAGCCAACACCACGGCCTCCGCGGAGATGACGGCGAGGCCATAGGAACCGGTGAAGCCCGTGAACCAACGCACACTCGGCGGGTCGACCACGACGAAGCCGTCGAGCTCGCGCTCGAGCATGACGTTGCGAAGCCGGTCAGCCCGGCCCTGCACGGTCAGCTCCAGGAGGGTCACCGGACAGCGGCAAACGAGGT
Organism: Acidimicrobiaceae bacterium; assembly: GCA_002729125.1. GTDB lineage: Bacteria > Actinomycetota > Acidimicrobiia > Acidimicrobiales > Aldehydirespiratoraceae > UBA11606. The sequence continues at coordinate 19,260 of PBTQ01000002.1, read as the reverse complement.
GGCCAGCACCTCGGGGTCGACACCGACGACCGTTTCCACGCCGTTGGGTCCGTCGAGCACGAAGGTCACGCCGTCGATCGCCTTCTTGTCGCGGGAGAAAAGATTCATCAACTCGGTGTCGGTGAGCTCCTCGGGCACGGTCGTCGGTAGCTCGTATGCCGCAAGGACCCGCTCGTGCTCGACGACTCGGTCATTGTCGATACGACCGAGCAGGTGGGCGATTTCAGCGGCGTAACGGATGCCGATCGCGACCGCCTCACCGTGACGGAGGTCGAAGGCACCGGCGGTTTCGATGGCGTGCGCGAGGGTGTGGCCGTAGTTGAGGATGGCCCGCGTTCCCCCTTCGCGTTCGTCGGCCATCACCACATCGGCCTTGATCTGGACGCACGCACCGACTCGTTCGTCGATTGGGAGTTCATCGAGGCGGCCCCCGCCTAGGAAGTGGTACTTCGCGATCTCACCGACGCCACACTGGAATTCCCGGTGCGGAAGCGTCTCGAGGGTCTCGGTGTCGCAGATCACCGCCGAGGGCTGCCAGAACGCGCCAACAAGATTCTTGCCCTCGGGAAGGTTCACGCCGGTCTTGCCCCCGATCGCGGCATCGACCTGGCCTAGGAGGGTGGTCGACACCGACACGAACCGGATGCCCCGGTGATACACCGAGGCGACAAACCCGCCGACATCGGTCACGACACCACCACCGACGGCGACGATCGCGTCGGCCCGAGTGAACCCGGCGCCCGCGAGCTGACGACACACGTCCTCCACGACTGAGAGCGACTTGGCCGCTTCACCCTCGGGGAGTTCGATCTGGATCGACGCGACACCAGGGTCGACCGGCCACGGGATGCCGGCCTGGGTGAGGACGGCGACGCGCTTCACGCCGGCGGGGATGAGGGCGCTCAGCTCGGATCGGGCGCCATGGCCCACGAGGACGGGATAGCTGCGGTCGCCGAGATCGACGGTGATCGTGGTGGTCACGCTGACCAGGCTAGGGCGCCACGGCCAGCACGGCGTCGGGATACAGCACCACCATCAACGCCCCGACGGTCAAGCCTGGTCCCAACGGGACCGCCGCATGGTGCAACGGGGTGGCCTCGTCAGGGTCGTCGAGAGGATCCGGAAGGATGTCTGCGCTCACAAAGCGGCGCAGCGCGGTGACGACGAGCGAGAACGCGAGAAAGACGAACATGCCGCCGAGCACGGCCCAGAAGGCGAGCCGGAATGCCGTCCGGGTGTCGTCGAAGAAGGCGGTTCCAACCCAGCCGGTGTGCAACCCGAGCACGATGGCCAGCTTCACGTCGCCGAACCCCATCGCCGCCGGTTTTAGGAAGTGGAAAACGAAGAGAAAGAGAGAACCCGACAGCACTACCAACTGCACCAAGCGGCGCCCCCCGGCCGCTCCAGCTCGAGAATCCACAGCATCGCCGCCGCAAGGAGCGACAGCCAGAATGTCGGGAACACCAGCCGATCGGGCAAGCGGTATGCCGTGACGTCAGTGACCGAGAGGGCCACGCCGGCGACGACCAAGATGAGCGGGATCACGACCAAGGTGTCACCCTGGTCGTAGCGGAGCACAGCCCAGACAAACAGCACGGCGGTAGCGGCCTCGGCGACTTGGTCGCAAACGGTGATCGACGCGTCGCAATCACGACACGAGCCACCGCCGCCGAACCAACTGAGCGCCGGGACTATTTCGGCGAACGACAGCGAGACCCCGCACTCCGGGCAACAAGAAAACAACCCGAGCACAGTGTCCCTGAGCATCCGGGCGGCGAGCATCGTGACAAACCCTCCAGCGAACAGACCGACCGGGATTGCGAGGATCGCCTGGTGAGTCAGCATGAACTGCCTCCCCCACCGACTCCGCGAGCAAAACCGTCGGGGCGGCTCTGGACTCTGCGGAGTGGAGGAACAGAGAAGGGGGCGATTGCATCCCGTCGGAGCACACCCCGCCATCGGCACCCGTCGCCGACGACGTGAGAGCGCAATGACCTTTCGTTCCGGACACCCGCAGGATGTTCAGCCGACGACGTCGGCGACGCTGTCTCGCATGGCGTCGATCGGGGCGTCGATCCCGGTCCACAACTCGAGTTGGATCGCCGCCTGATGCAGCAACATCCCGACCCCGTTCACGGCGTTGGCGCCCACTTCACGAGCAGCGGCGAGCCACGGGGTCGAAAGCGGGCGGTAGATCAGGTCGACGACGGTCTGTGACGCGGTGAAGGATCCACCCGGTGATGGCGTCGACACACCATCCATCCCCACCGACGTGGCGTTGATCACGATGTCGGCGTCGACAATTGCATCGACTGATCCGGCCCGCCCGACGGGGCCAGCGAGCGCTGCAGCGCGCTCGGCACGGGCCTCGGTGCGGTTGACCACCACCACGTCCGCCGCGCCCGCCCGACCGAGCGCCTCGATCACCGAACGCGCCGCGCCACCGGCGCCGAGAACCACCACGCGAGCGCCCGACGGATCGGTGTCGTTCTCGACCCGAAGGCTGCGAACCAGGCCATCACCGTCGGTGTTGTGGGCGGTAACCACGCCGTCGTCGTTGATCAGACAGTTCGCGGCCACCAATGCCTCAGCCTGCGAGGCACGCCGGTCGGCGGCGTCAAGCACCGACGCTTTGTGGGGCATCGTGACCGACAGGCCTCTAATGCCCAGGGCTCGCATCGCGTCTACCGCTGCTGCCGCATCACCGTCGGCGACCGGGAACGCAAGCGACCGCGCGTCGACACCGAGCGCGTCGAACGCAGCGTTGTGCAGGGTCGGCGAAAGCGAGTGGCGGACAGGATCGCCGATCACCCCAACCGTGACCGTGGCGCCGGTGACGGGGATCATCCGCAGTAGCCGAGTTCGCGACAGCGGGCGACGGCTTGGTTATGCTCCACGAGCGTGGCCGAGAACGCGTGAGCTCCGACGATCCCATTCTCATCAGTGCGAGCCCAGAAAATCATCTCACCTTCGGCCGGGGCCAACGCTGCTCGCAGGGCCGCCTCACCGGGTGCGGCGATCGGCGTCGGGGGGATGCCGGGCGTGGTGTAGGTGTTCCACGGCGACTCGGCGTCAAGTTCGCTCTGGAAGAGCGTTTCGGTGAACGACTTGCCAGCCGCGTAGTAGACGGTGGCGTCGATCTGCAGCGGCATGCCTTGGGCGAGACGGTTGTAGATCGCCCGGGCCATGAGGGGGCGGTCGACATCGACACGAGCCTCACGTTCGATCATCGACGCAATCACGATCACCTCGTAGTCGGAGAGGCCGAGTTCGAGGATCGCCGGGTCGCGGCCCACCTCGCCGAGGAGGTTCTCGTAGCGCTGGTCGAAGGTGTCGGCCATTCGCTGAAGGAACCTGGCCTCGTCGGCAACGTCCTCTTCCGCGACGTCGTAGGTCGCCGGGAAGAGCGTGCCTTCGAGACGGAGGTCGGTCGGCACGGTCGGGTCGGCGTAGGCCGAGACAAGACTGGGGTTGCGAAGTGCGTCGAACAGATCGGCACGATCGAAGTTGGAGTTCACGGCGAGCAGCCGCTCGACCAACTCGGTCAAACGCAGACCCTCGGGGATGGTGAAGTCGACAAAGATCTCCGGAATCGGACCCTGGTCGAGCACTGCGACGGCACCTGCGAACGCAAGATTTGTCTGAATCTCGTAGTCACCGGCCTGGAACGTGCGCTCGGCGTTGCAGCCGAGGAACCCGGTGATCGACAGCTCGCCCTCACAGCGCAGCCAGTACCGGAACACCGTGGCGTTGGAGATCACCCCTTCGTTCTCAAGCAGGGTTGCGACATTGTTGGTCGAGGCCCCCGACGGGATCGTGAGCTCGATCAGGTCGCCGGGTTCGCCGTCGGGCTCGATCTGGGCATCGACCCAGCCGTAGATCCGGCCTCGGGCCGTCGTCACCACCCAGATGATGGCGAGTACGAAGATGACGAGCCGGAGAAAGCCGCCCCAGCTGGCGCGGTAGCGCACCCAGTTCTTGTCGTCGACGTCGTACCGGGGGTCGACCATGGGAAGGGCGTGCGGGTCGTCCTCGAGCACATACTCGATGCCCTGCTCGTCGACCCCGGCGACCAGCACTGCGCCAGGAGGCGCCTGATGGTCGGGCAAGGCCATCGGAACGAAGGGTTGACCGGATGGGTCGGTGAGCTGCGGTGGGGCCGCCACCGGCGGCGGCGCTGCCGACACCGGTCGTGCCACACGGGTGACGGGACGTCGCGTACGCGCCGGCGGATACAGGGGCGCGCCGCTGACACTCGAGGGAGCAGTCGGTGGTGGCGCGGGTTCGTCATCGACCGCTCCGGTGAGGAAGGTGCCGAGCGACCGCTTCTTCTTCGGAGGCTGCTGACTGCTCACGACTCGTTCCCAGCCCCGGGCCTGCGACCGTCGTGCGGCATGCCTGCGTCGAGCCACGACTGCAGCATCACGGACGCTGCGACCTTGTCGACGACCTGGCGGCGGTCCTGGGTGTTCATGTTCTGATCCATCAGGGCTCGCTCTGCAGAGACGGTCGTCAACCGCTCATCGTAGAGAACGACAGGCACCGGGAGGGTGTCACCCAGCGCCTTGGCCTCGGCTGCGTACTTCTTGGCCATGGGCCCGGCGGAACCATCCATGTTGTACGGCAGGCCAACCACCACGATCTCGGCCCCCCACTCCACGACCAGCTCGGCGATCGCCCGGTGCTCTTGGGGGCGGTCACCGAGCCGCGACAACACCTCGATCGGCATCGCGAGCGCGCCGGCGCTGTCGCTCACGGCAACACCAACCCGCTTCTGGCCGAGATCGAGCCCGAGGGCCCGCATCAGGCGATCCCTGCGGCCGCCCGGACCTGATCAAGTGCCGCGTCGATCTGCTCGACCTCCTTGCCGCCCGCGACCGCAAGGTCGTCGGCCGGTTTGCCACCGCCGCCGACGGTCTTCTTGGCATCGTCGATGAGCGCACCAGCATTGAGCGGCGAATCGGGCGTGACGGCGGAAACGAGTGCCACCCCGGACCCGCCAGCGAGCGCACCAGCCAGCGCCACTGCGTGCACGCCTTCCTGATCGCGGATCGACACGGCGAGATCACGAAGCCTGTTGCGCTCAAGATCATCGACGCGGGCGACGACGACACCGTCGACGGCCTGCGCCGCCAGCTGCGGAGCCTGACCGACCGCAATCTGCTGCTTGATCTGGGCGAGTTCGCTCTTAAGTGAGGAGATCTCGGCCATTCGAGACTCGGCCATCTCCAAGAGCTCGCGCTTGTTCTTGATGCCGAGCTTCTCGGCCGCCTGGGCGACCGTCTGCTCGGCCTCACGGGCGAGTTCGAGGCTGGCGGCGCCGGGGAGCGCCTCGATCCGACGAATGTTCGAACCAATCGATCCCTCGCTGACGACCCGAAACTGGCCGATGTCGCCCAGCGCCCGAACATGCGTGCCGCCACACAGTTCGATCGAATTGCGGCCCGCCTCCAGCACCCGCACGACATCGCCATACTTGTCGCCGAAGAAGGCGACCGCACCGAGTTGCTCGGCCGTCTCCATCGTGGTCTCGAAATGGCGGCACGCGCCGTTGTCGAGCACCTCGGCATTGACACGATCCTCGATCTCCGTGATCTGTCCAGGGGTGAGGCCCTCGTAGTGGCTGAAGTCGAAGCGAAGTCGGTCGGGCCCGACATAGGAACCCTGCTGCTTCACGTGCTCGCCCAGCACCTCGCGCAGTGCGTGGTGAAGGATGTGGGTGGCAGTGTGGTTGCGTCGGATCGCCAAACGACGGTCGTCGTCGATGGTGGCGGTGACGACCTGGCCCGCCTCGAGGCCGCCAGAGCCGGAGATCTCGTGGATATGCAGGCCCGGTACGCCATACCGGGTATCGGTGACATCGATCGTGACGCCACCACCGGCGACCGTGCCCGAATCGCCGATCTGGCCGCCCGACTCCGCGTAGAATGGGGTGCGGTCAAGGACGAGGGTGTCGTCGTCGACATAGAGGACGGTGGCCTCGGTGGAGGTCTCGTCGCGGCCGGTGAAGTCGGTCTCACCGTGCTCGTCGACGAGTGCCGTGAGGTGACCGGTGTCGCCGGCGGCTGCGACCTTGCGAGCCTCCTTGGCGAGGCGCTGCTGTTCGGCCATCGCAGCGCGGAAGGCGTTTTCGTCGACCTCGACACCCCGTTCGCCGGTGATCTCCTGGGTGACCTCGAGCGGGAAGCCGTAGGTGTCGTGCAGCAGGAAGGCGACGTCGCCGGGTAGTGCCGCACCGTCGGCAAGGGCGTCGAGTTGTTCATCGAGGATCGCCTGCCCCTTGCGGAGGGTTTCGCGGAAGCGAACTTCTTCACGATCGATAACATCGCGCACGAACTGGTGGTTCGCAGCGAGATCCGGGTAGTGGGCGCCCATGATCTCGATCACCGCGTCGACCATGCCGCCCATAACCGCTGACTCGACTCCGAGGATGTACGCATGACGAACGGCACGACGAAGGATGCGGCGCAGCACATAGCCCCGTGCCTCGTTGGACGGGAACACGCCGTCGCTGACGAGCAGTGAAGTGGAGCGGGCGTGGTCGGCGAGGATGCGCAGCGAGACGAGTTGTTCGAACTCGGCGGTGGCCGGATCGATGCCAGTCAGCTTCGCCGCCGCGGCCTGCAGCGCGAAGAGCTCGTCGGTATCCCACACCGAGTCGACGCCCTGGAGCACCGATACGGTGCGCTCAAGTCCCATGCCAGTGTCGATCGACGGCTTCGGCAACGGCACTTTCGAACCGTCGGCCTGCTGGTCGAACTGCATGAACACGAGATTCCAGATCTCGATGAAGCGGTCTTCGTCGCCGTGCTCAGGGCCACCGGCGGCGCCGAACTCGGGACCCTTGTCCCAGAAGATTTCTGAGCAGGGGCCACAAGGGCCGACGTCGCCCATCTTCCAGTAGTTGTCCTCGTCGAGGCGCTGGATACGGTCGGCCGAAACACCCACCTGGTTCTCCCAGATGTCGGCGGCCTCGTCGTCGGTGAGGTGGACAGTGACCCACAGGCGATCAGCGGGCAACCCGATGACCTCGGTGACGAACTCCCACGCCCAGGCACAGGCGTCTTCTTTGAAGTAGTCGCCGAAGGAGAAGTTGCCCATCATCTCGAAGAAGGTCAGATGCCGCTTCGTGCGCCCAATCTCGTCGAGGTCGTTGTGCTTACCGCCAGCACGAACACACTTCTGCACGGTGACGGCGCGCAGGAACGGCGGCGTCTCCTCTTCGGTGAAGTAGGTCTTGAACGGCACCATCCCAGCCACGGTGAACAGCAGCGTCGAGTCGTGTGGGATCAACGACGCAGAGGGCTGGTGGCTGTGGGCGCGCCCGACAAAGAAGTCAGTGAACGCCTTTCGGACCTCATTCGCCTTCATCGGAGTGGGCTGCGAACTCATGAAGCGGATAGCTTATCGGCGACCCCCTGCCGGAGGACCGGATTCAGTCGCTGCGGGAACCGTGGCGAGGGCGGAAGCTCTGCGTCGCCCGACCTGGGCGGCCCATCCGACGGGCCGGTCCGGTGTGCAACGCCTCGTCACCGGCGAACTCGGCGAGGAGATCGGTCTTCTCGGCTCGCATTGCCGTAAGCCCCTCGTTGGCTGCGTCGCGAATGTCGACCATCGCATCACGGGCCTTGCCCGCTGCTCGTCGACTGCGATCGGCTACATCGGCGCGAACCTGCTCAGGCGCGACCCGTTCGACGGTCCGCTTGACCCGCTTCTGCACGTACAGGCTGGTGCCCAAACCAGCCGTGTACCCGGCGACAGCCCAGAACGTGCGCTTCATCGGAGTTCTCCTCGTGGGGTCGACCGGTGGGTGCGACGGACCTCGATCGCACCCGACCGCCGGCGGGGCCGGGCGATGACCCGGCCGGCCCGGCCGGCGCCGGCGAGCACCGACATCGCTCGAATCACGCCTGGGGCGAACGCTCTATACGCAAGCCTCGACGCCACGTCAGCAGTGGCGGTGACGCGTTCGGCGCGATCGATCACACCATCGACGCGGTCGAGTTCGTCGCTTGCTCGGTTGACCGTGGAATGAAGGTCGTCGACCATCGGGAGCGTGTTCGAACGCAGCTCGTCGACTGTACGCCGCAGCTCGCGGAGTGTGCGGACCAGTGCCTGCACGGCCAACACGAGCACGACGACGACCGCAAGACAGACGATCGTCACTATGACGGCGGCGAGGTCGGTGGTGCTCATCGGTCCTCAGTCAATCACACGTCTCGGTCGACGGGGTCCGCAACCTCGCGATGGCCAGGCCACCACTGCCGAAGCCGACCCTCGCGCCCGTGAACGGTGGGGTCGTAAAACACCCGACCGACCATCTCGTCGGGCAGATACTGCTGCTCAACGTGACCTGACGGGTCGTCGTGGGGATACCGGTAGCCCGTGCCGTGCCCGAGTGATGCCGCTCCCGAATAATGCGCATCGCGCAGCTGCGGCGGCACCTCACCGGTGCCGGCCTCACGAGCGGCGGCCTTGGCCTCAAAGATCGCCTGGGTGACCCGGTTCGACTTCGGCGAGGTCGCCAGGTGAATCGCCGCCTGGGCCAGATTGAGCTGCGCCTCGGGCAGACCGACGAACTCGACCGCCTGCGCTGCTGCGGTTGCGACGAGCAACGCCTGTGGGTCGGCCATACCGATGTCCTCGGATGCGTGGATCACCATGCGTCGAGCAATGAAACGGGGGTCCTCCCCTGCCTCGAGCATTCGGGCGAGCCAGTACACGGCAGCGTCGGCGTCGGAGCCACGGATGCTCTTGATGAATGCACTGATGACGTCGTAGTGACCGTCGCGGCCGTAGCGGACCGCCTTGGCGTCGACGGCGCCCTCGGCATCGTCGAGGGTTACACGGATCGGATGCCCACGCGCTCCGGCCAAGGCAACGGCGACCTCGGTGCTGGTGAGCGCATGGCGGCCGTCGCCCCCCGCCCGGCCGGCGAGATGCTCGACGGCATAGTCGTCGGCGCTCGCACCCTCGACCTCGAGCCCCCGTCGGATCAGCTCGGCGATGTCGGTCTCGTCGAGGGCATGGAGACGAAACAGGGTCGATCGCGACATCAGCGGCGGGTTGACCTCGAAGTGCGGGTTTTCGGTGGTGGCGCCGATCAGCACGATCAACCCCTCCTCGACGACAGGCAGCAGCGTGTCCTGTTGGGCCTTGTTGAACCTGTGTACCTCGTCAAGGAACAGGATCGTGCCGGTGCCGCGCTCGCCAAGTCGGTGACGAGCCGACGCAATCTCTTCCCGCACGTCCTTCACCGATGCAGTGACCGCCGACAATTCGACGAACACCTTTTCGGTCGTCGACGCGATCAGGCGCGACAAGCTCGTCTTCCCGGTTCCGGGTGGGCCCCAGAAGATCACCGACGACAACCGATCGCCCTCGATCAGGGCCCGCAGCGGACGTCCCGGAGCAAGCAGGTGGCGCTGGCCGACGACATCGTCGAGGTTGCGCGGCCGCAGCCGGGCCGCTAGCGGTGAGCGTCCCGACAAGCGCTCCTCGGCGGCGGCGGCAAACAGGTCATCGGCCATCGCCGGGACCCTACCCCCCGGCGACCTCCAGACCGCAGGAGCGACGCGGCCCAGAGATCAGGTCGCAGGCGGCCGGACTCGAATCCCGAGTTCCTCGAGGTGCCCGTCGTCGATCGGCGACGGCGCATTGGTCAGCGGATCGGCGCCCGACTGTGTCTTCGGGAAGGCGATGACCTCACGGATGTTGGTCTCACCCGCCAGCAGCGCAGTGAGGCGATCGAGCCCGAAGGCGAAACCACCGTGCGGCGGGGCACCGTAGCGGAACGCATCGATGAAGAAACCAAACTTCGCCTGTCGCTCCTCCTCGCCGATGCCGAGGAGTTCGAAGATGCGATTCTGAACGTCGGATCGGTTGATCCGGATCGAACCCGAACCAAGTTCCCAGCCGTTGAGCACGAGGTCGTAGGCCTGCGAGCGAACCTTCAGAAGGTCCTCGCCGAAACCGTCGAGCAGATCCCAGTCGTCCTCGTGCGGCATCGTGAACGGGTGATGCGCCGGGATCGGCTTGCCGTTGTCGGCGATCGTCTCGAACAGCGGGAAGTCAACGACCCAGAGGAAGTTGAGTCCCCCTTCGTTCACCGGCGGCTTGCCGAGTTCGAGACGCAGCAGACCGAGCACGTGGCGCACGAGACGACGCTCGTCGGCGACGAGGAAGACCATGTCGCCGGATTGGGCCTCGAGAGCCGCGATGACCTGTGACGACTCATCGGCTGAAAGGAACTTGGCGACGCCGGCGTCAAGGGCCGGGCCCGACGCGCCGTCGATGACCTTCATCCAGGCAAGACCCTTCGCGCCCCAGCGCTGGCAGGTCTCAACGAGGGCGTCGATCCGGTTGCGGCTGAGTGCGTCGACACCGCCCTCCATGCGGATGCCCTTCACGCAAGGCGCTTGGAACACGCGGGCCTCAGTGCCTTCGAAGATCGGAGTGAGTTCGACGAGTTCCATGCCGAACCGGGTGTCGGGCTTGTCCGAGCCGTACCGCTCTTGCGCCTCGAGCCAGGTCATGCGTGCGAATTCGGTGGGTCGCTCGCCGGTGACCGCCTCGGCAGCGTTGGCAACCGCATGACCGATCGCAGTGAAGACATCTTCTTGGTCGACGAAGCTCATCTCTGCGTCGAGTTGCATGAACTCGAACTGGCGGTCGGCACGCAGGTCCTCGTCGCGCAAACAGCGGGCGATCTGGTAGTAGCGGTCGACACCGCCAACCATGCAGAGCTGCTTGAACAGCTGCGGGCTCTGGGGCAGGGCGTAGAACGAGCCCGGCTCCTTGCGGGAGGGCACGACGAAGTCGCGAGCACCTTCAGGGGTGGACGCAATCAGCATCGGGGTCTCGACCTCGACGAAGCCCTGCTCCTCCATGCCGCGGCGTACGGCCGAGTTCACGGCGGCGCGGGTTCGAAGGTTTTTNTGCATGCGCTGCTTGCGCAGGTCGACGTACCGGTNACGCAGACGAATGGTCTCATCGACCTCAGTGCGTTCGTCAAGCGGGAANGGCGGCGGCTCGGCCTCGGCCAGAACCTCGATCTCGACCACATCGATCTCGATCTCGCCCGTGGCGAGATCAGAGTTCGCAGTATCGTCGGGCCGCAATCGCACCTCGCCGGTCATCTTCGCGACGTACTCACTGCGGAGGTCGTGGCTCGAGTTGACGACACACTGCACGACACCGGTGCGGTCGCGCAGATCGATGAAGGCGAGGTGCTCGCCGTGCTCGCGACGGCGATCGACCCAGCCGCACACAGAGACGGTCCGGCCGGCGTCGGCAGCCGTCAGCTGGCCACACATGTCGGTGCGCATCGAGGTGGTGTGATCCTGCATGTCCTGATGATTCCTGATCGCTGGGAGAAGGGGTTGCTGAGTGGGGTTAAGAGAGAAGGCGGACGACGTGCTCGGCGAGATCGGCGAGGGCGATCCGCTGCTGACCGGTATCACCGCGAAGATCACGGAGGGCCACCTCGCCGTTGGCGACCTCGTCCTCGCCGATGATGGCGGCGAACGGGGCACCGGAACGGTCGGCGACCTTCATCTGGGCCTTCATGGAGCGGCCACCATAGGAACGGTCGGCGCCGACACCGGCGTTCCGGAGGGTGGTGCACACCCCGAGGGCGTGGCGGCCTCCGGTGACGTCGACGACGAAGACCTTCACCGCCGGCTCGGGCGTGGCGAAGACACCTTCGGCGTCGCAGGCGAGGAGGATGCGGTCGACACCTAGGGCGAAGCCAATGCCCGGGGTGGCGGGGCCACCGAGATCCTCGACCAAGCCGTCATACCGACCACCGCCACCGACTGCATTTTGGGCGGTGGCGAGGGCATCGGCGGCGAACTCGAAGGTGGTCCGGGTGTAGTAGTCGAGGCCGCGCACAAGGCGCGGTGACAGCTCATACGGGATGCCGAGCTGATCGAGACAGGCTCGGACCGTCTTGAAGTGTTCACGGCTCTCGTCGGTGAGGAAATCGACCATCAGTGGCGCAGCCGAAATGATCGCTGCATCTTCGGCACGCTTGGAGTCGAGCACGCGCAGCGGGTTGCGTTCGAGTGTGACCTGGCTCTGGGGCGAGAGAGACGCCGCGTTGTCGGAGAGGTAGGTCCGCAGCGCGTCCAAGTAGGCCGGGCGGCAGGTCGGGTCGCCAAGGCTGTTCAGCAGCAAGGTGACCTCGCGAAGGCCCAGCGACTCATAGAAGTGCCATCCGAGCGCGATCGCGTCGACATCGGCTTGGGGGTCGTCGGTCCCGAGGGTCTCGATGCCGACCTGGGCAAACTGGCGGTAACGACCTGCCTGCGGCTGCTCGTAGCGGAACTGAGGTCCTTCGTACCAGACCTTCCACGGCGGGGTGGGCCGGTGCTCGGCGAAGGCTCGGCATACCGATGCGGTGAGTTCTGGCCGGAGAGCGAGATGCTGCGGCGGGTCGCCCTTGTCGAAGAAGTCGAACATCTCCTTGGTGACGACGTCGGTCGACTCGCCCAGCCGTTTAAAGACACCAAGGTCCTCGAAGATCGGCGACATGACCTCACCGAAGCCTGCGAGTTCGGCCTGCTGTGCGAACGCGCCAATCAGCGCCCGGCGACGACCCGACTCGGGCGGCAAGATGTCACGCGTGCCCTTGGGGGCTTTAAAGGTCGGCTCGGCCACGAGGGGTCAGGCTACCGGCCACCCCTCCCCTCCCTGCGGGTATTCCTGTCCGCGATACGTTCCCAGGTCCCGGCACCTGGGATCTGAGGGCGATGTCAGGAGCGGGCGACGCCAGGCATGATCCGGTAGGCCTCATAGACCGATTCGATGCCATAGACCGACGAAAGCACCGAATCGAGCTGGCTGACATCAGCGAGTTCGAACTCAAACTGCATCTTGGCCACGGCGTCGTCGCCGGTCTCCGTGCTCACGCCGGTGACGTTGAGGCCGTGATCGGTGAGCACCCTGGCGACGTCGACAAGAAGCGCGGCCCGATCGAGCGCCAGGATCTCGATCGTGGTCGGGAACCGACCAACGTGCTCAGCGTCCCACTCGACGTCGATCAGGCGGTCGGGCTGTCCTTCGAACAATTCGGTCGCGTTGAGACAGTCGCTGCGGTGCACCGACACGCCTCGGCCCCGGGTGACGAAGCCAATGATCTCGTCAGGCGGCACCGGCGAGCAGCACCGCGAGAGACGGATCATGATGTCGTCGAGGCCTTCGACGTGGACACCGGCCGACTGGTTGACCCGGCGACGACCTCCTGAACGACGGTTGACGGTCGACGGCAGTCGCTGGGCCTCAACGAGGGTCTCGGTCTCCTCTTCGCCGCGCAGCTCGCGACCGAGTCGCTCGGCGACCGTCAGGGCGGTGACGTGGCCTTCGCCGATGGCGGCGAACAAAAGGTCCTCGTCGGTGTAGTTCATCGCCTCGAGGACCGACACGAAGACTGGCTCCTTGAGGATGCGGCGAGCAGCGAGCCCCTCGCGGCGAAGCGCCTGGATGAGGTCTTCCCGACCTTCCTCAATCGCGTCTTCGCGACGCTCACGGATGTACCACTGCTTGATCTTGTTGGCTGCCCGTCGGCTGGCGACGAACTTCAGCCAGTCGCGGCTCGGACCAGCACCCTCGACGTTGGAGGTGAAGACCTCGACCGAATCACCCGACTCGAGTCGGGTGTCGAGCGATACGAGGCGGCCGTTGACTTTCGCGCCGACACAGCGGTGCCCGACGTCGGAGTGAATCGTGTAGGCAAAGTCGATCGGCGTCGCGCCGACCGGCAACTCGATGACCCTGCCCTTCGGCGTGAAAACGAAGACCTCGTCCTGGTCGAGATCGAACTTCAGGTTCGACATGAACTCCGAAGGGTCGGATGTCTCCTGCTGCCACTCAACGATGCGGTTCAACCACGCTAGGTCGCCACCCGGCGAATCCTCCTTGTAATCCCAGTGAGCCGCCACGCCGTGCTCGGCGCGGGCGTGCATCTCCCTGGTGCGCAACTGCACCTCGAGTGACTTGCCCTGAGGCCCCACCACGGTCGTGTGCAACGACTGGTAGAGGTTGAACTTCGGCATTGCGATGTAGTCCTTGAACCGGCCCTGCACCGGACGCCACGTGGCGTGGATCGAACCGAGTGCGCCGTAGCAATCGCGCACGGAATCACAGACCACCCGAATGGCCACAAGGTCGAAGATCTCGTCGAACGAGCGGCCTTTCACAACCATCTTCTCGTAGATCGACCAGAGGTGCTTCGGGCGGCCCTCGACGTCGGCGCGGATCCCAAGCTCGGCGAGCCGAGCCTGCACGTCGCCGACGACCTGAGCGAGATAGAGATCCCGCTCCGGGGCGCGGAGTTGAACCATCTGGTCGATTTCGGCGTACCGACGGGTGTGGAGGGCCGCAAAGGAGAGATCCTCCAGCTGCATCTTCATCTCCTGCATGCCGAGCCGGTGCGCAAGCGGCGCGTAGACCTCGAGGGTCTCGCGAGCGGTGCGCTCCTGTTTGAACGCTGGCATGCCTGCGATGGTCTGCAGATTGTGCAGGCGATCGGCGAGCTTGATGATCAGCACCCGAATGTCCTGAGCGATCGCCACGATCATCTTGCGCATCGTGGCGGCCTGCTGCTCCTCCTTAGAGTCGTAATGGACCCGATCGAGCTTGGTGACGCCATCAACGATGCCGGCGAGCTCCGCTGAGAACTCCCGCTCCAGTTCCTCGATGCTGATCGTCGTGTCCTCAACGGCGTCGTGGAGCAGAGCGGCGGCGATGGAGATGTCGTCGAGGCCCTGTCGGGCAACGACGGTGGCCACCGCCACCGGATGGCGAATGTAGGGCTCCCCCGACTTGCGGTTCTGGCCGCGATGAGCCTCCTCGGCCATGGCGAACGCCGCCTCGAGCAGGGTCGCTTCGGCCTTTGGATGATGCTTAGCGAACTCGGCGAGCAGCGGTGCGATCTCGGCGGAGGACGGCCGGTTGGCAGCACGACGCCAGGGCAGGACACGGGTGACGGTCGACATCAGCAACCCACCTCGATCGCCGCCTCGATGCGAGCATCGCCGAGCTTGGCTCGCCCATCGAGGAACGACAGTTCGAGCAGGAACGAGTAACCGGCGAGGGTCGCGCCGAGTCGTTCGAGGAGCAGGGCCGCCGCGGCTGCGGTGCCGCCGGTGGCGAGCACATCGTCGAGCACAAGGACATGCTCACCGGGCGAGACGGCGTCGGAGTGGATCTCGATCGTGTCGGTGCCGTATTCGAGGTCGTACTGCTGGGCCATCGTGGCGCCAGGAAGCTTGCCCGCCTTGCGAATCGGGACGAAGCCGACGCCGAGCGACCGCGCAGCCGCAGCGCCAAGGATGAACCCTCGAGCTTCGATACCGACCACGGTGTCGATCCCGGCGTCGCGCCACGGATCGGCGAGTGCTTCGATGGCCGACGCGAGTCCGTCCGGGTGGGCGAGCAGGGGCGTGATGTCCTTGAAGACGATCCCAGGCTGAGGAACGTCAGGGATGTCGCGGATCAGGCTGGCGAGTTCGGCGACAGGTAGTCGTCCCATCACCCGATCGTAGCGGGTTCAGGACTTCTTCTTTTTCCGCGGCTTCGGTGGCTGACCGGGTCGGGTGGACGATTGTATACGTTTCGCCGCTGCGCCTCGCTGCGCTGCCTGGCCCCGGGAGGGCCGCTGACTGCTCGAGGTGCGACTCGCGCTACCACTCGGCCGCTCGCGGGTCGTCGGGATACCGGCGAGGGCGACGTCGTCCTCGCTCACCCTTCGGGTACCGGTCTCGCCTTCGCGCGCTCGGACCTTGTCGGCAACTGCCCGGTTCTCGGCTTCGCGCTCCTTCATGTGCGCCACGACGGACGCCGCGACGAAGATCGACGAATAGGTGCCGACGAGGATGCCGATCAGCAAGGCGATGGCGAACTCCTGCAGCGTCAGCGCCCCGAGGAAGACCGAGCCGATCAACAGCATCGACAACACCGGGAGCACCGACGTGATCGAGGTGTTGATCGAGCGCATCAACACCTGGTTGAGCGACTGGTTCATCATCTCGCTGTAGGTGTAGCGACCGGTGACGGTGAGCCGCCCACCGACATCGCGGACCTTGTCGTAGACGACGATCGTGTCGTACAGCGAGTAGCCCATGATCGTCAGGAACGCAATGACGGTCGCCGGCGTGACCTCGAACTGGAAGATCGCGTAGACACCGACCGAAATGAGGATGTCGTGGGCCACGGCCACAAGGGCGCCCACGGCCATCTTCCATTCGAGCCTCACGGCGATGTAGCCCGCGACGATGACGAAGAACCAGAAGAGCGCGTTGCGGGCCTTACTCGTGATCTGATCGCCCCATGACGGACCAACGGTGGTCACGCTGACATCGGTGACGTCGACCGAGGCAAGCTCGGCGAGGGCCACCGTCACCACGGCAACCTCCTCTTGCGTGTCGAGGTCGGCTCGGACCCGGATTGCGTCGGAACCGAGGGTCTGGATCTTGCCACTTTCGGCGCCGGTGCCGCCGAGGGCGTCGCGGGTGTCGACGACCGACACGTCAGGAGCGGTCACTTCCCACGCAGTGCCACCCTCAAACTCGATCCCGAGGTTGAGGCCACGGAACACGAGAGCGCCGACGCTGATGAGAACGAGCGCGGCCGAGCCGACAAGTGCCTTGCGCCACATTGCTGGGAAGTCGAAATGGTGCTCGTTGCGAAAAAGCATGCGGAGCGTCTTCACGACGCACCTCCGGTCGTTGCCGGCTCCGGTGTGGCGTCAAGCGCCTTCGGGATGCCGAACGTGCTGGGCTTCCGGGCGAGATCGATGTCGAGGTTGGCGAGGATGCGGATCGCAGGGCCCATGAAGAAGTAGGTGGCGACGAGATCAAGCACCGTGGCCAGCCCGAGGAAGAGGGCGAAGCCGCGGACTTGGCCGACGGTGAGGGTATACAGCACGACGGCCGCGATCAGGCTCGCCACATTGGCCTTCACGATCGTCGAGTAGGCGATCGGGAACGACCGCTCGACGGCCGACCGAACCGTGCGGCCACCCTTCACATCCTCCTTCAGATGCTCGAAGTAGACGACGTTGGAGTCGACCGACACACCGATCGACACGATCAAGCCCGTGACCCCGGCGAGCGTGAGCGCGAGCCCTTGCGAGGCGCCAAGCCAGGCGACGATGGTCCAGAGGAGCGCACCGGAGATCAGCAACGACAAGATCGCGACGACACCGAGGTAGCGGTAGTAGGCGATCAGATAGATCGAGACGAGCAGCACGCCGATCAGACCGGCGAGTAAGCCGGCGTCGAGGGCATCCTCACCGAGGCTGGAACTCACGATGCGGCTCTCCTGCGGGGTGAGTTCGAGCGGCAAGGCGCCGAAATTGAGTGCCAGGGCGAGGTCCTTGGCCTCCTCCTCGGTGAACGAGCCAGAGATCGTGATCTGATCGCGCTCGAAGTAGGCGGCGTTGACACTTGGGGCCGACTCGACGAACCCGTCGATCTCGATGGCGACCCGCCCGGCCGGACACGAGGCCTGGAAGGTATTGCAGGCGGCAGCAATGACGTTGAAGTCGTCGATGCCGGGCGAACCAGACTTAAAGATCGGCGCAACCGACCAGCCCTGCTGCACATTAAAGCGGGCGGCCGCGCTCTGAAGGACCTCACCGGACAGGCGCTGACCGGGCACCTCGGGCTCGAGCACGGTCGGCACCGGACCCATGCGGATTCGACCCTGGAACGTCGGGTTGTTGCGCTCCTGCAGGACCGACGGCTCCGACGTAGCAGCGTCGGGCGTGAGGGTCCATCGATCGACCATCGCTTGCGCCTCGGCGAGAGCAGCACCGACAAGATCGCCGGCGGCGATCGCTGCGGTGGCAGCGTTAAACGCAGCTTCGTCCTCGAAGGTGGCCTGCTCGAGGACGGGTCGGAAACGGAGCTCAGCGGTCTGACCGACAAGGTCGATCGCACGCTGCTGATCATCGACGCCAGGGATCTGAACGAGGATCGTCTCGCCTTGACGCGTCACCTCAGGCTCACGGACACCAAGACCATCGACGCGATTTCGGATGATGTCGACCGCCTGGTCGAGCGTCTCCTCGGTGATCTCCTGGCCGTCGGGCTGGGGCTCGGGTTCGAGCACAACGGACGCCCCGCCCTGCAAGTCAAGGCCGAGCAACGGCTCATTGCCCGAAACGAAGGTGTAGACGAGACCCGCAACCGAGATCGCGATGATCCCGACGACATAGGTGACCTGACGGCGCACGTCGCTCAGGCGTCGGCGTCGCCTGCGGCGAGATCGTCGTTGTTGTTGTCCTCGTCATGATCATCGTCATCATCGTCGGTGATGATCTCGGCGACCGCTCCCTTGGAGATCTTCAATTCGATCTCCGGCGCGACTTCGAGCCAGATGACCTTGTCCTCCACCTCGGCGATGGCGCCGTGGATGCCGGAGTTTGTGACGACAATCATGCCGGCCTCGAGCGACCGAATACGAGCCTGCTGTTCCTTCACCTGGCGCTGCTGCGGCCGGATGAGGATGAAGTACATGACGCCGAGCAGGAGTGCGAGAAAGATCAGACTGCCCATGAGATTCCTGACGATGGTGAACGGACCCGGAGGAGGCTAGCGGGCGCCCCACACGTCATGGACGCCGAGGCGGAAGTCCTCGAGGGTTCCTGACCGGATCGCATCAGCTATCCGATCCATGAAACGGAGGAGCCAGGCGACGTTGTGGAGCGTGATAATCCGCGCCGCCGTCGGCTCCTTGGCGAGCAGAAGGTGGCGCAGGTAGCCCTTCGACCACCGGGCTGCAGGGCTTTCAGGCCACGCCGGATCGAGCGCTTCGGTCGAGGCGGCGAACTCGGCACGGGTCAGGTTGTAGCGGCCGCCGTCGGTCAGAATCGTGCCGTGGCGGGCCAACCGGGTCGGCAACACGCAGTCGAACATGTCGACACCGCGGGCAACCGACTCGACGATGCCGATGGGGTCGCCGAGGCCCATGAAGTAGCGAGGCTGGTCGAGTGGGAGCAGATCCATGCACGCGTCGAGGCCGTGAAACATCTCGCTGCGGTCCTCCCCAACGCTCAGACCGCCGACCGCGTAGCCGTCGAAGCCGATGTCGGTGATCTGGCGGGCCGACTGTTCGCGCAGCGCTTCGTCGGTGCCGCCCTGGACGATGCCGAACTGGCTCTGGCGGATCGAGGCATCTGGGTGTGCCAGGAACGCAGCCCGGCTGCGTTCGGCCCACTGGCCGGTGCGTTCGACCGCGCTTCGGACGACGCTGAGG
>PBTQ01000001.1 GCA_002729125.1 Acidimicrobiaceae bacterium | reverse complement strand
GACCTCGGTGAAGAGGCCGTCGACGGCGGGTACACGAGTCTTCGTCACGCACGAGACGGTACCGCGAGCATTGGGTCCACCGTGAACCAGCGAGTTACGGTCCTCTCATGACTGCAGAACGTTCGGTATCCGGGTGGGACGACTACCCCGTCCATCAGACCTCGGAGTTCGTCCGCCACGTTGCCACGTCTGACCGGAACTTCTACGACCGCTACTACTTCAACCTGCACCCGTCATCCGACGAGTACTTCGCGATCTTCGGGCTCGGGCAATACCCCAACCTGGGCACGACCGACGCGTTTCTTGCGGTCACCAAGGACGGCATCCAGCGCATCATGCGGACCTCGAAGCCGCTCGAGGACCGCATGGACATCTCGGTCGGCCCGATGCGGGTGGAGATCATCGAGCCGCTCGAGAAGCTCCGGGTGATCGTCGAACCGAACGACGCCGACATCGCCATGGACGTCACTTGGACGGCATCGATCCCCGCCTTCGAGGAACCTCGCCAATATCTGCGCAGCAGGGGCACGGTGGTCTTCGACACCCAGCGGTTCGCTCAGATGGGCCGCTGGGAGGGCACGCTCACCGTCGCCGGTGAGGACATCGCCGTCACGCCTGACCGTTGCGGTGGCAGTCGCGATCGTTCCTGGGGCGTGCGCCCTGTCGGCGAGAAGCAGCCCGACGGCATCCGGCAGTCGATCTCGGTCATGCCGGGCATGTGGAACTACATGCCGATCGATTTCGGCGACCATTCGATCGTCTACATGTGTCACCAGCGCCCCGATGGGGTTCGTCCCCTCGAAGAGGCCGTCCGCGTTTGGGCCGACCCAGACCGGCCGGTCGAGTGGCTCGGAACTCCCGAGTGGGATCATGACATGATCTCCGGCACCCGTCTGCTCTCGGGAAGCCGCATCACGATGCCCGAAGCGCCCGAGGGCCCGATCACGATCGCCGCCAAGCCGCTCGTCACCAACTTCATCTCGATCGGCACCGGCTACGGCTTCGAAGAGGACTGGCGCCACGGCATGTGGCAGGGCGACGACGAGGTCGTGCAAGCACTCACCTACCACGTCGACGAGATCCGGGGACTCGCCCAGTACGGCGTCGTCGATTCGGTCGGCGAGTTCACCTATGGGGATCAGGTCGGGTACGGCCTCTACGAGCACGGGTTCTTCGGGCCGTTCCCGGCGATGAACCTGCACGACCGCGGTGACCTCCACCCCTGAGTGACAACTACCCTCGCCACCCGATGGCCGAGTCGTCACTCCCACCCCCACCACCTCCTCCCCCGCCTCCTCCGCTGAAACCCGCCGGGGGCGCGAGCGAGTGGAAGGACCAGGGTCGGCCACCTCTGATCCCGTTCCCGCCGTTCGCCCGGTGGGGTCTCGGCGACGCACTTGCCAGCTTCGGGGTCTTCGTCGTGGCCTCGATCGTGCTGGTCGGGATCATGGCACTGGTTGCTCCCGACGCAGCCCTGAACTCGCCGTGGCTCCCGCTTCTCGTCGCCGGCCCCCAGATCGCTCAGGGTGGTTTCGTCTGGTGGATCGCGAGGTCCAAGGGCACCGGGATCGACCGCGATTACGGGATGGCCGTTCGGAAGATTGATTGGGTCATCGGGCCCGTGCTGGTGGTCGGCGGCTTTCTGGCGGTCGCCGGCGTTGTCGCCGCAATGAACGAGCTGGGTGCCCAGACGCCGACGGCAAGCGTTGCGGAACTCCTCGAAGACGCCGCAGACGAAGGCCTCGACGGTTCGCCGGAAGGATCGGACGGGCTCATCGATGACGCGGACACGTCGGGCCTTACGATCTGGATCGTCTTCGTCGCCGTGTTCGCCGCCACCGCCGTCCCGGTGATCGAGGAACTTGTCTACCGGGGCCTGTGGTGGAGCACCCTGCTGAAGCGGGGAATGTCGGAATGGTGGGTGTTGCTCATCACCTCCGCCGCATTCGCTGCGGCCCACTTCGAACCGAGCCGGTTCCCCGTGCTGTTCACTCTGGGCGTCGCGCTCGGCATGGGACGACTCCTCACCGGACGCATCGGCGCCTCGATCATCACCCACGCCTTGATCAACGGCCTCGGCATGGTGGCGCTCCTGACGACGGTGTAGCCGGTGGGACGCCAGGCCTGCGCCCGGCTGACGAGACCGTCGAGTTCTTGCTCGCTCGCTGCCGCCCCCGTAGCCTCTGTCCCACCGAAGCGATGCCGAGGGGGCGACATGGAGTTCGGGCTGTTCTTCAACGGGTACCTGCCGGGGCCCGCAGCACACGATCCTGATTCTGAGCATCTGATGCTCATGCGCGAAGCCGAGTACGCCGTGCTCGGTGACCGCCACAACTGGAAGTACGCCTGGTTCGGCGAGCACCACGGACTCACTGAATACAGCCATATGTCCGCGCCGTATCCGGTGATGGGTTACGTCGCCGGACGCACCGACCAGATCCATGTCGGCTCGGCCATTACCTCATTCCCGACGAGTAAGGACCACCCGGTTCGCATCGCTGAACGAGCGGCGATGATGGATCACCTTTCCGAGGGCCGGTTCGAGTTCGGCACCGGTCGGGGCGCCGGCAGTCACGAGGTCCGGACATTCAACGGCACCGAACTCACCGAGACCAAGGCCATCTGGGACGAGGTCATTCGCGAGATCCCGCGCATGTGGGAGCAAAAGGACTACGAGCACCATGGTGAGGCGTTCTCGGTGCCGACGCCTCACAACATCCTCCCGAAGCCCTATGGCGAGGGCCACCCCCCGATGTGGGTGGCGTGCGGCAATCCCGCTACCTACGCAAAGGCTGGCGCCATGGGCCTCGGCGCGATCGCCTTCAACTTCGAACCGATCCATAACTTGAAGGGGCGGGTTGACGCCTACCTCGAAGCGGCCGAGAACGTCAGCGACCCGGTCGGCCAGTTCCAGAACCACAACGTGATGATGACCAACGCCGTCATCTGCCTCGAGGACCGCGAGGAAGCGCGAGCCATGGCGAAACGCAATCTTCGCGGCTACCGAGTCACGATGGTGAACCTCTACCACGACTCGATGCCGCAGAGCCCCGACGCCATCGTGTGGCCGAACGCCCGGGCACACGCCGAGCTCGACGACGCCACCCTCGACTGGGCGATCGCCGAGGGTTACATGCTGTGCGGAAACCCTGAAGAAGTCTGCGAGCAGCTTCAGGCATACCAGGACGTCGGCTGCACCCAGGTCACGTTCGGCACCCCCGACGAAGGCTTTGCACACGAGCAGGTGCTGGAGATGATCGAGGTCTTTGGCCAGCAGGTGATCCCCGAGTTCGACACCGACCCGGAGCATTCGACCACGAAGTATCGTCGGCAGGCCCAGCGCCAGTTCCCGACGTTCAACAACCCGGTCGACCCGATCGTCGACCAGGCCACCCCACCGGAGTTCGCGATCTCAATCTGACGCTCAGTCCGGCGTCTCGAACTCGCCGACGAGCACCTGAGCGTCGCCGAGCAGCCCCGAGGGCATCAGGAAGTGCTGGTAGTACTTCCTGAACCGACCCTGCAGGTTGGCGTCGATTTGGTCTTGGTCGTAGTCCAGCGTGAAGAAGCTGGGAACGCCGAGTCGCTCGGCCGCCTCTTTGGCCCGGTCAGCATCGGCAACGGCCCACACCACGCCGATGAGGCCTTCTCCCTTGGTGTCGAGGATCGCGTCGACATGACTTCCCGCTCCCTCGATCGGGGCGACGAGTTCGATTCCGCCGTCCCACGACATCAGCACCCGCACGCCGAACGCGCTCGCCTCCTCATCGTTGGCCGAGTGGAAGGTGCAGTCGAGCAGCTCCTCGTAGAACGCTCGCCCGGCCTCAAGATCGCGAACGGCCATCACGACTCGGTTCACACCCTGCTGTTTCATCGTTCCACTCCCCCGTCGGACATGACGTCACGCTGCCAGATCGGCGCGTAGGGTGCCAGCGTGCTCCCTCGTCGGCTCCGCTCATTGCTCTTTGCCCCGGCCGTCCGGCCCGACCTCCTGCGCAAGATGCCGCGCACCGGCGCCGACGCAATTGTGATCGACCTAGAGGATGCCACCCCGCCCGACGCCAAGGACACCGGTCGTGCCGAGATGCGCTCGGCGGTCGCCGACCTCGCCGGGCAGCTCCCGATCCTGGTTCGGGTCAACGACGACACGACACCGTGGCACGACGATGATCTCGACAGCCTTCCGGCCGAAGGGCTCTCGGGCATCGTGGTGCCCAAGATCGAGACCATCGCCGGCCTCGACTCGCTCGCTGCGCGGCTCGCTGACCGCGGCCTCGACATGCCGATCATCGGTGGGGTCGAGACCGCCCTCGGCGTCGCAGACGCCCGGTCCCTTCTTGCCCACGACGTGATCAGCGCTGGCTACTTCGGCGCCGAGGACTTCATCGCCGACCTGGGCGGGGTGCGCACAGCCTCCAACGACGAGATCGCCTACGCCCGTGCCCAGATTGCCCTCGCGGGCCGTCTCGCCGACGTCACGGTGATCGACCAGATCGTCGCCGACTTCACCGACGATGACCGTTGCCATCGAGAGTGCCTCGAGGCGCGTGCGATGGGTTATGGCGGAAAGCTCTGCATTCACCCATCGCAGGTGTCGATCGCCAACGAGGCCTTCCTCCCGTCGGGCGAAGAGATCGACCGGGCTCGCCGTCTCCTCAAGGCGTACGACGACGCCAAGGCACAGGGCGTGGCGTCGGTTGCGTTCGAAGGTCAGATGGTCGACGAACCGGTCGCGGTGCAGGCGCGTCGCGTGCTCGCCCAGGCTGACGACTGATCAGCCGCCGTCAGGACGGCACAGCATGAGTGCGTTTCGCACGGTGCGACACACGAGGACGTCGTCCTGGTTGAACACCCGGTGTTCGAACGTGACCACACCCTGGTTCGGCCGAGACGACGACGCCCGACGCTTCCGAACCTCGGTCTCGACTCGGATGGTGTCGCCGTGGAAGACCGGCGCCGGGAAGACGCTCTCCTCGAAACCCAGATTGGCCACGGTGGTCCCGAGGGTCGTCTCGTGCACCGAAATGCCGACCGCCAGGCTGAGCGTCAGCAGCGAGTTCACGAGCGGTTTCCCGAACTCGGTCTCGTTGGCGGCGTAGTCAGCGTCGAGATGCAGCCACGCCGGGTTCATCGTCATCGTGGTGAAGCCGATGTTGTCGGCTTCGGTGATCGTGCGACGGATCACGTGCTGGATGACGAGGCCCTCGGTCAACTCCTCGAACCACTTGCCAGAGACGGGGCGATCGGTCATGACCGGACCCTAGCCCCGCTCCTCCACACGCCGACGCCTGCACCGGCAGCGGGAAGCAGGGTGTCGCCGTCGGACTGATGCTCGTCGCCCCGTATCGGTCGGCCTAGCCTGCGCCCATGCGCACGCACGACCTCGTCATCATCGGCGCGGGATCCGGGAACTCGATCATCGGTCCGGAGCACGACAACCTCGATATCGCCATGGTCGAGCGAGGCCTGTTCGGTGGCACCTGCATGAACGTGGGTTGCATTCCGTCAAAGATGCTCGTGTACGCCGCCGAGATCGCCGAACTCGCCGCCCACACCGGCCCGCGGCTCGGCGTGCACACCACCTTCGACGGGGCTGACTGGACGGCGATACGCGACCGCATCTTCGACCGTATCGATCCGATCGCTGCCGCTGGTGAGGGCTATCGCAAAGGCCTCGGCAACGTCACCGTCTACCAGGACTCGGCGACCTTCGTCGGCCCCAAGGAGATTCAGGTTGGTGACGACATCATCACGGCCGAGCAGATCGTGATCGCGGCAGGCGCACGAGCTTTCATTCCGCCGATCCCGGGGCTCGACCAGGTCGGCTACCACACCTCCGACACGATCATGCGGGTCGACGAGTTGCCGAAGCGGCTCGCCGTGCTCGGCGGCGGCTACATCGCCACGGAGCTCGGCAATGTGTTCGGCCTTCTCGGCTCGGAGGTCACCTTTATCGTTCGAAGCGATGCCATGCTCCGCAACGAGGACGAGGCGATTTCCGCGGCCTTCACCGAGGCGTACCGACAGAAGTTCGACACCCGGTTCAAGACCGACGTGGCCTCGGCTCGCACCGAAGGCGACGACATCGTGCTCGAACTGTCGCCCGACGGAGAGGAACTTCGGGTCGATGCCCTTCTCGTCGCGACGGGCCGGGTCCCCAATGGCGATCAGCTCCGGCTCGCCGAGCACGGCTATGAGATGGACGACGCCGGTTACGTCGTGACGGACACCCACCTCCGCACCACGGTCGACGGCGTCTTCGCCCTCGGTGATGTCACGAATCCGGTACAGCTCAAGCACGTGGCCAATCACGAGGCACGAGTCGTCGCCCACAATCTGTCGAACCCTGATTCGATGATCGAGGTCAACCACGAGCTCATTCCTCACGCCGTCTTCGGGCACCCGCAGGTGGCCTCGGTCGGCATGACCGAGCGCCAGGCCACCGAGGCCGGCATCAGCTACAAGGCGCATGTCCAGCACTACGGCTCCGCTGCGTACGGCTGGGCGATGGAGGACACCACGAGCATCGTGAAGCTGGTGATGGACACCCGCACCCGCACACTGCTCGGGGCCCACATCTGCGGGCCACAGGCGTCGACCCTGATCCAGCAGCTGATTCAGGGCATGGTGTTCGGCCGCACGGTCGATGAGATGAGCCGTAGGCAGTACTTCATCCACCCGGCGCTGCCCGAGGTCATCGAGCAGGCACTGCTCGAGTTGTGAAGCTCAGGAGATGCCGGTGATCTCCTCGGCGGTTTTCTTGGCCCAGGTGTAGTCGGCCTTGCCGTTCGGGCCGCGAAGGACGCTCTCGACCCGCAGGATACGCTTCGGCGTCTTGTAGGCGGCAATGCGGGTTCGGGCGTGGGCGATGAGGTCGTCGTCGCTGATCTCGGCGCCGTCTTCGAGGCTGAGCACGGCGTTGACGGTCTGCCCCCAGCGTTCGTCGGGCAGACCGACGACGTTGCAGTCGATGACGTCGGGGTGTGACTTCAGCGCCTCCTCGACCTCCTCGGGGTAGATCTTCTCGCCACCGGAGTTGATGCTGACCGAACCACGGCCGAGCAAGGTGATCGTGCCGTCGTTTTCGACCGTTGCGTAATCACCGGGGATCGAATAGCGCACACCGTTGATCATCGGGAAGGTTTCGGCGGTCTTCTTCTCGTCTTTGAAGTAGCCGAGGGGTACGACGCCCCGGTTGGCGAGGCGGCCCCGCTCTCCGGAACCGGGTTCGACGATGCGACCGTCGTCGGTAATCACGACGGTGGTGTCGCCGAGTTCGAACTTGGCGGTCTTGGCCTGGTCGGCGTCGCCCTTGGTGAGTTGGCTTCCCTGCCCCGGGCTCTCCGAGGAGCCGAGTGTGTCGAGCAAGGTGAGCTTCTTGTGGTCGAGGAATCGCGTCTTGGATTCCTTCGACCACATGACACCTGAGGACATGATCTGGAACAGGCTCGAGAGGTCGTGGGGATCCCCCGCCGCCTTCGCCCGATCGAGTTCTTCAAGCATCGGGCGGGAGAATGCCTCGCCGACGATGGCGAGCATGGTCAGCCGGTGATGGGCGACGACCTCCCACAGTTCCTTCGCGTCGAACGAACGGCTCCGAAGGGTCGCCACGGCGCCACCGGTCATCAGGACCTGCAACGACACGATGCCTGACGTGCCGTGCATCAGCGGTGCGCCAGCGAGTACCCGCGTGGTGCGGTTGCGCTCGTGGAGTTCGACGGCAGCGGCGACGGCGGCCTCGACCGTGGTGGGAACCGGCTGTCCGAGTGGGCGATAGAACGCCTCTGCGCTCTTCTGGAGCTCGGCGTGGGGCCACATGACGGCTTTGGGATTGCCGGTCGTGCCACCGGTGTACAGGAACCAGAGGTCATCACCGGACCGCTCGATTCGGGGTGCCGGCTCGTGGGCCGCAAGGAGATCGTCGTAGTGAACAGCGCCGTCGAGCAGCTCCCCGCCCCCGACCTGGATCATCAGGTGGAGATCAGGGCAGCGGTCGCGAACCTCCGCCACACGGTCTGCGAGCGAGACGTCGAAAAAGAGTGCCTTCGCGTCGGCGTTGGTGAGCAGATACGCCAGTTCGTCAGCCAGGTAGCGATAGTTGACGTTGCAGGGCACGGCGCGCTGCTTGAACGCTGCGAATTGCGCCTCTTCGTATTCAAACCCGTTGTGGAGGTAAAGCCCAACCTTGTCGTCGTGACCGATCCCGGCGGCGTCGATCGCCGCTGCGATTCGGGCGCTGCGATCCTCGAACTCCCTCCAAGAGTGCGAGTCGAAGCCGTGCGCAGCGGTGAGCGCGTCGGGCACAGCGTCGGCGACCCCTTCCCAGATGCTGGCGAAATTCGGCATTCAAGTCCCCCTGTTCCGGCCCGGAGCATACGCTGGCGTGCGGATGTCCCCCGAACCTGGTTCCCTCAACCCCCAGCAGCGCCGGCGCGACCTCGAACGCATGTCCGAGGGCGAACTTGACGTGCTCGTCATCGGCGGCGGTGTCACCGGCGTCGGCTGCGCCCTCGATGCCGCGACCCGCGGCCTCTCTGTCGGTCTTGTGGAGCAGCGCGACCTCGCCTCCGGCTCTTCCAGTCGTTCCTCGAAACTCATGCATGGCGGCCTGCGCTACCTCGAGCAGATGGATTTCGCCCTGGTTCACGAGGCGCTCCAAGAGCGCGGTTTGCACACCACCTCGGTCGCGCCACACCTCGTGCGCCCGATCTCCTTCCTCATCCCGCTCCGAGGTCGAATCTGGCAACGCGTCTATTACGGCGCCGGCGTGCTCCTCTATGACCTCATGGCGCTCGCCCGTGGGAAGAGGTTTCCCCGCCATCGCCACCTGAGCCGCAAAAAGGCGCTCGAGTTAGTACCCGGACTCCGGAAATCGAGTCTGATCGGCGGGATACTCTACTACGACGCCCAGATCGACGATGCCCGTCACACCGTGGCCGTCGGCCGGACCGCCGCCCATCATGGCGCAGCGATCGCCACCTCCACCCGGGTCGAATCGCTCCTCAAGGACGGCAACCACGTGGTCGGTGCCGTGGTGCGCGACATCGAGTCCGACGACACCTACGAGATCCGCGCCAAGCGCACCATCAATGCCGCCGGCGTGTGGATCGACGACATCCAGGACATGGCGGGCCCGGCCGGCCTACGCGTTCACGCCGCCAAGGGCGTCCACATCGTCGTGCCACGCGATCGGATCGGGGGCGACAGCGGCGTCGTTCTGCGCACACCGTCATCGGTCCTCTTCATCATCCCGTGGGGCGACTACTGGCTGCTCGGCACCACCGACACCACGTGGGATCTCGACCGAGCACACCCGGCCGCTTCATCGAAGGACATCGACTACCTGCTCGAGCAGGCAAACGCAGCGCTACAGACCCCACTCACCCGCACCGATGTCGTCGGCGTCTACGCCGGCCTTCGTCCGCTCATCGCCGGCGAAGGCGACGACACCACCCAGTTCAGTCGCGAGCATGCCGTCGCCCAGCCCACCGAAGGGCTGATCTCGATCGCAGGTGGCAAATACACGACCTACCGGGTGATGGCCGCCGACGCCGTCGATGCCGCCGTGGCCGATCTCGACCTGGACGTCGCAGCCTCCAACACCGACGAGGTCCCGTTGATTGGAGCAAATGCCTGGAGCGGCACCTGGAAGCTCGCCGCCCCGCGCCTGGCCCGTGAACACAATCTTCCCGAGCACCTGGTCGAACGCCTGCTCTGGCGCCACGGGTCGCGGGTTCCGGCGGTGCTCGACATCGCCGATGACAAACCCGGTCACGGCGAAATCCTTCCCGGTGGGGGTTACCTCGCTGCCGAGGCCGTTTATGCCGTGCGGCACGAGGGCGCACTCCATCTTGAGGACGTGCTGGCCCGCCGTATGCGCATCTCCATCGAGACGGTGGATCGCGGTACGGAGATCGCAGAGCGGGTCGCTGCCCTGATCGCTCCGGAGCTGGGTTGGAGTGCCGATAACACCGTTGACGAAGTCCAGGCCTGGAACGATCGCGTCGACGCCGAACTCCTCGCCAACGATGCGCTCGACGACCAAACCGCCGATACCGAGCGTCGGAAGGCGGTCGACGGCCGCGGGCTCGTCGAGGCCTGAAACATCGGCCGACGGGCCTACCCCGGGACGTACACTGGCAACTATGTCCAGTTCGTTCGGAACGCTTTTCCGTGTCTCCACCTTCGGGGAATCCCACGGCGGCGGCGTCGGTGTCGTCATCGACGGTTGTCCTCCACGCCTGCCGATCGACCTGAGCGAGATCCAATTCGACCTGGATCGTCGCCGTCCCGGGCAGTCGCGACTCGTCACCCAGCGCGACGAAGCCGACCAGGCCGAGATCCTGTCCGGCGTCTTCGAGGGCTACACGACCGGTACACCGATCGCCATCGTCGTCCGCAACAAGGACCACAACAGCGGCGCCTACGACCACCTTCGCTACGTCTACCGCCCTTCCCACGCCGACTTCACCTACGACGCGAAATACGGCTTTCGGAACTGGGCCGGCGGTGGACGCGCCTCAGCCCGCGAGACCATTGGTCGGGTTGCGGCCGCAGCAATCGCCCGGAAGCTCATGACGCAGGTCGCCGGAATTGACGTGCTCGGATGGGTCGATCAGGTCGCTGACATCGATGCCTCCGTCGACGCCTCCACCGTCGACCTGGCGCAGGTCGAAGCCGACCCCACGCGCTGCCCCGACCCAGACGCTGCCGCCCGAATGACGGCAGCGATCGAGCAGGCCCGTCGCGACGGCGATTCGCTCGGTGGTGTCGTCAAGGCGGTCGCCCGCAACGTTCCGGCCGGCCTCGGCGAGCCCGTGTTCGACAAGCTCGATGCCGTTCTGGCGGGCGCACTCATGTCGCTTCCTGCGGCGAAAGGCGTCGAGATCGGCAGCGGTTTCGCTGGCACTCGCCTCAGCGGTCTCGCCCACAACGATCCGTTCATGGCCGGCGACGACGGGCGCATCCGCACCACCACCAACAACAGCGGCGGTATCCAGGGCGGCATCAGCAACGGCGAGGACATCACCGCCCGCATTGCCTTCAAGCCCACCGGCACGATCTCCAGCGAACAACAGACCGTGACCCGCGACGGTGAAGACACGACCCTTGCTGCCCGTGGCCGCCATGACCCATGTGTGTTGCCCCGAGCGGTGCCGATGGTCGAGTCGATGATGCTGCTGACGCTTGCTGATCACTGGCTGCGCCAGCAGGCAACCGACGTCCTGCCACCGCTCCCCGAACGCTCCTAAGCCCCGGCCGACGAACAGCTGGTTTGGGTGGCACTGCTGCTGGAGGGAGCGGCGGATCTCAGGCGGCATCGGCGAGGCGATACTTTGCCTCCAGCCGTTCGATGTCCTTGCGGTAGAGGAGCTTGATCGTGACGTCGGGATGCGTTTCGAGCAGCCGGCGGACCTTGCGGTTCTTCTTCGTCACCAGGGGCTGACGCAAGGTGGTCAACTCGACGTAGGTGTCGAAGTCGCAAAGGTAGAAGTCAGGCGTGAATGCCTCGGCGGTGTTGCCCTTTGCGTCGACTTCGAGCACGAACGTGGTCGGCTCATAGTCCCAGCGGATGCCGTAGGCATCGAGGAGTTGGGCGAATTGGCGCTCGGACTCATGGGCGAAATCGGCCATGAGCAGGTTTTAGTTCGCGGCGACCGCCCGCTGGGTGATGACCTTCTCCGCGATCTCGGGGTAGAGCGACACGATGCGTGCGTCGACTTCGTCCTTCACGCCGGCGAGCGGCAAGACGTTGAGCACGCCCTGGCCGTTTTGAAGTAGGTCGATCAGCTCTTCGCCGGTGTTTACGAGTACGGAGTTGGAGCCGTCGATCACAAGGTTGGCGCTGGCGACGTCTTCACCAAGCTGTTCTCGCATGTAGGTGAACACCTTGCGGACCTGCTCGAGCCGGATACCGGAATCGAGCAGGCTCTTGATGACCTTGAGTTCGAGAAGGTCGCGGTAGGAATACTGGCGACGGCTCCCGCTACCCGTGGCCTGCGCGAGCGATGGCTTCACCAGGTTGGTGCGCGCCCAGTAGTCGAGCTGGCGATAGGTGATGTCGACAATCTCTGCGGTCCGTTTTCCGCTGAAACCCTGTTCGGCCATGGTGGTCACTCCCTCGATCCCCACCGGCGAGTGTACGCCGGTAACCGACACCGACGAAATTACGCCGATGTAACGAAACGGATCGTACGACGCGCAACGCGACGGATCAACGACCCTCCGCGCGAATCTTCGCGCGGACCGCGCGAGGCCTTGCGCGTGCTTATCGTGTCGCTCAGTCTTCGAAGTCTTCCGGTGAGATCGTGTCGAGGAACTCTTTGAACTCCTCGACCACCTCTTCAGGCTGATCGTCACTATCGGGCTCGGCGCCATCGACGAACCCGACCTCGGCGATCACTGAGTCGTTGACATAGATCGGCGTGCCGGTACGCACGGCGAGAGCGAGGCCGTCGGAAGGCCGACACGACACGACAGTGGGCGCGCCGTTGGTGATCAAATGAAGTTCGGCGTAGAAGGTCTTGTCGTGCAGGTCGGTGACGACGATGCGATCGACATCGACCGACAACGACTCGAGCATGTCGCGAAGCAGATCGTGCGTCATCGGCCGCGGCGTGGCAATTCCGTCGAGCGCCAAGGCGATCGCCGTCGCTTCGGGTGCGCCGATGAAGATCGGCACGGTTCGGGCGTGGTCGCCCCCGTCGCGCTCTCTCAGCAACACCATGGGTGCGTTCGCGGGCATCTCCACCCGGACGCCGAGAAGGTCCATCTCCTGCATGGGCCCACCCTACGCCCCGTAGAGCGCCTCCACGTAGGCGTCCGGATCCTCGGCGAGCACGGTCGGGTCAGCGATGGCGAGCACCTGCAGGTTGCGGTACCGGCCTTCATGGTCGAGGCCATAGCCGATCACGAAATGGTCCTCGATCTGCACGCCCATGTGGTCGATCGGCACGGGCACCACCCGACGGGTGGGGCGGTCGACCAATGTGCACAGCGACACCGACGCCGGGTTCCGCCGCTGCAATTCACCGATGAGGAAAGCCGACGTCAGCCCGGTGTCGACAATGTCCTCGACGATCACGACATGTTTGCCCTCGATGTTGCTGGCGACGTCCATCACAAGCCGGACCCGACCGGTCCCCGGCGTGTAAGGGCTCAACGCCACGAAATCAACCGAGGTTCGGATCGTCATCACGCGGACGAGATCAGCAAGGAACGGCACACTCCCACGCAGGACGGCGATCATGACCACACCGTCGGCGTGACGTTCGGACAACTCACGCCCAAGGCGTTTGACAACCGCCGAAAGCTCGTCTCGATCGAGCAGGATCTCCGGGGTATGGGCCACAATCAGCCGCCGAGTGGAAGCCCGAACTCGCGCCGCAGTAGCGACCGACGGATCACGTCGCCCTGCACGACCAACTCGGCGAGGTCGTCACGAGCGGCGGCAGCAGACGAGCCACCCTTGGCCAGCGCCGAAGCTCGCAGCTGGGCGAGGATGCCCGCTTCGCGATCAGCGGCCACCTTGTACATGCGGAGGTGACGGACCTCCATGCCTCGTGCGACGATCGCAGCGGCCGCCCTGGCGACAAAGAGGGCCTCGTCGTCGAACACCGCTCGGTCGGCGATGTTCACGGCGGCGATCAGGCCGAGCTTCTCCAATTCAACGACGAACCCAAGGTCGGTACCGCTGGCTTCGGCGAGCTCGCCGGCCGTCAGACTCAGTGATCCCATCGCAGCGACGGCTTCCGGGGAGGACCGTTCGGGCTCGACCGTTGCCTCCGTTGCGGTCCGTTCGGCTTCAGCCGCCTCGAGCGACCCGCTCATCTCGCGCTCGGAGAACAGCGAAGGCTCCGGCAATAACTCCGCCATCGGACGCTCTCCCATCTCCGCACCGGGATCGAAGCCCTCCTTGTCGAGGTGACGCTTGATCACCTTGAGGGGCATGAAGTTGTCCCGCTGTTGGGAAAGAATCCAGCGGAGCCGATCGATATCGGTGTCGTAGAACCTGCGGTAGCCCGATCCGGTTCGCTCCGGCACGATCAGGCCCTGGCTTTCCAGAAAACGGATCTTCGAGATCGTGAGATCCTCGTGCTCCTCCTTGAGCAAGGAAAGCACCTCGCCGATCGAGTGGTAGGGGCCGTCGGTCATGGCCGTTCTCCTTCGATCCAGCGCTCAGATCTCGCCTGTGCCGAACACAAACACGAGCTTGAACTTACCGACCTGGAGCTCGTCGCCCTCATGGAGTTCCTGCTCATCGACCCGGTCCCGGTTGATGTAGGTGCCGTTGAGCGAGCCGACGTCACATACCCGGTACAGGGCGCCGTCGCGCCGCACCTCGGCGTGGCGTCGCGAGACGGTGATGTCATCGAGGAAGATGTCGGACTCGGGATGACGCCCGAGGGCGACGATGTCGCCGTCGAGGGCATAGCGAGCACCAGACTTCGGACCCTGGGTGACAACGAACAGCCCCTCATGCGGACCGAACGCCGATCGATCGATGGCATCGAGGTCGTTATCGGCCGAGATCGCTGGGGTCTCGGACGTGATGTCGTCGTGGCGCAAATCGGTACCGCACGACGAGCAGAAGTTGGACCCGATCTGGTTTTCAAGCCCGCAGCTCGGGCAGATGATCCCGGGCATGATCAGCCTGCGATGAAGGTCTGGTAGGTCTCGGCGTCCATCAGGGCGTCGAGTTCACCCGCATCGGACATCGTGACGGTGCAGATCCAGCCGTCGCCGTACGGGTCGGCGTTGAGCTTTTCCGGCTCGGTTTCGAGTACGTCGTTGGTCGAGGCGACAGTGCCGCTGATCGGTGCGTACAACTCCGACACCGACTTGGTCGACTCCACCTCGCCGAGGGAGTCGCCAGCGTTGAGCGCGCTCCCGATCATAGGTGGATCGACGTACACGACGTCGCCGAGCGCGTCCTGGGCGTAGTCGGTGATGCCGACGGTGGCGACATCACCCCCGACACGGACCCATTCGTGGTCTTTGGAATAGCAGAGTCCGTCAGGAACGTTCATGGCCGCGAACCTAACGCACGCGCAGGCCACGATGGTGGCCGTGAACGGCTCAACCCATCCGCTTGTCGAGGCGCCCCTCTCGCAAGGCGATTCGGGCGAGCGGGATGTACTGCGCCGCTGACAGGTAGCTGTAGATCAGCGACGGCACGACGACGACCCAACCAGCGATCTCGAACCCGGCAGCCGTGCTGTGGTCGCTCGCACCGGCGAGCAGGAACGGGAAGGCGAAGTACAGGCCGAAGGTCGCCACCTTTCCCCACCAGGTGACATCGATTCGGCGCCCACCCATAGCACTGAGCGCCAGACCGGCGAGGGCGACGAGACCCTCTCGGGCCAGGGTGACGATCACGAGCCACCACGGCACGGCACCCTCAATGGCGATTGCGAGAATCGGCACAATGAGCGCGACCCGGTCGGTGAGCGGGTCGACGAACTTGCCGAACTCGCTGATGACATCGAACTTGCGGGCCCACCAGCCGTCGACCCAGTCGGTGGCGCCGATGCCTCCCCACAGCCAAGCAGCAGCCCACAGATTGTTCTGCGCGAACAGGAGCCACAGGAACACGGGAACGCAGGCGAGGCGAGCCAGCGAGATCATGTTCGGGACGGTAAGGATCTTGTCCTCGAAGATCCCCAACTGACGCTCTCGTTCCGGCGGTGCGCCGGCGGCTTCCTCGCTCACGGCTCGCAGCCTACGATCCCGGCGTGCCTTCCATCTTCAGCCGCATCATCGCCGGCGAGATCCCTGGTCGCTTCGTCTGGACCGACGACGTCTGCGTCGCGTTCCTAGACGTGCGGCCCCTCGCTCACGGCCACGTTCTTGTCGTGCCCCGCGTTGAGGTCGACCAGTGGACCGATCTCGACTCCGCCACCGCTGCCCACCTCATGACCGTCGCCCACAGCATCGGTCAGGCCCAGAAAACACTCCTCGCCCCCGCCCGTGTCGGGCTCATGATCGCCGGGTTCGAAGTACCCCACGTGCACGTCCATGTGGTGCCGATCAACGGCATGGGCGACCTCGACTTCACCGACGCCGACACCGACCCTGATCAGGTCGCCCTCGATGAACTCTGCGAGCAACTCGCCGCAGCGCTCGACACCTAAGCCTCAGCCGCTGGTGACCGGCTCAGCCTCGTCGACGAGGTAGGGGCCGTTGTTGCGGACGTTGTTGACCTCGGTGGACACCGGGTGCATCCGAATCAACCCAGATGGCGAAGGCACGAGGAGTTCCTGGAGCGCCTCGAGGTCGCAATTCTCGCGATCAAGCCAGGTATCCCAGGTATCCGGAGGCAACATCACCGGCATACGGTCGTGCACGTCCGCGATCTTGTCGTTGGGTTCGCACGTGACGATCGTGCAACTGAACAGTTGAAGCGGCTCACCGGCGTCGTCGAGCTCATGTTCGTTGGTCCAGACCTCCCAGAGGCCAGCGAATGCGAACAGTGAACCGTCGATCATGGCCAAAAACATCGGCTGCTTGCGCTTGTGCCCTTCGACCTTCTTCCACTCGTAGAAGCCGTCGGCGGGGATGATGCAGCGCCTCGTCGCGAACGACCGCTTGAACGAGTGCTTCTCCGCCAATGTCTCGGCGCGGGCGTTGATCATCTTCGATCCGATCAAGGGATCCTTGGCCCAGAACGGAACGAGGCCCCAGTGGAATCGATCGAGAAGGCGTTCCCCATGCGACTCGTAGACGGTGAAGACACCCTGCGTCGGCGCGACGTTGTAGTTGCCGACATACCGATCCTCTGGGTCGCCGGGCATCCCTGCGAGTGAGGACACACCAAAAAAGCGAGCTAGCTGATCGGGAGACGTGGCGGAAACGTAGCGGCCGCACATACGGTCAGGGGCGGCTAGGAAAGTCGCCGGTGAGCGTGCACATGCCCGACCGACCGGCGCCGGTGTCGAACATGATCGTGTCCCCGATCTGGCCCCCGAAGCGAGGGATCACGGTGTCGCTATCGGGATCGACCTCGATCGTGCCCCGCACGGTGAGAACCTCGTAGTCGGGGGCGCCATCGGCGACGAGCTGAAGGCGTATCGCATCAGCGAAACCAGTGCCGCCCTCCGGCAACGCCACTTCACCGGTCGGGATGTAGAGCGCCAAGAGGATCGCCGTGTCACCAATGCAGCCGACCGTGGCATCGCGGCCGATCGTCTCGACGCACGGTCCGTGAGTCACGGTGTCGAGCGGACGAAGTTCCTCGCTGACAACACTGACCCGCAGGCACGCGTCGTCGGTGAACCCGGCGGGGCCGACGAGGACAACATGCCCCGAGTTCGCATACTGGAAGATCGAGGCTCCAATCGAACCCGGTGGGTACGGGAACCGCACGAATGGCGCCGACGTGACCCGATCGGCGACAGGGCCGTCGCCAGCGAGCACCGAAATCGGATCGCTGAGCGCCGTGCTGAGGGCAGGCTCAGCAACGGGTGGCCCACCCTCGACCGCTGCGACGTCGGCGGACTCGTCCGTGTCGGCGAACTGCAGCGCACCGCGGGTACGGGCCTCACCGGGCCCGAACTCCTGCCATCCCCATGAAGCACCGACGGCGACGCCGACGATCAGAACCAACGTGACGCACAGATTCGCAACCCGCTGACGTCGGCCGGCCACCAGCGCCGTCTCGACCTGACGCTCGTCGAGACGCTCCTGCAACGTGAGTGGGCCGAACGCCTCGGATCGGGCTCCACCGGCGATCAGGTCACGCCACCGTGCCTCAATGTCGGTCGGCATGCGCTCGAGGTGGGTTTCAAAGACCGCCCTGACGCCCTCGTTGAAGAGGACCAGCAAACCGTTGGCACGAGCGAACTCGACCGCGTCGGGTTGGACGTGTTCGAGTTCGCGTCCGGAGGCCAACGCCTCGAAGAACTGACGGGCCGCCACCTCGGCCTCTTCGGGCGTGTATGTAGGCCCATCAACGGCTCGTGGGAGCCGGATGGGGTCCGTGCCGGCCCGAAAAAACCCGGTGGTGATGATGAAGCTGTCCGGCCGGATCTCCTCCGCCGTTGGCGGCGGTAGCTCCTCAGGCAGTGCACGGACCTCATCGTCCGACGTGGGGACGTTCGGGTCAGAAGGGGATGTCTCCGGCGTGTCGATCCCCAGAGGCTAGGCGCCCCAGCAGGAACGCTGGTGGCGCGTTCCGAGGGGCGTGCCAGAATTCCCGGGTGATCGACCTCGAACTGATCTTGGCGTCAGGCTCTCCCCGTCGACGAGAGCTCTTGAGCAGAGTCGGGGTGCACCCGCGCATCGAGCCTGCTGCCGTCGACGAGACGCCCCTGGCCGGCGAGTCGGCGGGCGACTATGTCGAACGATTGGCGCGAGCAAAAGCCATGGCCGCGCTCGATGCCGGCCGCGTCGTGCTCGCTGCCGACACGACCGTCGCGCTCGACGGGAAGATCCTCGGCAAGCCGGAGGATCGCAACGAGGCCCGTGCGATGCTGCGTTCGCTCGCCGCCCGACCCCATCAGGTACTCACCGGCATCGCCGTCGCCGTTGTTGGCGCAGGTGGCGATGCCTTCGTGCACAGCGGCCGGGATGTGACGGAGGTGGTGGTCGACGAGATCACCGAGGAGCGGCTCGCGTGGTACGTCGACTCTGGCGACGCCGACGACAAGGCAGGGGCCTACGGACTCCAGGGAGCCGCGGGCCTCTTTGCCGACCGCATCGAGGGAAGCGCGAACGGAGTCATCGGTCTTTCGCTCGCCCTCGTCGACAAGCTCTTCGCCGCTCACGGTCTCGACCTCCTCGACTTTCGATCGCCGGCGCCGATCGACCCTGTCGAGGCGATCGCCGCCCGGGCCCTCCACCACGTCACCCGCCCTCCCAGCCGCGACGAGCCCGTCGTCCGATGGGCCGGCCCCGCCGACTTGGCCGCCGACTTCGCCCGCACGATCGGTCTCGAGATCACCGATAACGCGCCGCCCGCCGAGCCGGGCGACCTCGTCGAGGCGGCCGACTTGGTGGTGCGACGGTCCGTTCATACCAACCACCCCTACTTCCTCAATCAGAACTACTCGGGTGCCGATCCGCTCGGCGTTGTTGGCGACTGGCTCGGGGCTGCGCTCAACACGACCAACGCCACGTTCGAGGTCGCGCCGGTCTTCACGATGATCGAGCGTGCGCTTCTTGCGAAGATGGCGCGACTGGTCGGCTTTCCCGAAACCGGCGACCATCCCGCCGGGCTCATGTGCGCGGGGGCGTCACTTGCGCAACTCCATGCGCTGCAACTCGCCCGTCATCGGCTCCAGTTCGATCTTGTCACGGCGGGTTCCGACGGGCGACGACTTCGGATCCTGGTCAGCGATTCGGGGCACTACGCCACCGAGAAGATCGCCGCAGTCATGGGACTCGGTCGAACCTCGGTGGTGTCGGTGCCGACCGACGCCGCAGGGGACATGGATGTCGACGCACTCGACGAGAGTCTCACCGAAGGGCCCGAAGTACTCGCCGTGATCGCCACGGCGGGCACCACCGTGACCGCTGCGTTCGATCCCATCGACGCGATCGCCGACCGCTGCGAGGAGCACGGTATCTGGCTTCACGTCGACGCGGCCTACGGTGGCGCTGCGCTTCTCTCTCCCACGGAGCGCCAACGGCTGTCCGGTATCGAGCGCGCTGACTCGGTGGTGTGGAACCTCCACAAGATGGCCGGGCTCACCCAACAGTGCACCGCCCTGCTCGTGCGCGAGCCCGAGCGACTGCTCACCACCTTTGCCATCGGCGCCGACTATCTCTTTCAGCCCGAGAAGGCGAACGCCGACCTCGACGCAGGCGACCGGAGCCTGCAGTGCGGTCGTCGGGTCGACGCGCTAAAGGCTTGGCTCACATGGAAGTCACGCGGCGACAACGGCATGGCGGCGCGGGTCGACCATGCCGTGGCGCTCGCCGACCACGCGCGACGCCGCGTGGCCGAACGCGACGACGTGGCGTTCATCGTCGCCGGAGACTTCACCAACGTCTGCCTGACCTGGGTCCCGCCCGAACTCCGCCCGTTCGATCTTGCGTCTCTCGACGACGGACAACACGCGGCACTTCACGCAGTCGCCCCAGCGGCCAAGGCGGCGATGCAGGTGGAGGGTTCGGCATTGATCGGCTACCAGCCAGTCAACGGCATCAACTGCTTCCGTCTGATCTTCATGAACCCGGCGGTCACGCTCGACGACGTCGACGTGCTGCTCGATCTCATCACCCGCCACAGCGAGGCGGCCTGGGCCGCGCGGGGCTGATCGACTCGTTCAGAGCTCGGCGAGCGCCTTGGTCATGTCCTCGACGGCGGCCCGACCATCGCCGAACAGCATGAGCGTATTGTCCCCGGCGAACAACGGATTTGGGATGCCGGCGAACCCAGGGCTCAACGACCGCTTCACCACCACGACGGTCCGAGCTTTGTCGACGTCGAGAATCGGCATACCGGCGATGGGGCTGTCGGGGTTCTCTCGCGCCTCGGGATTGACCACGTCGTTGGCGCCGATGACGATCACGACGTCGGTGCGGTCGAAGGTCGGGTTGATCGTGTCCAT
This sequence comes from Acidimicrobiaceae bacterium, assembly GCA_002729125.1. Taxonomy (GTDB): domain Bacteria; phylum Actinomycetota; class Acidimicrobiia; order Acidimicrobiales; family Aldehydirespiratoraceae; genus UBA11606. Next base: position 33,386 of record PBTQ01000001.1, on the reverse strand, counting down.
CTCGAGCAACTGCTCGTACGGGATCTCGGCCTCGGCTAACAAGACGTTCATGTGGCCCGGCATGCGACCGGCGACCGGGTGGATGCCGAACACCACCTCGACATCGCGTTCCTGCAGCGCCCGGGTGAGATCGCGGACCGCGTGCTGGGCCTGGGCGACCGCCATCCCGTAGCCGGGAACCATCGCGACACGGTTCGCCGTCTCGAGCAGCAACGCAACGTCATCGGCCGACGACGACGTCACGCGCCCTGCGTAGACCTCGTCGGCGTCGGCGGTGACGCCACTCGACTCGATGGAGCCGAACAGCACGTTGACCAGTGTTCGGTTCATCGCCCGGCACATGATGCCCGTGAGGATCAGGCCGCTCGCACCCACGAGCGACCCGGCGATGATCAGCAGGCTGTTGTCGAGGATGAACCCAGCTGCTGCGGCGGCGAGGCCCGACAGGGAGTTGAGCAGTGCGATGACGACCGGCATGTCGGCGCCACCGATCGGCGCCACCAGCGTGACGCCGAGGACGAGGCTGACAGCGACCAGTGCCCACATCCACCAGCGGGCGGGATCGGCGGCGAGCCCCACGCCGAACACGATCGTGGCGACCGCGACGGCGATGTTGAGCACCCGCAGCGGCGCGGACGCCACCGCGCCGCCTCCAACGAGCTCCTGCAGTTTGCCGAACGCCACGATGCTGCCGGTGAGCGTGACGCCACCGATCGCGAGCGCCGCAGCGGTGGCGACCGACGTCTCGAGATCGGGTTCGACGACGTCGAGCACCTCGATGAACCCGGCGGCGGCGACGAGCAGCGACGCAGCACCACCGAAGCCGTTGAAGAGCGCGACGAGCTGGGGCATACCGGTCATCTGGACGCGGGTGGCGAGCAGCACACCGATGGCGGTGCCTACGACCAGGCCGCCGACGATGGCGCCGTACCCGATGATGTCGTTGTCGGTGAGCGTCACGACGACGGCGACGAGCATGCCCAGCGAGCCGAGCTTATTGCCGCGCACGGCCGTTCGAGGCCGAGCGAGGCCGCGGATCCCGAGGATGAAGAGGACTGCGGCGACGAGGTAGCCGAACTGGATGAGTTCGTCGGACATCAGCGCTTCTTCGCGAACATGCCGAGCATCCGGTGCGTGACCAGGAAGCCGCCGACGACGTTGATCGTCGCGAGCGCCACGGCGCCGGCGGCGAGGACGGTGGTTAGGCTTGAGTGCTCCGTGCCGGCAGAGGCAAGCGCTCCGATCAGCGTGATCCCGCTGATGGCGTTCGAGCCGGACATGAGGGGCGTATGCAGGGTCGGCGGGACCTTGGAGATCAGTTCGACTCCGAGAAACACGGCCAACACGAAGAGCGTCAATGCGACTACGAAGGTCATTCCTCTTCCTCCTGGTTCGGGGGCGTCACGGAGAGCTCGGGAAGTCCGAGGCGTGAACGCACGGCGGGATGGCGGACCTCGCCGCCCATGGTCAAGACGGTGCCGGCGGTGATTTCGTCGTTGAGGTCAAGAACCAGCTCGCCGTCGGGCGCGAGGTGGCGCAACAACGACACCATGTTGGTCGAGAACATTTGGCTCGCCGTCATGGGTGCCCGAGACGTCAGGTCCGTCGGTCCCAGGATCAACACGCCACGGTGTTCGATCTCGTCATCGGCTCGAGTGAGGCGGGTGTTGCCGCCCAGCTCGGCGGCGAGATCGACGATCACCGAGCCGGGCCGCATCGACTCGATCATCTCCGGCGTGACGAGTTCCGGGCTGGCGGCACCCGGGACGGTCGCCGTCGTGATCACCACGTCGGCATCGGCGACGTGCGGTGCGAGCAGCTCGTGCTGGCGGCGGTTTTGATCGTCGCTTTGTTCGGTGGCATAGCCGCCGGCGTCTTCGGCGTCGTCGTCGGCGAGCTCGAGGTCGACGGCCTTCGCCCCGAGCGAGCGGATCTGCTCCTGGGCGGCGGGTCGGATGTCGTACGCCTCGACCACCGCGCCGAGCCGACGGGCGCTGGCGATCGCCTGCAGACCAGCGACTCCGGCACCCAGCACGAGGAAGCGGGCGGGCGGCACCGTGCCGGCCGCGGTCATCAGCATCGGAATCATCTTCTGGATCCGGGTCGAGCCGAGGAGCACGGCCTGATACCCCGCAACCGTGGCCATCGACGAGAGCACGTCCATCGACTGGGCGCGGGTGATGCGAGGCACCAGTTCCAGAGAGATGGCCGTGGCGTCGGTGGCGGCGAGTGCCTCGGCGCGGGCGGGCCGGCCGAGGGGATCGTGCAGGCCGACGACGACGTGACCCGACCCGATGGCGGACCAGGGCGCCGACTGCAGCGCGCGCTCGTCAGGGCCGTTGACCGTGATCACAACACTGGCACCGTCGACCACCTCACCTCGCTCGTCGACGTCGGCGCCGACGTCGACGTACGCCTGATCGGGGAAACCGGCTGTCACGCCGGCGCCGGACTCGATGGCGACGGCGTGGCCCGCGCCATAAAGAGCGCGAACGCCACTCGGGGTGAGCGACACGCGCCGCTCGCGTTCGCCGGTTTCGGCCAGTACTCCGATGTGCATCGATCGCCTCACTCGGTCCGCCGAATCTCCGGCCGGGGAATTATTGACAATCGAAGCGTTGGGCGAAACAACCGACGGCTCGCGACCGGTGGCGACCGAAGCCGAGCTCGCCTCTCTACCCTGGAGGGTCATGGCCGACGTCGACGCCGCTCCCCTGCCGGCTCCCGATCCGGAGCCGCCCGCCCGCCCGGACGAGTTCGCCGCGCCCCACATCGGCCCCATCGAGGTGTGGCCGCCAGTGGTTCTCGCGCCGATGGCCGGCGTCACCAACGCCCCGTTCCGCACCCTGTGCCGCCGCTACGGCGCCGGTATCTACGTCAACCAGATGATCACCGCTCGCGCGCTCGTCGAAGGGCATCGCAAGAGTCTCGAACTCGCCGCCTTCGCCCCCGACGAGTCGCCCCGGTCGATCCAGCTGTACGGCACCGATCCCTACTCGATCGGAGAGGCCGCCCGGCTGCTCGCCGACGGCCTGGTCGACGGCATCCCGGTCGATCACATCGACATGAACTTCGGTTGTCCAATGAAGAAGGTCACCCGCCACGGTGGCGGCGCGGCCCTGCCGTGGAAACGTGCGCATTACCGCAAGATCGTGCAGGCGGCCGTGAAGAACGCCGGCGATGTGCCGGTTACGGTCAAGTTCCGCGTCGGTATCGACGACGACGCCATCACGTTCCTCGACGCCGGCCGTATCGCAGAAGCCGAAGGCGCCAGGGCCGTCGCTCTCCACGCCCGTACGGCAAACCAGCTCTACTCGGGACACGCCGACTGGCGCCGCATCACGGAACTCAAGAACGCCGTCACGTCGATCCCCGTTTTTGGCAACGGCGACATCTGGGAAGCCGATGACGCCTTGCGCATGATGCGCACCACCGGTTGTGACGGTGTGGTGGTCGGCCGCGGCTGCCTCGGTCGACCATGGCTCTTCGGTGATCTCGCCGCCGTCTTCGACCAGCGGCCTGTCCCGCCACACCCCAACCTGGGCGACGTGCTCGACGGCATGGTCGAACACGCTGAGCTCCTCTGCGAGTGGATGGGCGAAGAGCACGGCATTCGCGACTTCCGCAAGCACACCGGCTGGTACCTCAAGGGCTTCCCGGCCGGCGGCGAGATGCGGGCGCGTCTCAACCGGGTCGGTTCCCTCGAGGAGATGCGCGAGCTGATCGGGTCACTCGACCGAGAGACCCCATTCCCGATCGGCGGCATGAGGATGGTGCGCGGTCACTCCGGCTCACCCAAGGACGTTCACCTTCCCGAAGGCTGGCTCGACGACCGAGACGACGAGGTCGCGATGCCGAAGGGCGCCGAACAGCTCGTCAGTGGCGGCTGACCCGACGAGGCCGAGCACGTATCCGCTCGCTACCGTTCGCTGATGTCCCCCACTCCCCCCTGGCGGCGTTCCCGGACCGGTGGAGCGCCCGATCGACGGCTGCACGAATCCGGCGGACCTGCGGGCGGCACACGCGGCGGCTACATCGACTCGTTCGAGAACATGCCGGGCGCCCAGAGCCAGCCGTTCGGCACAACCCCACCGAAAGCGTTCATCCCTGCGATCGGGCTGACCGTCCGCATCGGACCAGGGCCTGACGCAACCTGGCTCGGCACGGACTCGGTGACCGGAATCGTGTGCGACATCGTTCCCGGCCAACTCCACGAGGCGACCACCGTCGTGAAGCTCGAGCAACCGGTCGACGGCATCGGCCGCACGGGCCGAACCGTCACCGGCGACTACCTCGTGCTCGAGCCGGCCGGCTCACCGAGCCGCTGGCGGCGAACCGGATCCGCCCACGTCGAGGTGTGGGCCGAGCCTCCGTCGTCGGAGCCGTGGCTCGACCGCGAGATGGGCGTCTGGGTTGACCACGCCGCTTCCTACGAATTCGACTGACCCAGCTCCACGTCACGCCAGGTGCCAGGACGGACATCAGTGTCAGCACCGATACGCCGCAACAGATGCCGGACCACGCCACCGTGCACGATCAGCAGGTGATGACCGTCGACCAGCCCATACACGAACCTGTCGATCCGCAGACCGAAGGCCGCCACGGATTCGCCACCCGGTGCCACGAAGCCGTCGAAATCGAGCAACCCGTGCCGGGTTGCCTCATCTAGGTCGTCCCACCGTCGACCCTCAATCTCACCGAAGTCGAACTCACGCAGTTCGGGTGTGGGCGTCGCCTCGGCCCCCATCAGGCCGGCGGTCTCCACACAGCGTCCCAGATCGGAACACCAGACCGAGTCGTAGGGGTCGGCAGCGATGCCCGACAGCGCGGCGGCCTGACGCCGACCGACTGCGTTGAGCCCGACATCAGTGAGGCCGGTATACCGGCGCTCCGCCGACCAGTCCGTCTCACCGTGGCGAACGAGCCGGAGAATCACCCCCACTGCCACCCGTAATCGGCGACGAGACGAGCTGCCGCAGACAGCACCGCCATCTCCCCGACCTGTTCGATCGTGCCGAGCACGTCGCCTGTCGTGCCACCGTAGGCACGTCGAGCGAGGCCGACGATCAGCAACGCGCCGACCAGGGCGAGGCCGTAGCCGATAACCCCGGCGGGGCCGCCCACGACACTGCAGCCTGCGATCACGGCGCTGATCGCCCACACCGCCGGCTTGGGCAGGTGTGCGGTGTAGCTCTGTCCGAGCCCGGTCGACGAGGCAGCCGGGCTAAACGCCATCACGATGGTGGCGATGCTGCGACCCACTGCATGCGCCATCACGAGGCCGACCACACCCTCGACCGGTTCGAGCGCAGCGAGCGCAACCACGCGACACAGAACAGAGAAGACGAGAGCTAGCGCTCCAAAGGTCCCGACCCGCGAGTCCTTCATGATTTCCAGACGACGTTCGCGCGTGTACCCGCCGAGCGAGTCGGCAGTATCGGCCAAACCGTCCTCGTGGAACGCCCCGGTGATCATGACCCCGACCATCACGGCGATCGTTGCCGACGTGAGCGGCGACACAAGTTCGTTCAACCCGAGCCAGACCAACCCGATCACGAGCCCGATCACAGCGCCGACGACCGGGAACCACGGCACGCTCATACCAAGCGCCCGCTCGTCGGCCGGGTGAGCACCTCCCGGAAGGCGGGTCAGGAACGCCCAGGCGTGCCGGAAGCTCATGCGAGCCCGAACTCCTCAAAGGTGGCGACCTCGACGACCGACGCACAGGCCGCCTGGACGATCGGGATCGCGATCACCGCACCGCTCCCCTCACCGAGACAAAGATCGAGCGTAAGCAGCGGCTCCTTACCGATCGCGTCGAGTTGCCGCACGTGACCGGGCTCGGCGGATCCGTGCCCGGCCCACACATGGTCGAGCGCTCCAGGGCGAGCAAGATGCAGAGGTACGACCGCGGCGGTGGCGATGAAACCGTCGAGCAGAACCGGGATCCCGCGATGGCGGGCCGCCACGGTTGCGCCGGCCATCGCCGCCAGCTCGCGGCCACCGAGTCGCCGGAGTGCCTCGAGTGGGGCGACATCACCGACTCGTGCGACGGCGTCGTCGACGACCTGGCGTTTGTTGACGAGTGCCTCACCCTGCACGCCTGTACCGGGGCCGGCCCAGTCGCCGGGGCGCCCTCCGAGCACGGCCGCAGTCACAGCTGCAGCCGGAGTGGTGTTGCCGATGCCGACCTCGCCGAAGACGAGCAGGTCGGCGTCGATGTTCTCAACCGCGTCAACCCCAATCTTCACAGCGTCGTCGAACTCATCGGGCCTCATGGCGTCCTCGACACGGATGTTGCCCGTCGGATGCCCAACGCCGGCATCATGGAAGGAGAACGTCGCACCGACCTGCTTGGCGAGAGCTGTCACCGTGGCAACACCCTGATCCATCGCGGCGACCATCGCCTGGGTCACCTCGCCCGGATACGCGCTGACGCCCTCGGCCGTGACGCCATGATCGGCACCGAATACGACCACGGCAGGCTTCTCGACCTTCGGTGCGGTCGACCATTGCCAAGCGGCAAGCCACGAGGCGAGTGCGTCGAGGCGCCCGAAGGCCCCTGCCGGGCGAACGGTCGTCGCCGCCCGCTCGGCCACTGCGGCCTGCGAGACCGTGTCGGGGCCAGGGAGATGCTCGAGAAGACGGACAAGTGCGGAATCAGACACGAAGTGTCTCCGAAGGGGTGCCGAGTTCGACGAGGCGACCGGACACCGAGAGCACAGCACGATCAGCCGCTACAGCGAACCGCTGATTGGCACGTCCGAGCAGGTCGCGGAAGGAACGACCGAGCAGATTGTCGGGGACGATGCCGGAACCAACTTCGTTGGAGACGACGATCGTTGGGCCGGGTCGTCCGCTGGCGGCGGCGACAACAGCATCGAGCCTCAGGTCAAGCGACTCAACGCTGAGCATCTCATCCGCCATCAACGCATGGGCGACCCATAGGGAAAGACAGTCGACGACTACGCACGCCTCCGGGTCGGCGTCCGTGATGGCCTCTGCGAGAGCGCTCGGCACCTCGACGGTCGTCCACTCGTCGGGACGTTCGTTCTGGTGGCGAGCGATGCGCTCCGCCATCTCGGCGTCGCCTGCATTCGCTGTCGCAACGAAGACGACCGCCCGGCCGGAGTGGCGCGCTGCCTCGACCGCTGCCGTCGACTTGCCCGAACGCGCGCCACCGGTGATGAAGAGGATCACGAGCCGCTCCAGCGCACTAGTAATCGATGCCCTTCTTGGCGGCGACGCCCTGCTCGTAGGCGTGCTTGCGGTTTTCCATCACCGTGACGGTGTCGGCGAGGTCGATGAGCCACTCCGGCGCGTCACGGCCCGTCGCAACGATGGAGACCCGTTCGGGGCGGTTGCGGAAGGTTGCCTCGACCTCGGCCGAGTCGATCCATCCCCAGTTGAGGGGATAGGTGATCTCGTCGAAGACGACGAGTCGATGCTCGCCTGCCTCGACGACTTCCTTTCCTTGACGCCAGGCCTCCCTAGCCTCGGCCTCGTCTTTGGTGAGGTCGGCGGAATCCCAGGTGAAGCCGTCGCCGAGCGACTGGAAGTCGATGCCGAGCGGCTCGGCCATCAATTGCTCGCCGGTAACCCAGTCGTCGCTCTTGAGGAATTGGATGACGGCGACGGGCCAGTCTCGGGCGCGGGCGCGCATGGCGATACCGAATGCGGCCGATGACTTGCCCTTGCCGTCTCCGGTGTTGACCAGCAGCAAGCTCTTGGCCGATCGGAGGCCGTCGGGGCGGGGATCCTCCTCTGGCGGAGCATCGTTCGGTTTGGAGTTGGACTCTCGTTCTTCGGTCATTGAGGTACTCCTGTGGTGGGAACGATTACCGGCCCGTCGGGATCATCGATGATGCGAACGGTGGCGCCGAAGTGTTCGGCGATCGTGGCGGCGGTGAGCACTGCCGACGGCAGCCCAGTCTCGACGATACGCCCACCCGACAACACAGCGATGCGGTCGCCGTATCGGGCTGCGAGGGTGAGGTCGTGCAATGTGGCGACGACCGTGAGACCTCGATCGCGCCGCAACGATTCGACGAGGTCGAGGACTTCTTGCTGGTGGCCGAGGTCGAGCGCCGTTGTCGGCTCGTCGAGCAGCACGATGTCGGCCTGCTGGGCGAGAGCGCGAGCCAACACAACCCGTTGACGTTCGCCGCCCGAAAGTGAACCGACCTCGCGCATCGTGAATTCGGCAAGGTCGAGTCGTGTGAGGACGTCCATTGCAATGTTGCAGTCCGTGTCGGAGTCGCGGCCGAAGACGCCCCGATGCGGTGTGCGCCCGAGCAGTACATAATCCCCGACGTGCATCCCACCGGGGATCACCGAACTTTGGGGCACGTAGGCGAGACGACGGGCCCGCTCGATCGGCTTCGTCGGCCGTGTGCCGTCGAGTTCAATTGTGCCGGTGTGCTCGACCGTGCCGAGGAGCGAGCGGAGCATCGTGGTCTTGCCGGCTCCGTTGGGTCCGATGATGTTGACCCACTCGCCTGCGTCAATGTCGAGGTCGACGCCCTCCAGGATTCGCTGGTTTCCGAGATCAACCGTGAGACCGGAGATCGAGATGATGCTCACCACACCGACCTCCGACTCGTGCGCAGCACCAACACGAAGAACGGGGCGCCAAGGAAGGCGGTGACCACGCCGATTGGCAGTTCGGCGGGTTCGACGATCGTTCGGGCGGCCAGGTCAGCCAAGACCATGAACGCTCCGCCGAACAGGATTGACAGGGGAATCAACACCCGGTGGCTGGCGCCGAACGCCAATCGCACGGCATGCGGAACGATGATGCCCACGAAGCCGATCAGGCCGCTTACCGAGACTGCAGCTGCAGCTCCCAGCGACGCGGCGAGCACGACGATCACGCGGATCTTGCGCGGCTCAAGGCCGAGGGCCTGTGCTTCTTCGTCACCGACGGCTAGCACATCGAGGGCCCGCCGATAGCGGAAGACGATGCCAGCAGCGAGCAGGAAGTACGGCACCATCAGCACCACCTCGGACCAGCCGCTCGTTGCGATCCGACCGAGGATCCAGGCGTACACCTCCCGGAATGCATCGGAGTTGGCCTGCAGCACGTAGGTCTGCGCGGCGGTCAGGAAGCTCGCAACGGCAACGCCGGCGAGGACGAGGGATGCCGTCGACCGGCCGCCGACGTGTCCTGCGGTGTACGACAACACCACGGCGAGCAGTGCCCCGCCGAAGGCCGCAAGTGGGACCGGGTCGGTGAAGCCGCCCCCGTCACCCCAGTCCTGGGTGATCGCCACCGTGGCACCGAGGCCGGCCCCTGCGGCGATGCCAAGCAGGTATGGATCGGCGAGCGGATTGCGAAACGCTCCCTGATACGCCGCGCCGCTCACCGACAACGTCGCACCGACGAGAAAGCCGAGCACCACTCGGGGCAACCGGATCTGTTCGATGATGGCGACCCGCTGGGCCGAAAGGCCCGAGTCAAGTTCGATGAGGGGCAAATCGTCCAGCAGTTCGTAGACGATCAGCTTCGGGGAGATGTCGACCGGCCCCAGAGCCATCCCGATGACCATTGCGCCGAGGACGGCGACGAGCCCGGCCACGAGCGCGCCAGGCCGGAGGCGAGCCACTCGCAGTGGCTCGCCTCCGGTCCCAGCGGCGCTCGCATCGGTCATGGCCTGGGCCGGCTCGGGATCAGGCCGGTACGGTCGCTGACTCGATGGCCAGAGCGATTGCTTCGATGAAGTCGACGAGGCGCGGCCCCCAGCGCGACACGATGTCGTCGTTGAGCTCGATGACGGTGCCGTTCTGGACGGCCGAGAGCTGGTCCCAGCCGGCGCGCTCGGCAACGGTTTCGGCACTCTGACCGCAGCAGATGGTGTCGGCCAAGAAGATGATGTCCGGATCAGCGTCGACGATGTACTCGTCGCTGAGTTGCGGATAGCCGAAGGCGGCGCCGTCGGCGTCAGCCGGATCAGCGGCATTCTCAAGACCGAACAGGGCGTACACGGCGCCGATAAAGGTAGACGAGGTCACGCTGTACAGGGTGTTGTCGAGCTCGTGGAAGTAGCTCAGGCCCGAGCCGTCGGGAGCATTGGCCGTGAGCTCATCAATCTCGGTCTGCATCTCGAGCACGAGTTCGGCGGCCTCTCCGATGTTGCCGGTGGCGGCGCCAACGATCTCAATCTGGCTGTAGACGTCGTCGAACGACATGGGAGCGTTGCTTAGAGCCACGGCCACACCGGCGGCCTCGAGGCTTGCTTCGATGTCGCTGTTGGACCCCATGACAACGAGATCCGGCTCGAAGGCCAAGATCGCCTCGAGGTTGGGCTGCCAACCGGAAAGGTCGGTCACCGGGGTGCCCTCAGGGAAGTACGAGTAGTCGTCGACGGCGACGACGCGGTCGCCTGCGCCGATGGCGTAGATGATCTCGGTGCCGGACGGATCAATTGAGACGATGCGTTCAGGACGCGCGGGAGCTGCATCGTCGTCGGCCATGGCGTCCTCGGACTCGTGGTCGTGATCTTCGTCAGCTTTGTGGTCATGATCAGCATCGTCGGTGGGTGCCGACGTTGATTGCGAGGCCGACGTCGATTCGGCCTCGGTAGCGGTGTCGTTGTCGTCGTCGCCGCAGGCAGCAGCAAACAACGCGAGCACAGCCAGCAGGGAGATGAGCGTGGAACGCAACTTCATCATGGTTTCCTCCTGTGGCTCGAGCTGGTCGGGCACGAGCGACAGCGAACCACCTTCTCAGGAGCCCCCTCTCGCGCGAGCCTCCCCTTCCTCGAGGGTTGGTTCGTTGACGTTCACCGTCAGGCGACCGGACTCGTCCACCCTCGAGAGCGTGGCTTTACCGTTGCGGGACAGTTCCGGGATTTCACCGGAATTCGCTGCTGGCGAACGGGATCAGTCTAGGAGGAAGCGGCGGGAGCGAGGCGGTTCATTGCCTTGACCGCCTCCCCCACGATGCGCTGAATCAATTCGTCGCACGTCGGAAGATCGTCGACGACGCCGACGCACTGACCGGTCGGGAGGATGCCGACTCCAATCGCGCCATCGACCATCGTGGCCTTGGTGAGCATCGGGGCGTTGGCCGCCATGGCGAGCTGCGCCCAGGAGAGATCCTGGTTCTTCTTCATGGCCAGACCTTCGCGGAATAGGTCGCCGAGCGAGGTGGCGGTCATCTTCCGGAAGCGCAGGGCATTCAGCGCCGCCTTCGGGAAGCGGGTTAGGCCGGCGTTTTCTAGCGAATCGACCATGTCGGTGCGGATCACCCGCTGGGGCGCACCGTCGATGGCGGTGGAGACAACGGTGCCGGTCACCGGCGTGGCGAGATAAGCCTGCTTGACCTCCTCGGGGACCTTGGAGTCGGCGGTGAGTAGGAAACGCGTACCCATGGCGATGCCGTCGGCACCCCACGCGAGGGCGGCGGCGAGACCCCGGCCATCGTGAAAGCCACCGGCAGCGATAACGGGAATGTCGACTGCATCAATCACCTGCGGTAACAACAGCGACGTCGGCACCGAGCCGGTATGCCCGCCACCTTCGCCGCCTTGGCACAGCACAGCGTCGACGCCCCACTCAGCGACCTTTTCGGCGTGACGACGGGCGCCGACCGTGGGCATGACAACGAGGCCTGCCTCCTTGAGCTTCGCAACCATGTCGGGTCGCGGCGCCTGGGCGAAGGACGCGACCTTGACCTCTGCAGAAATCAGGTGATCGACCCGCTGTTCGATGTCGACAGCGTCGGTTCGAAGGTTCACGCCGAAAGGCTTGTCCGTGCGCTCGTGCACCTCGTCGATCGATTCGACCATCTCGTCGAAAGTCATGGTGGCGGAGGCGAGAATGCCGAGTCCGCCGCCGTTGGCGGTGCTGCTGACGAGTGATGCGCCAGCGACCCAACCCATACCGGTCTGCACTATCGGGAATCGGACACCGAAGAGTTCGGTTGCACGGGTCTGAAGGCGAGGATCGACGGTGTCGGTCATGAGCAAGACCCTACGACGTAGGGTGCGGGTACGAGGAATGCGGCGCCGGTCTCCGGCTCCAACCCGACACAAGGCCGAGGGGGTGCCATGACGCGACGACTAACAGAGTTCAGCCACGGCGCTGGTTGAGGCTGCAAGCTCGCCCCCGGCGAACTGGCGCAGGTCGTGCGCCGCCTTACTCCACCTGATTCACCGAACCTGCTCGTTGGGGCGGCCAGCGGCGACGATGCCGCTGTCTACCGCCTCTCTGACGAACGCGCCCTCGTCGTCACCGCCGACTTCATCACGCCGGTGGTCGACGATGCGCGCGACTGGGGCCGGGTGGCTGCTGCGAATGCCGTCAGCGACATCTACGCAATGGGCGGTACTCCGCTCCTCGGGCTCAACCTCGTGTGCTGGAACACCGAGGAACTCTCTAACGACCTGCTGGGTGACGTGCTGCTCGGAGGTCAGGACATTGCGCACGAGTGCGGCTTCGTCGTTGCCGGTGGACACACGGTCGACGACCCCGAACCCAAGTACGGCATGGCAGTAGTGGGCGAAGTCCATCCCGACAAGATGCTCACCAACGCGGGCCTCCAGGCCGGTCAGGCGCTCGTTCTCACCAAGCCGCTCGGCATCGGCATCATCACCACTGCCCAGAAGCGCAATGTCGCCGATGCCGCCACGATGCAGGCCGCCATCACCTCTATGACCACCACCAACGCCGCAGGCGCCGCCGCGGCGATTGCCGCCGGGGCCTCAGGGGCCACCGATGTCACCGGCTTCGGCCTGCTCGGCCATGCCGGCCGCATGGCGCAGGAGTCCGGGGTCGGGCTCGAGATCGTCGTCGACGATGTCCCCATGATTGTGGGCGCCACCGAGCTCGCAGCCGACGGCGTGGTGCCCGGCGGCACCGGCCGGAACCTGGCCTGGATCAACGAGTGGCTCGACATCGGTGCTGGTGTCGATGATCTCGACGTGACGATCCTCGCCGACGCCCAGACATCAGGCGGCCTCGTCTTCGGGGTTGATCCCGATGCAGCCAACGACGTCGTCGCCGACTTGGTCGCCGACGGGCACACCGCCGCAGTCATCGGCCGGGCGGTGGACGGCAACGGCCGAATCGCCCTTCGCCGATCCTGATCGGCGCTCGTTTCTCGGCAGAACTCCGGCCGTTCTTGCGACAGCGGAACCATCCAATTGATTTCATCAAAGACCGACACAGCCTATTTCTTGACTTAGTCCAGAATCTGTGCTGTGGTCGGCTCTGTGAACGACTCGAACGCCGTTGATCTCGCAGTCAAGCTGCGAGATCAGGGCCTCCAAGTCACCGCTCAGCGAATCGCCGTGATGGAAGCCGTGGCTGGCAATCCACACGCGGCCGCCGAGGACATCACCGAAGCCGTTCGCATCAAGCTGGGATCGATCTCCCGTCAGGCCGTGTACGACACACTTGGGGTCTTCGTCGAGAAGAACCTCGTGCGTCGCATACAGCCCGCAGGATCGGTTGCCCGCTACGAGGACCGGGTTGGAGACAACCATCACCATCTCGTTTGCCGAGGGTGCGATCTGATGTACGACATCGATTGCGCCGTCGGCGCGACCCCGTGCCTCACTGCCAACGACGACCATGGTTTCCTCATCGACGAGGCCGAGGTCGTCCACTGGGGCCGGTGCCCCACCTGTCAGACCTGATCTGACCGGAGCTTGTCTCCACTCGCAGTCCATCGCAGAAACCCCGTATGGAGGGATACCAATGTCCGAAGCAAAGTGCCCGTTCCCGCATAGCGATGTGGGGTCGGCGGCCAACCAGAAGTGGTGGCCGAACCAGCTCAACCTAAACATCCTCAACGAGAACAACCCGAACAGTGACCCAATGGACGAGGATTTCGACTACGCAGCCGAATTCGCGTCCCTCGACTACGACGCGTTGAAGGGCGACCTCGCTGCGCTGATGACCGACAGCCAGGACTGGTGGCCTGCCGACTACGGCCACTACGGCCCGTTCTTTGTCCGCATGACTTGGCACGCTGCGGGCACCTACCGCACTCACGACGGTCGCGGTGGTGGTGGCACCGGCCAGCAGCGCTTCGCCCCACTCAACAGCTGGCCCGATAACGGCAACCTTGACAAAGCCCGCCAGCTCCTTGAACCGATCAAAAAGAAGTACGGCCGCAAGATCAGCTGGGCCGATCTCCTGATCCTCGCAGGCAATGTCGCCATGGAAACAATGGGCTTCAAGACCTTTGGTTTCGCTGGTGGCCGGAAGGACGTGTGGGCACCCGAAGAGGTCTACTGGGGTCCCGAGGACGTCTGGCTCGAGGACGAGCGCTATAGCGGCGACCGCGAGCTGATGGAGCCACTCGGTGCTGTCCAGATGGGTCTCATCTATGTGAACCCTGAGGGCCCGAACGCCAACCCTGACCCGGTTGCCTCTGGTCGTGACGTTCGCGAGACCTTCCGTCGCATGGCGATGAACGACGAAGAAACGGTTGCTCTGGTCGCCGGCGGGCACGCATTCGGCAAGATGCACGGCGCCGGCCCTGAAGGTGACGTTGGTGCTGAGCCCGAGGGTGCACCTATGGAACAGCAGCTTCTCGGCTGGAAGAACTCCTTTGAGTCCGGTGTAGGCGTGCACGCCACCACTTCGGGCTTCGAGGGGGCGTGGAACTCCTCCCCGACCACCTGGGACAACAACTACCTCGAGACGCTGATGGACAACGACTGGGAGCTCACCGAGTCTCCAGCCGGCCACAAGCAATGGCACGCTCCGGCGCTCGTCGGCACCGTTCCGGATGCAGGCGGTCGCGAAGGTGTCATGCACACCCCGCAGATGACCACCGCTGACATGTCCATGAAGATGGACCCGATCTACCACGGGATCAGCCAGAGGTTCCGGGATGATCAGTCGCTGCTTGACGATGCTTTCGCTCGTGCCTGGTTCAAGCTGACCCACCGAGACATGGGACCCAAGGTTCGGTACCTCGGCCCTGAAAACCCGCAGGAGGAGCTCATCTGGCAGGACCCCATCCCGGCTAGTACCGAGCTCAACGCCGAACAGATCGCTGCCGCCAAGGCTGCAATCCTCGAGTCGGGCGTCAGCATCACCGACCTGGTCTTCGTTGCTTGGGCCTCAGCCTCAACCTACCGCCAGTCTGATCACCGGGGCGGTGCCAACGGCGGTCGCATCCGTCTAAGCCAGATGAGTAACTGGGAGGCCAACAAGCCCGAGACTCTCCGTCAGGTGCTCTCGGCGCTGGAGAACGTCCAGTCGAGCCTTGGCTTCGACGCCTCGATGGCCGACCTGATCGTCCTCGGTGGCACCGCCGCCGTCGAGTCCGCTGCCGCTGCCGGTGGCGTGCAGATCGGCGTCGACGTCTCAACCGGTCGTGGCGACGCCTCCGAGGAGCAGACCGAAGAGGAGAGCTTCGCCTGGCTCGAGCCCCGCTGGGACGGCTTCCGCAACTACCTCGGGAAGGGCAACGCCGACGTCGCCGAGCACCTGCTCGTCGACAAGGCCCACTTGCTCGGGCTGACCGCCCCAGAGATGGCCGTCCTTGTCGCCGGTCTCCGTGTCCTCGGTGTCAGCACCGCTGGCCACGGAGTGCTCACCGACCGTGTCGGCACCCTCAGCAACGACTTCTTCGTCAACCTGATGGACATCGGCACCGTCTGGAGTGACTCACCTACCAGCGAGGGCGTCTTCAACGGCACCGACCGGGCCAGCGGCGAGGCCAAATGGACCGCTACCCGCAACGATCTCCTGTTCGGTTCGAACTCGATCCTGCGGGCACTGGCCGACGTCTACGCCTCCGACGACGCGGGCGACAAGTTCGTCGCTGACTTCGCCAAGGCGTGGGCCAAGGTCATGGACGCAGATCGCTTCGATCTGGCCTGAGCCTGATGCGGGCCCTGCCCGCCGCAAACTCAAGAACGCCCCGCCGGCTGGCCCTTGCCACCGGCGGGGCGTTCTCCGTTCCCGCCGGGAAATGGCGACGCCTACGGCAGTGGTCGGGCGTCAAGCCCTCGAACGGCGAGGTCGAACGCGACAAGGTTCTCAAGGCTGACTGTCGACCGGCCGGTGACGTCTTCGTCACAGCAGGCGAGCACGACAGATCCCTCGACCATCTGCTCGATCGACTCGACCTGTTCGGGTCGCAACTTCTTCCCGGCGAGCTTGACCGCGCCTTGAGAGAGTACGGCCGCGCGCGGCTGTACGGCGTTGACCCGCACGCCACTGCCGAACAACTCAGCACCAAGGCCATTGGTGAGCCGGTCGAGCGCTGCTTTCGACGCGCCATAGATCGCAATGGTAGTACCCAGACTGCCGACCTCGAAGGGTGGGCCGACCCAAGGGCTGGCGGTGCCGCTCGACAGGTTGAGGATCCAGCCTTCCCCTGCCTCGACCATCGGCGGAAGCACCGCCTGGGCTAGGTCGAGCGGCGCGTGAACGTTGGCCTCGAACGTGAGATGGCGACGCTTCAACGGGTAGTCGGCCATTGGTTGGTAGATCGCCGCCGCTGCGTTGTTAACCAACACGTCGATCGATCCGTCGAGACCCTCGACCGCCTCGGCGATCAGACGCTCCCGGTCGTCGGGACGAGTGATGTCGGCGACGACGATCACCGAGCGGGCGCCATGTGCTTCACAACGCGCCGCAGTCTCTTCAAGTGAGCCCTCGAGTACGGCGTGTTCGGACCGAGTTCGAGCGACGAGGGCAACATCGGCACCCTCGGCGGCGAGCCGTTCGGCGATACCGGCCCCGATGCCGCGGCTGGCGCCGGTGACCAGGGCCCGGCGTCCCTCGAAGCGGCGCAGGCGAGTGTCGTTTGGGTCCTCCCTCATGGCCGCACACTACGGTGCAGGCTCGTGTTCGACCTCACCGATCGCACTGCTCTCGTCACCGGCGCCGGCCAGGGTGTTGGCCTCGGCATCGCCCGGGTGCTGATCGATGCGGGCGCTCACGTCTACGTCAACGACCTCGAACCCGACCGGGCGATGAGCGCAGCAGCAAAACTCGGCGAACGGGCAGTCGCGCTCCCCTTCGACGTCACCGAGCTCGCGGCCGTGACCGCATCCCTCGCCGCGGTCGCCCCGGTCGACGTGTTGATCAACAACGCCGGCATCCCGCCCGGCATGCGTCCCCTCCCCTTCCGGCAGACGACCCCCGACGATTGGGGTCCCTTTCTCGACATCAACATCGTCGGCGTTCTCAACTGCACACGTGCCGTGATCAACGGCATGTGCGAGCGAGGACACGGACGAGTCATCACGATCTCATCCGGCTCCGGCACCCACGGACAAAACATCGGCGTATCGCTCTACGGCGCCGGCAAGGGCGGCGCAATCTCGTTCATGCGACACCTTGCGCTCGAGACCGCCCGAGACGGGGTCACCGCTAACACCCTCGCCATCGGCCTGATGGACCGCGAGGGCGGGCCAAGCGAGATCACCGAAAAAATGTCCCGCCTGATCCCGGTCGGCCGAACCGGCACGCCGAACGACATCGGGTACGCCGTCACCTTCCTCGCCTCCGACGAAGCGGCGTGGATCACCGGCCAGACCATCGCCGTCAACGGCGGCTCCACCACCAGCTGACCCACACACCCACGAGGACCACACCATGGATCGCGAAAAACTCGTCAACCTCCACGACCTGACCAGTCGGGTCGCCATCATCACCGGCGGCACCCGCGGCATCGGCAAGGCGATCGCCGAGGGGTTCGGAGTCGCCGGGGCCAAGATCGCAGTGGCGAGCCGCAAGGCCGACGCCTGCGACGCCATGGTCGCACACCTCACCGAGATGGGAATCGAAGCGATCGGCGTTCCCACGCACATGGGTGATCTCGACTCGATCTCGAATCTGGTCGATGAGACGGTCGCCGCCTTCGGCCGCATCGACATCGTCGTCAACGGCGCCGCCAACGCACTGGCCTTGCCACTCGGTCATCTCACCGAGGAGGCATGGAGCAAGTCCCTCGACACGAACCTGCGCGGGCCGGCGTTCCTTGTCGAACGGGCGCTGCCCCACCTTGAGGCGTCCGGCAATGCGGCGGTGCTCAACATCATCTCGGCGGCGGCCTTCCTGTTCAACCCGCACGGCGCCATGTATTCCGCCGGCAAGGCCGGACTTCTGGGACTCACCCGGTCGATGGCCGCAGCGTTCGCCCCGAGCGGCATCCGGGTCAACGCCCTGGCTCCCGGCACAGTCATGACCGACATGGTGATGAACAACCCGCCCGAAGCAGTCGAGTCGATGCAGAAGGCGGCGTTCATGCAGCGAGGCGCTCACCCCGACGAGATGGTTGGCCCAGCTCTGCTGCTGTGCTCCGACGCCGGCAGTTTCATCACCGGCCAGGCGCTGATCGCCGACGGCGGCCTCACGCCGCACTAGCCGTCAAGACGAGCGACGCTGCGCATGTCAGTCGCCGAGGGCCTGCTTGGCCTGGGCGGTGACCTTGCGGATCAGGGGCTCGAAATACTCGAGCGGATACGTCTCGGCGTCGGGATCGAAGGCCTGCTGATCCCAGTCGTCGGTGAACTCGGCACACAGCGCCCACCACGACTCGGTCTGGACGTACTTCGTGAAGCGCAGATCGGTGGGGGCACCGAAATGGCCGTAGTAGTGCTTCCCCTGGAAGTCCTGGTGATTGAGGATCGCCTTGTAGACGTCGTCGCGCACGTAGGGCTTGATCATCTCCGCCGATATGGCACCGTGGTTGGGCACCGAGATCGCCTTGCCGACGTCGTGCATGAGCGCACCGAAGATCATCTCTTCGTCGGCGCCGGCCTTCTCGGCCATCGTCGCCGTCTGCAGGCAGTGGGTGAGCTGGTCGGTGATGAAGCCATCGCTGATCTCGGTAAGTGACTCGAGCAGCATGATCATGCGGTCGGCGACCCGACCCTGGTTCTCGAAGGTCCGAGCGCCGATGTGAGCCCACTGCTCAGCAGTGGACTCGTCCATACGGCGGAAACTGTCGGGATTCGCATCGGTGACGGCCATACCGCGATGGTACTCCCGCTCTAGGGTGCAGGCCATGAGGAGCTGTGACGTCGTCGTCATCGGGGGCGGGATTGCCGGCGTATCCGCCGCAGCCCGACTCGCCGAACAGGGAGCGTCGGTCGTGCTGGTCGAGGCCGAAGCGACCTTGGCATTCCACACGACTGGTCGATCGGCGGCGCAGTACCTCGAAAATTACGGCAACGACGAAGTCCGCAAGCTCACCCTCGCGTCGAAAGCGTCGCTTCTTCCCTTCCTCGGCCCCAGACCGGAACTCATGGTCGGGCGCGAACCGCGCGTAGAAGCACTCAAGGCCCAGGTTGAGCACGCCAAGACGCTTGTCCCGACAACCGAGTTCCTGGATGGCGACCAGGCCCGGGAGATCCTGCCAATCCTGCGGCCCGAGATCGCCGGGGCGCTGTGGGAACCCGACTCCAAAGACATCGACGTCGCCGGCTACCACCAGAACTACGTCCAGCGATTTTGCGCCGCCGATGGCACGATCCACACATCGGCGCCGGTGCGTTCACTTGAACGCACCGAAGGCTCATGGCGGGTCGCTGCCGGCAACCACACGCTCACAGCATCGGTGGCGGTCAACGCCGCAGGCGCATGGGGCGACCGGATTGGCAAACTTGCGGGCGCTCAGCCTCTCGGTCTGCATCCCTTGCGCCGCACCATTGCGATCGCTGCAATCCCCGGGCACTTCGACGCCGACGAGGTCCGTCGCTGGCCGATCACCGCGTTCCAACCTGACGACCGCAGCGGCATGATCGGCTACTGCAAGCCGGAACCAGGCGGCCTGCTCGTCTCACCGGCCGACGAGACACCCTCGGAACCGTGCGATGCAAAGCCCGAGCAACACGATGTCGCGCTCGGCCTTCACAACCTTGCAGCGTTCACGACCCTCGAGGTGCGTCACGTCCGTTCGACTTGGGCCGGCCTGCGCACCTTCACCTCGGATCGCACACCCGTCAGTGGCTTCGACCCGGCTGTCGACGGCTTCTACTGGCTGGTCGGCCAAGGCGGCTACGGCATTCACACCGCTGACGCTCTCGCCCAAGCCACCGCAGCGAATATCGGTGGCTCGGCCTGGCCCGATCGACTGGTCGAGCTTGAGCTGACGCCGTCTCATGTGGCGGCAGACCGCCCTGGTCTCGACGGACCGCTCACCGACGGGTACTGAACTGCCAATGGGATGCGTCCGCTCACATGCGGGTGTGTTCGTCCATCAGGTCGAGCAACCGCTCAAGATGTCGTCGTTCGGTCGACTCCACACCGATTGACACCCTCGCCATCCATCCGCCGTCAAGCAGCGACGGGGACAGAAAGGCGGCGCCCGACACGTTGACCTCACGGACCCAACGCTGGTTGTGATCGCTGATCGCTGCTGCATCACCGTTGAGCTCAGTGGGTGTGTGGCGCACGCACACGGTCTGGAGCCGCACCGGTGCTACGACCTCCCAGCCCGGCTTCTCGGCGATGCGTTCAGAGAACCATTGAGCGTTGTCGAGGTCGCGACGGAGTCGCTGACGAATCGCCTCCGGGCCATCGAGTCGGAGTTGGTACCAGAGCTTGAGCGCTCGGAAGCGGCGCCCAAGCGGGATGCCCCAGTCGCGGTACTGGGTGGCCTCCCCGCCGGCGGTCGACTGCAGGTAACTCGGGTTAGTCGACATCACCCGGATCAGGTGCTCGGGATCTCGCAGGTACAGCAGCGATGTGTCGAGGATCGTGCCCATCCACTTGTGAGGATTCCACGAGATCGAGTCGGCGTCATCGACCCCTGCGAAGAGGTGACGGTACTCACGCAGGAGCATCGCCGAGCCAGCCATCGCGGCATCGGCGTGGACCCATGCGCCGTGGCGGCGAGCGGTCTCGATGATCTCCGGTAACGGATCGAACGCCGTTACGCCGGTCGTGCCGAGCGACGCGACCACGATCGCCGGCACCCCACCGGCAGCAACGTCGGCGGCCATCGTCTCGGCCAACGCATCGGCCTGCATGTCTCGACTGACAGGATCGACCTCGATCACCCGAATGTCGTCGGCGGCAAAACCGGCGAGCAGAGCAGCCTTCCGCACCGACGAGTGGGCTTCGTCAGTGGTGTAGACGTGGAGCCGTTTGCCGAAGCCAAGCACCCCGCCCCCGGCCTGGGCGTGGCCGGTGGCCTGCTCACGGGCCGCCAGCATGGCGACGAGACAGGAAGTCGACGCCGTGTCCTGGATAACACCAGACCACACATCGCTGAGTCCGGTCAGATCACGGAGCCAATCGACCACGACTTCCTCAACCTCGGTGAGGCTCGGCGACGATTCCCACGAGATGCCGAGCGAGGCGAGGCCTGACGACGCGATGTCACCCAGAATCGAGGAAAGGCTTGCGTTCGACGGGAACCAACCGAAGTGCATCGGATGCTGCACCTCGGTGATGCCCGGGGCGATAATCGACTCAAGATCAGCGATCAGGTCACTCGCCGAATCTCCACCCTGCGGCGGTTGGGTGGGCAGCGCTCGCCGAATGTCGCCCGGCTGTACGGGGGGCCGCACGGGACGGTCCTCGATCGCAACCCGACGGTCGACCAGCCAGTCGATCAGCTCGTGAGCCGCAGCGCGGAACTCCTCGGGAGTCATAGGGAGGAGCCTAGAGCCCGGTGAACATTCCCGAGGACGCGACGAGGCATCCTGAGTCGCTCGGCTTGACCGCCCACAGTGGGAACCTTCGAGGGGCGGAAAGCGCGCCATGGGCTTGCTTTCCTTCGCCTTCGCCCTGGTTCCGGAAGGTGCCGCGGTGGCTCACCGCGTTTCGTCTCGTCACGCCTCGTCAGGCACTGCAGTCGTCATCACGGGAAAATCTAGGGGTCACCGATGAGCTCAGGGACGATGTCACCACACCACACGACATCAAAGTCCTCAGTACCGCCGCAAGTAGCTGCGACGTCAAAGTACGCAGCGTTTTCGAACTGAGCCGTTGCCATCCACAACGTGTCGCAGGCATCGCCATCGGCGCCAAGACACGCATCATGAAAGTCGTCGAGAAACGGATCGTCCCCATACTGCAGCGGATTCATCGTTCCGAACTCCTCGACGCAGTAGCGGTCAGTCTCGACGCGATCCCCGCACGTTGCGCCGAAGTCGATGTACTCGCCGCCGACGGGAAGATGCAGATCCAGGTTGAAGAGGCTGTCGCATGCCCAGTAGCGCTCATCGGCGCAGAGGCCCCACAGCGAGTCTGCGATTTCGTTGGTTCCGTAGACGAAGCCATCACACGTTGAGACGGACTTAGGCTGAGCCCGCTCTGCCTGCTCGATGAAGTCGCCCAGACGGTCATAGGTGTAGCTCTGTCCGTTCGTCTGACCTGAAAGCTCTGCGTCGACGAATTCCGTGACGACTCCGATGATGCGGCCGTCAGCTGAGAGAAGGGGCCCGCCACTGGAGCCGTAGTCGCTGCTCTCATCTGAGACCACACCAATCCTGCTGCCATCTTCGACAATGAACGACAGAAGGGTCCCGGGGCTGACGGCAAACTCGTTGTACGGAGCCGGATAGCCGAGGCTGACAACCGGGTCGCCCTCACGCAGCGCGTCAAGGTCCGCCCATTCGAGATGGGCGTTGAGCGGTTCATCGACGTATAAGACGGCAACGTCAAGCTCCATGCTGGAATCGAGGACGCGTGCTGCGACCCTTCGACCATCTCGGGAAACCAGGAGGGGCGCCAGGTCGCCTTGAACAACATGTTGGTTCGTCACCACGATGGTTTCAGATACGGCGAACCCCGACCCCGTGGCGTAATCCGCGCAGGCGCCTGTTTCCACCCTCCAAACGGCATCGCTGAACCGCGCACCAATCGCCGCCGGAGTCAACTCGACCAGGTCGTTCGAATCGATCAACGCTGACTCCGCTTCCAGCTCCTCGATGCGGTCAAGCACTTCCTCGAATTCCTCGATTCGGCCAAGCGCTTCTTCAAGCTCCTCGGGAGAAGCGCCACTACCGCAGCCCGTCAACGCCACCGCCACAACCAGACACACAGCCACCTGCTTCACGGCCGCGACTCTAGACCGTGGCCGCGCACACCTCAGTGGGTCAGCGAAGCTTGATAAGCGGTCAGCAGTTCATCTATCTCGCTCGAGCAACCCATCCCAGAACGGCGAGAATACCCGCCGAAGCAGGGATTCTCAGGGGTCGGGCTGAGAGGATTTGAACCTCCGACCTTCGGTCCCCCAGACCGACAACACAACCCTGACAGAACTGACGAAAACCCCAACCGCCCCTTAATTACAGGGAACTCTCCCCCGATCAGTTCTCGGCAGTAACGGTCAGTTTGAGATATCTCGTGGCCTAGACGCAGCCTGGCAAAAAGCGCCGACGCCGGGGTATCCCCTACCCCTTCAACTCCTCAACGGCGGCACCTCTTCAACTCCTCAACGGCAGCACCTCGGGCCGCCCACCCATTCGCCAGCGATGCCGACTCGGGTTACGAGCAACTGGTTCCCGTCGGCGTCACCGTGATGGGATACCAGCCCGATTCGTTGCCGGCGGCGTCGCCGAACGTCACAGCGATGCCGATCTCCGCAGCGTTCGGCACTGGATAGACCCCCATCGACCATGTTGTCGGATCGGTGGTGTTGAGATCAAAGACGCTGCCCAACGACGCCGGAGAACCTTCAATCGTTGTTTTGGCGACACGTTGAAAGCCGCTCCCCTCGTCGACGTACACACGGATCGTCTCAATATCCGTAGGTTCGGATGGGGCATCAAACGCCAAGAGCACTTCCATACTGCCCCCACCAATACCGAGACAAACCAAACCTGTCGGAGCTTCCGGCGGTTCGTCATCGAAGGGCAAGGTCGTTGCTGTCGTAACGGTCACAGGAGGCACAGTCGTCGTTTCGGGAATCGTCGTGGTCGGCGACTCGGTCGTCGTTGATGGCGTATCCGTCGTCGTGGGGGACGCAGTCGTTGAAGAAGCCTCCTCCGCAGCGCCAGCTCCCTCTGCACTGGTGTCGTCCGAACTGCTGCAAGCAGCGAAGCACAGAACCACAACTGCAGTAGCCAGCACCCTGAAGGCCCGGTTTGATCGCTGCGTCGGGTAAGGATTCATCATCTGACTCACTTCTCTTTTTGACTGTCTTCGAAGTCTGGGGGAGCGATCGACCTGACGTCAATCGGTTGCTGGCTTTGTCCCCGATCTGTCGTGTCCCGCAATCAGAACCTACGTCCCGATCCCCTCCACCGAAGGTTTGCTCAGGGACCCGGACAATCTGACTCACGCATGATGCTGATTCAGGGGTTTGGGACCAGGGTCAGGCGGGGGCACTTGCCCTCGAAGCAACGCAAATGGCCGATCTTCTAGAGGCGCAGTGAGCCGGTGTTCGTTCCCGGTGTCTTGGTCAACCTCGGCGCTGTGACGTTTGCTATTGCGATGAAGCTCGACGAGTTGGAGGTTGTCGAATGCTTCTAGAATGGGGCTTCCCCAGAGAAGGCAGTGCCTGATGTCTGACGAGATTTTCGACACCGAAAAGCTTATTCCCGTGCTCAATGAGATCATGAAGGCCGAGTTGGCCGGCGTGGTCCGCTACACCCACTACGCACTGGTCATCACTGGTCCTAACCGGTTGCCCCTTGTCGATTTCATGAAGGCACAAGCGTCGGAGTCGCTTCTCCACGCCCAGATGGTGGGCGAACTGGTTACTGGCCTCGGTGGCCATCCCGACCAGGGCATCGCTCATATCGAGGAAAGCCACGACCATTCACTCGAGACCGTGTTGCGCGAGTCGATCGCCCACGAACGTCGTGCGCTCGATCTTTACCGGCAGATGCTTGAGATCGCTGAGGGAGATTCCGTGTACCTCGAAGAGTTTGCTCGGACCCAGATCGGTGAGGAAGAGCTTCACGTCATTGAGCTCAACAAGCTCTTGCGTGACTACACGATCAGCTGATTGCAGGAACGCAAAGCGGCGAACCGGTCACCGGGTCTTCGATCACGACCGTCGGCAGGCCAAAAACCCGCTCAACGATCTCGGATGTGATCACCTCGCCGGGGACCCCCTCAGCAACGATCCCACCATCAGCCACTGCGACAAGGTGGTTTGCGTAACGGGACGCCAGATTGAGGTCGTGTAGCACCATTACGATGGTGCGACCCTCGTTTGCGTTGAGCTGTTTGAGCAGTTCGAGCACGTCGATTTGGTGCGCGATGTCAAGGTAGGTCGTCGGCTCATCGAGCAACATCAGCGGCGTGTCCTGGGCGAGCGCCATGGCGATCCACGCGCGCTGGCGCTGGCCACCGGAGAGTTCGTCTACGGGCCGTTCCTCGAATTTGAGCATGTCGGTTAGCCGCATTGCCCGTTCGCAGGCTTCCTCGTCGCGGGGGCTCCACTGCTGGAACACCTTCTGGTGGGGATAGCGGCCGCGCCGCACGAGGTCGGACACGATCACACCCTCAGGT
The DNA here is from genome assembly GCA_002729125.1 of Acidimicrobiaceae bacterium. Classification (GTDB taxonomy): domain Bacteria; phylum Actinomycetota; class Acidimicrobiia; order Acidimicrobiales; family Aldehydirespiratoraceae; genus UBA11606. The sequence goes on along the minus strand of PBTQ01000001.1, from coordinate 7,997 downwards.
GCGCGGGGCGCTTGGGGCAGTAGGCCAAGTCGGCGGGCAACTGCTTTGGTGGGCTGTTCGTTGATCGCTTCACCATCAAGGATCACTGCGCCGCTAACCGGTCTGAGCAGGCGGGCCATGGCTCGAAGCAGCGTCGACTTGCCGCAGCCGTTGGCCCCAATGATCGCCGTGATCTCGCCGGGCGGGATCACGATGCCGAGTTTTGTGACGATGTTGGGGCCGCCGTAGGACAACGTCAGGTCCTCGGTGCTGAGTGTCGGTGCGTCGGACTCAGAGTGCACGGTTGTACCTGGCCAAGAGGAAGAGGAAGTACGGACCGCCGATTGCGCCGGTGACGACACCGGCCGGCAGGCTCGTTGGCGCGAACAGGCGCTGGGCGATCAGATCGGCGCTGAGCAGGAAGGCGCCGCCGCCGACTGCGGTCAGCAATAAGGTGCCGCCGGTGAGTTGGCCGACCATAAGCCGCACCATGTGAGGGACGAGAAGGGCGACGAAGCCCAACGGGCCGGTGACGGCGACGGCCACGGCCGCGAGCCCTGATGCAACTGCGATCAACGCCAATCGGTCGCGTTCGACGTGGATGCCGAGTCCCGCCGCCGCTTCGTCTCCCAACTGCAGAAGCCGCAGACGTTGGGTCAAGACGAATGCGGCCGGGGTGAGCAGCAACAAGCCGATGGTGAGCGTCCGGGCGTCTTCCCAACTGACGCCGAATAGTGAACCGGCTTGCCAACGAGCAGCGGCGGCGATCCTCTCGATCGGGAAACGGACGGTGATGAAGGTGATCACAGCCCCGAGCAGCGCTTGCACCCCAACACCGACGAGCACGAGCCGCGAACCCGAAACACCACGCTTCCAGGCGAGAAGGTAGATGATCGCGGCAGCCCCCAGCGCACCACCGAAGGCGGCTACGGGCAACAGTCCGATGTTCTTCCCGGTTGCGAGGACTAGCACGGCGAAGACTGCAGCGCCTGTATTGACTCCGATGATGTCGGGCGAGACCAGCGGGTTGTTGATCAAGGCCTGGAAGATGGCGCCTGACATGCCGAGACACATGCCCGCGAGGATTGCAACGGTCACTCGCGGGAAGCGGAGCGTGTTGACAATGAAGTCGAACTCACCTCCCCGGGCCCAGAACGCCTCGCCGAGGGCGTCCCATGCGCCGATCGGGAAGTCGCCGACGATCAATCCGATGACCAACAAGGTGCCGGCGAGTATCAACCCGGCCACCCCGATGACGATCACGCGGGACTGAATGAGTGCACTGACTGGCCCAATACGAAACGAAAAGCGTCGATTGGGGACGACGTCGGCCAGACGGAGCGCAGCGAAGACGCCGAGCAAGCTGGCGGTGACGATCATTGCGGTGTTGGCTGCGGGCGCAGCGATGGCGAACGTCACAGCTCCGCCAACTTCGTGAACCGGACGAGATAAATCAAGAACGGCGCTCCAATTGCTGCGGTGACGATTCCGACTTGGAGCTCGGACGGCCGGACGACGACCCGACCGACGACGTCGGCGCCAAGGAGCAGGCAGGGGCCGAGAACCAGGCTGTAGAGGATTATCCAGCGATAGTCGGGTCCCACGAGCGCCCGCACCATGTGAGGGATCGCAAGGCCGATGAAGGCGACCGGGCCGGCAATCGCAACGGCACTGCCAGCCAGGGCGACGACCACTGCCGCTGAGATCGCCCGGACGGAGTTGACGCGCTGTCCAAGACCTGCTGCGACGTCCTCACCCATCGACAAGAGGTTCACCTGCCGACCGAGCGCCATGGCGCTGATCAGAGCGGTGATGATGATGGGCCACAGCAGCGCGATCTCGTCGGTGCCCCGCGCGGCGATTGAACCCGCCAGCCAGAAGCGGGCTTGGTCGAGGGTCTCTTGGTCCAGCAGCAAGAGGCTCGTAGTCCAGGCGCTAAGCAGGGCGGTGATCACGACACCAGCGAGGGCGAGCTTGACTGGGGTGGCGCCACCCGGCCCGACTGAGGCGACGGCATAGACGAGCACTGCAGCGCCGGCCGCTCCGATGAAAGAGAACCAGACATAGCCTTCGGGGGATACGAAGCCGCCAACGAAGATGGCGGTCACGATCGCGAATGACGCGCCCGTGTTGACCCCGAGGATACCCGGGGCCCCGAGAGGGTTCCGGGTCACGCCCTGAGTGATTGCGCCTGCGACGGCAAGGCAGGCGCCGGCGACCGCTCCTAGGAGGGTTCGGGGTGTTCGCAGCTCCCGGACCACGATCTGTCCTTGGGTGCGGTCGTCGTAGTCGAAGAGCGCATTCCAGGCGGTGGCGTTGTCGATCTCGAGAGAGCCACAGCGCAGGCTCAATAGGACAAACAAGGAAAAGAGCGCGAGCGAGCATGGAAGGGCCAGGGCATGGTTGCGCACCAGGGGGCCAGCGGTGGGGCTGCGTGTGTGGGCCATCGTCGAAGCCATGATCGGGCCGCCGGTTAGCACGCCGACGATGCCCACCACCTCGAACCACGAGAACTGGAATTCAGGGATCGACTCGGGCCAGATCAACAAAGCGGCGACCATTGCGATCAGGGCTGCGAGCGCGACCCAGGACACCCGGGACAAGACACCGTCACCTGGGCTGACATCGACAGAAGACTCATCCGTCACGCTCATTGCGCTGATGATAGGTAGTCCTAATAAAATTTACGAGGCTTTCTGTACACTCCCTACAGTGTTCGATCGCCGCTTTCTCTCTCGCCCATCGTTACCAGCGGTCATGGTGGCTCTTGCGCTGCTCGCCTCAGCCTGCGGAGGCCCCGAAGCCACCGTTGGCAGCAACGCCGATCTGGCTGGGTCGGCGTCGGGCCCTGAACGTGTAAGCGAGTCGGGATCTGAGACGGCGACCTCTGGACCCGATGACGATGCCGCACACTCGAGTTCATCGACCCACGGGCCGGTGGAGCAGCCAGAGTCGATAGTGATCGAAGACTCGCCGCTCGACATCGGCCGGGTCGTGGCCCTAGGGGAGGATGAGTTACTTGCCGACCTCTTGGCCATGGGGGTCACACCGGTTTTTTCCACGACAAATGGGACCGATGGCTTTGTCGGGATCGAGCGCGACACTTTGGGCATCGAATTTAGGTCGTCGTTCGACCTCAACCCAGAAGAACTCTGGACTCTTGATGCCGACCTGCTGATTGTCGGACAGAGCTTCATCGACCTTGCAGATGCCGGTGACCTCATCGATGGGCTTGCCGATGACATCGTAGTCTTGCAAGCTGACGACTGGCGGGACCGGGTGCGCGAACTCGCCGATGCGCTCGGCGTTCCTGGGCGAGGTGATGGGCTGTTGGGGCTCTACGACCGCGCCCTCGCCGAGGCTCGAGGTGTTTTCGCCCCCGGTCTCACCGTAAGCGTTGCAAGCGTTTACGACTTCGCCTTTGCGGCATGGGTCGACGCGCCCGCTGCGGTTCCGGCGACGCTCCTGGACCTCGGCTTGACCGTGTCACCCGGTGGCGGCGACTTCGCCAACGAGGCGTTTGGGCGCATCCGCCCGCTCTCAGACGAGCAACTAACGCTGCTTGATGGCGACGTGTTGCTGTTGCTCCAGAACCTCGAACTTGAGTCGGAATCGGATGCGCTGGCGGCGGCCGAGGATCAGCCCCTTTGGAAGGCCATCCCCGCTGTCGCCGCTGGGCGGGTTGCGATTCTCGACCGGGTCGGCTTTCAAGGTGTTGAGGGCCGGATACGGCTGATCGGTGAACTCGTCAAGACCATCGAGGAGCTGGCGTGAAGTATCGAGTTGCTGTCGCTGTTCTTGCTCTGTTCGCTGTTGCTTGCGGATCGAGCGGTGGTGGAGGCACGCCTGGTGAGCTGGCTTCGGGACCCGCAGCCTCGATCACGACGGTTTCGCTCGCAGTGGCGTCGACCACGACGGGACTCGACGAAGTGACGGAAACGACGGCGGTTGCCGAGTCCCTGACGGTACGGGTGGTGGAGCATGCGTTCGGAACGACCGAGGTGCCGAACTCGCCGGAGCGGATCCTGATTCTGGATGCAGGGACGATTCTGCCGGTACTGCTTTTTCTCGGTGTCGAGAACATCGTCGGCGCGCCGCTACCAGACGGGCCGATAAACGTGACACGCCTGCTCTCAAACTACGACCTAGACGGGATCGAATCGATCGGGTTTCCTGATGAGAACCCGGAATTGATGGCGGCCATGCGACCCGATCTCATCATTGGTTTCGACTCCGGCCTGCAGGAAACGTTTGACGTGTATTCGCGGATCGCTCCCACCGTTGCAGTCGAGCATGACCTGACGGACTGGCGCGGTTCGGGAGTGCGCATCGCCGCAGCTGTCGGAAGGGAGGCGGAGATGATTGAAGAACTTGCCGCCTACGACGCTCGCGTCGCGGACCTTCAGGCGGCGATTGGGGACCCCGCCGGCGTGGAGACCACCATCGTGCGGGCTCTCGGTCCACTTATCCGGCTCCACACGAGGTTCCACTTTGCGGGCCAGGTGTTCGATGACGTCGGTTTTTCGTGGCCTTCTGCCGTTCCGGCCGATGACACCGGCATCCGCTACGTGCAGCTCTCGCTTGAGGAACTCGGACTCGCTGATGCCGATCACCTCTTCGTGTTTGGCGCAGGCGCCAATCCCGACGGCAGCGATGTCGATGGCACCATTCAGGCCATTCTCGACCATCCGCTCTATCCGACCCTCGGCGCAGCCGAATCGGGGAACGTCCACGTTGTTGATCCGTTGGCGTGGCAGCAGGGTGGGGTCGCAGCGGCGAATATGATTCTGGATGATCTCGAAGGAGTATTCCCATGAGTCGGCCGAAAGAACATGGTGGAGGCCGGGCGGGCCCACCGATTGCAGGTGATCCATCGTCTTTTCCGGTCGACGCCGAGTTGTCCCGCACGCTCGTCGCCGCGAACCGAATGGCGACGCTGTCGACTTTGACTTCAGCGGGCTACCCATACGGCAGCGTTGTCTCTTACGCAGCCGATGATGTTGGTCAGCCGATCGTGCTGATTAGCGAGATGGCCGAGCACACGGTCAACGCTCGCGGTGACGACCGAGTGAGCATGCTCATGGTCGACATGAGCGGCGACGGAGACCCGCTCGGGAACGCCCGTCTTACCATGGTCGGGCGAATCGAGTTGCTTGAGCAGCCCGGTGATCTCCGTGATCGCTATCTCGAGAAGCATCCGTACGCGTCCTATTATGCCGACTTCACCGACTTCGGTTTCTGGCGCATCAACGTCGAGTCGGTCCGCTACGTCGGTGGCTTTGGTCACATGAGCTGGGTCGATGCTGACGACTACGCCGGAGCTGAGGTCGATCCGCTTTCCGAGGTCGCCGGTGGCGTCGTCGAGCACATGAATGACGACCATCGCGACGCCAACCTGCTCTACGTGCAGGTGCTCGCCGGTCTCGGCGATGCGACCGACGCGAAGATGGTGGGAATCGACCGCTACGGGGTGACGCTTACCGCAGACACCCCAGCCGGACCGCGTATGGCGAGGTTGCCGTTCGCTAACCCACTCACCGATTCCGATCAGGCACGCCCAGCTGTGATCGAACTTCTTGGCGAGGCACGCGCCCAAGCATCGAGCTGATTGCTATGCGGGACCCCATACGGGGTGGTGGTGTCAGACGTCGTTGGCCTGGTCAGCGACCCAGTCGCGCTTAATCTCCCGCCAGGCCTCGTCGGTGTAGGTGCGGCGCCAATACGGCGAGATTGATGCACGGTCCGAGGTGACGCCTCGCTCGGCGAGCAAGTGTTTACGCACGGCGCGCACCTCTGCGGCCTCGCCGTGAACGAAGACGTCGAAACTTCCCTCAGGAAAAGTCGTTGCCGCAACGGCATCGGGAAGTAGAGCCTCGATATCGGCTACGCCGTCCCGGTGTAGCCAGGTGATCGACACGTCACCTCGGCTCGGGAGGTCAAGTTCACACCCTGCGTCGTCAACGACAGCTACAACTTGGACGTGCCGCCCGGGCTCTATTGCCTCGAGCGCCGCCCCGATTGCGGGCAGCACGGATTCGTCGCCGACCATCAGGTGCCAATCAACGTCGATCGAAGGTCGGTAAGAGCCGCTCGGGCCGGAGAATTGAAGCCGGTCACCAGGCTTTGCGCGTTGTGCCCAATTGCCGGCGAAACCGACGTCACCGTGGGCGACGAAGTCGATGGTCAGCTCTGAGGCGTCAGCGTTCCAGCGTCGAACGGTAAAGCGTCGTGGCTTTGGTCGCAGCTCTACGTCAACGCCATCGAGGTCGTCGTCGGTGAACGGCACAGGGACAGGTGAGTTCAATGGAAGGAATCGGGCGTTGATGTAAGCATCGGTGGCGGGGGAGGGCTCGAACGCATCGAGCTCACCACCGGACAAGACGACGCGGACCATCGATGGGCTCAGGCGCTCAACCGAGTGAACTTCTGCGTACACAGGGACTCCTCTCATCGGAGTATTTTGATCAGGCTGTGATCAGTTAGGCGTGCCTAACCAGGCTATCGGAGCTCGACGGTTAGGACCAAGAGGCCAATGCTGAGAAAGAGCGCCGCCGCGCCGAGCCGAACGGCTCGCGGGCGCATCCGTCGAGCGATGGCGTCGCCAAACACGACCCCAAGGAGCCCCGCCGAAGCGATGCCGGCCGTCGCGCCGATCCATGTGGCGACCGTTTCGCCGCCGGCAGCCAGTGAGATCGTTGCCAGCATCGTCTTGTCGCCGAGTTCGGCCAGCACAATCGCTAGCGCGATCGACCCGGCGACACCCACCGCCGCTCGGCCGGTCCCCGACTGTTTAGGGTCGCCGACATCGGGGTCGCCGGCGCGCAAGGTGGCGAACCCGACAGCGACGAATACGAGCGCTGCGGCGATGTTTACGGCACGGGTGGGAAAGGCGGCGCCAGCGACGGCGCCGATCAATACCGATATCGAGCTGACTGCGACGTAGCCGACAACGACGCCGGTCGCGACCAGGCGGGCTTGATGGCGGGTTGCAAAGCCAGCCGCTACGAGTTGGGTCTTGTCGCCGAGCTCGGCGACGAACACCACCCCGAATGCCGTTAGGAGATCCTGCACGCCTGCAGCATGCCGTAAGCCCAGGCCATCACGCCGCAATGCGTCTTGGTCGAATTGCCTCATTCATCTTGCCGTTCTCGCCTTTGCCGTCGCGTGGGGTGGCTCTACCGTTGAGCTAGCGCTCGTTTGGGCGCGACACCGCCCGCCGAGTCCGCTCGCAGCTACGGACTCGGCGGGCGAGAATGCCGCCTGCTGCCCTGCAGTAGGGGGTTAGGAGGGCCCTTCAGGAGGTGGGGTCAGTTGCATGGGGTGCGCGCCGACGCCAGGAAGCCGCAGAAGTCCTCTTCGGTGACGAGCCACACGCCGTCGACTCGGGCGATCACCCGGTCGAGGTCGGTGTATGCGGGGCTATCACCGAAGTAGACGTCGTAGATAACGGTGGCCACGTCGCCATTGATCGTGGCGCTGGTGGGATTGAGTGAGATGCCGCCGTTGTTGGATGCACCTTCCCGATAACCGGTGTTGCTTGCTTCAAGCGAGGCTGCGTTCTCGAGGTGAGGGGCCTTGTCCTCCCAAGCCGCCTCGCTGTCGTAGACCAGGGCGAAGGCGGCCATGGCCGCCTCCGCCTCAGGGCTGAGCTCGGTATCAGGTGTGTCCGCTGAGCCGGACTCGGCCAATAGGGAGACCAAATTCTCAACGAGGAATTCCACGCTCAGGATCGTCGAGAAGCTGAGCGCCCCAAAGAGTTCGCTGCGTTGCGGAATCCACACGACGCGATCGTCCTGGAACACCGAGAGGCTCTGCCATAGCGAATCGGCCTCGATCGCCTCCTGGGTGACGGGGTCTGCGGCGATGATGAGCCGATCGACGTCGAGCAGGTCGAGTTGCTCGGCACTGATCTGGAGCGAGTCGAGATCGCCTATGGCCTCGGTGAGCTCAGCGTTCCGGGTGAACCCTAAGTCGCTGAAGAAGCGGGTAGGCGGGGTGTCGCCGACGACCCAGTACTC
>PBTQ01000108.1 GCA_002729125.1 Acidimicrobiaceae bacterium | reverse complement strand
TGAAGTCGGCCTCGACGCAACGCTCACGCACCTGGCCGAGGGCGGCGCGCTGGTTACCGTTCCGCGGGTCAGCCGAAATCGCATGGACTTTCTGCCATGGTCGCCGGCGTCCGAAACGGTTACCGGCTGCTTCGGAATCAATGAACCCATCAGTGGTGACCCGGTGCTCTTGTCTCGTCATGACGTCGTCCTCGTTCCCCTCGTTGCGTTCGATGAGACTGGTCAGCGCCTCGGACAGGGCGGTGGCTTCTACGACCGCGCCATCGCCGATGCCGCTGCGGTCCGCCCTCTGCTGATTGGCGTGGCGCACGCCTTTCAGCAGGTCGATTCGGTTCCCGTCGAGGCATGGGACGTGCCCCTCGACGCCGTCATCACAGAGGAGTGCGTTCACGAGTTTCAGGCCGGGTGTCTCTCCTAAGGGCATGAGGCTCCACATCAGGCTCGCGAAGGAGTAGAAAAGACCTGTGCACGTAGTCGTAGTGGGTGCCGGGGAAGTTGGCTCGTACGTTGCCGACCGTCTGAGTCGAGAAGGGCACGACGTTGCGATTGTCGACCTCAGCAGCTCGAAGCTCCGACGGCTCGATGACGCGCTCGATGTCTTGACGGTTGTCGGCAGCGGCACCCATCCCGAAACGCTCAGCCGCGCTGGCGTGGAGCACAGCGAACTGCTCGTGGCGGTGACCTCGAACGATGAGGCCAACCTGGTCGCATCCATGGTGGGCAAGTCGATGGGTGCCAAGCAGACGATCTGCCGGATCGAAGCCTCCGGCCTGCGCGGTCCCGAAGCTCACGCGGTCCGAGAGGCCTCCGGCGCCGACCTGTTCATCGACCCCGATGCCGAGACGGCAGCCGAGGTCCTCGAGTTACTTGACTTCCCGGGCGCTGACGAGGTTGCCCACATGGCGAACGGGGAGGTCGTCGTGATCGGCGCCAGCCTCCCTGCCGAAGCACCACTTGTTGGGAGAAGTCTGGGCGACGTTGCGAAGGAATTCGAGCCCGACTGGGACTTCATGGTCGCATCGATCGGACGCGGTGCGGAGACCATCATTCCTCGCCGTGACCATCGGCTCGAAGCCGGCGATCACGTCCGGATCGTGGCGAAACGACGAGCTCGACGACTGGTGATCGAGTTGCTTGGCCTCGCGAAGCACACACCGAGGCGGGTGATGCTTCTCGGCGGCGGGCGCACAGCCGAAATGTTGGCGAAGAGCCTGACCAGCCGGGGCGTGCAGGTGGTCGTCGTCGAGCGGAATCCCGAACGAGCCCGTGAACTTGCCGAGCAGCTCGAGAATTCCCTCGTCCTCGAGGGCGATATCACCGACGACGACCTGCTCCATGAAGCCGATGTCGGCCGTTACGAAATGGTTGTCGCGCTCACCGGTGAAGACGACGCCAACATTTTGGCGTGCTTGTTCGCAAAGGCGAACGGCACGACCGAGACCGTGGCCGTGTTGCACCGCCTTGCGCTCCTTGGGCTGTTGAGCGGTGCGGGCGTCGATGTCGCCCTCTCGCCTCGCACGGCGACAGCAAACGGTGTCCTGCGTTTCGTCCGAGGTGGAGTCGCCGCCGTTGCGACGTTCCTGCACGGCGACGCCGAGGTCCTTGAGCTCGAGGTTGCCGGCGGCAGCCCGGCCGACGGGTCGCTTGTCTCGGAGCTCGAACTCCCGAAGGACGCACTGATCGCAGCGTTCGTGCGCGATGGAAAGCCTCAAATCGGCCGTGGAAAAAGTCGTCTGCGGGCCAAGGACCATGTCGTGGTGGTCGCCATGCCCAGCTCGGTCGACGAGGTGCACCGGGTACTCGGGTGAGCCAACGGAAAGCGAGCAGGGCAGCACCGGGTTTCGGGGCTGCGCGTAGGGACTCCTACAGCCGACTCGCTGTCGCTGATGGTCTCTACGCCTTCACCGTCGTCTCGGTCCTCGCCGCTGCGGCCGGCGTTACCGACGACCTCGGCGACTCCTTCGTGCTTCTCGCCGTGAGCGCTATCACTGGTTCGATCACCATCGCCACGCGCCGAACGTTCGTCCGGCGTGAGCGACCCCCGGCAGCGCGGGTGATCGCCGGCCTTGCGTCCACGTGGGCATCGCTCGTCGTGACCGGTTCGCTTGTGTATCTCGCCTCCGGCACGATCACCGCCGTTGACGAAGCGCTTTTTGAGTCCGCAGCTGGATTCAGTACGGTCGCTGCGACCACAGTCGATCCAGAGTCGCTCGGCACGTCGATGTCGCTCTTCCGAGCTGGAACACAATTCGTCGGCGGCCTCGTCGGTCTGCTCGCCGGTGTGGTGGCGCTGCCTCGCACGATGAAGGGCAACGTGCAGATCCCGAAGGGACGTGGAAGTCGAGCCGATCGACTCGTCCCTGACCCCGTCATCGGGCGACAGCGCGTGGTGCGGCTGTACCTGGCCCTCGCCGCTGCATGCGGATTCGGTTACCTCGTCACCGGCCTTGGTGCCCGCTCTAGCCTCATCCACGCGCTCACGACCGTGTCAACCGGAGGGTTCTCGGATCGAGCCGATTCACTCGTCTCGGCGCCTGGCGGGGCGAAGGTCGTGGCCACCGTCTTCATGCTCATCGGCGGGATGAGCTTTTTCGTGCTGTTCTGGCTCCTTCGGGGAAACCATCGTCGATTCGTGCAGAGCCCCGAACTCCGCATCTATCTCGGCATCATCGGCGTGGTGACCCTCTCCCTCCTCCGTGAGGTCGACGGTCTCTCCGTCGGCGACGCGCTCTTCACGGCTGCGAGTGCCTCAAGCACAACCGGGCTCGCCGTGATCGACTGGACCGGCTTCCCGTCGGGTGCGATGGCCCTCTTGCTCGTCGCCGTCGCCACCGGAGCGATGGGCGCATCAGCAGGAAGTGGGCTCCGCGTCATTCGAGCCTGGCTCTTGTGCCTGTTCGCCGCGCTCGAGATCCGCCGACAGCTCGACCCCAGGGGCGTCACGCTCGTGCGGCACGGCGGTCGCACCCTCAGCGACGACGAACTCGACGCGCTGACCGGATATCAGATCGCCCACTTCGGCCTGTGCGGAATCGGAGCGTTCATGCTCGCGCTCACCGGCGATGAACTAGTCGACTCGCTCTGGACAGCCATTTCGGTCGTCTCCACCTTCGGGCCGTCGCCGACCATGGGACCCTTCGGTGACGCCGACCAACTTGGCCGCCTTGGGCAGCTCGTCATGATCCCCGGCATGTTGGCCGGCCGACTCACGATCCTCCCGCTACTGCTAGCCGTGGCCACACTGCAGCAGGGCTACCGTGCGCTGTTCCTGGGTATCCGCCGGCTGGCGAGGACGCACCGATGAGCAAGGCCCACTACCGCCCGGTTCGGCAGTACTCCAACCGCAAACCGACGGGGCTGTCCGCGCCGGTATCGCGGATCGAGAGTACGACCCTTCACGTCATGGGAATCGCCGTCGCTGCGATCTCGATCGGGATGTTCATTGGCGCCCTCGTCGAATGGGGGTCGACGAATCGCGACACCGCTGCGTTGCTGATCTCCGGGGTAATTGCGCTCGGCGTGGGCGGCGTACTCTGGCGGGTCACGGTGCCGGGCAACGTCCGCGCCCGCGACGTGTTCTCGGCGGTCGGCTGGACCTGGCTCGTCGTCACGCTCGTCGGAGCGGTTCCGTACCTCCTTGGCGGCACTTTCGATGTGCCGGGCATCGATCGTTCCGGCCGGTTCGTTAACGCTATCTTCGAGTCGGCATCCGGCTTCAGCGCCACTGGCTCTACTGCCCTCACCGACTTCGAGCATCCCGGGCGCGGGATGATGATGCATCGACAGATCACCCAGTGGTACGGCGGTATGGGCATCGTCGTGCTCGCTGTCGCCGTGCTTCCGTTCCTCGGCGTCGGTGGCCTCGACCTAATGAGCGCCGAAGCGCCCGGACCTTCCGGCGATCGCCTTACACCTCGCGTATCCGAAACGGCCAAGCGGTTGTGGGCGACCTATGTGCTCTTCACGCTGGCGGTTGCCATCACCCTCGTGGTCATCCCGGGGCCTTCGCTCTACGACGGAGTCGCCCACGGGCTCACGACGGCATCCACGGGTGGGTTTTCGCCTCACGCCGACTCGATCGGCGCCTTTAACTCCCTCGCAGTGGAGATCGCCATCATCGTCGGAATGGTTGTCGCCGGCACCAACTTTTCCCTGCACTGGCGGATGCTTCGCGGTGATGGCGGGGCGTACTGGCGGGATCCGGAGCTTCGGGCCTACGTCGCACTGCTCGTCAGTGCCTCGGCGCTCGTTGTCGGCCTGTTGTGGCTCGACGGTGACTTCTCCTTAGCCTCGGCCGCTCGCGCCGGGGTGTTCAACGTCGTCGCCCTCGGGACCAGCACCGGATTCGGTTCGGCCCAAGGGGGCGGCAGCCCCGGCGACTTCGTGCTGTGGGTCCCCGCTGCGCAGATGGTGATCCTCTTGCTGATGGTCGTAGGTGCGAGCACCGGTTCGACCTCGGGCGGCATCAAGGTCATGCGCGTGCAGGTGCTTCTGTCGCACAGCATTCGCGCAATCCGACGATCACAACAACCACATGCGGTGATCCCCGTAAAGCACGGACGCCGCGCCGTGCGCGAGGACATCGTCAGCCGCATGGCGGGATTTTTCATTCTCTACCTGCTCCTCGTGCTGGCCGGCATCGTGATCCTCACTGTGCTCGGCAGCGGGTTCGTTGAGTCGATCGGTGCCACCGTCGGTGCGCTCGGCAACATGGGGCCCGCTCTCGGATCGGCGGGGCCCACGGCGAACTTCACCGAGGCCTTCAACGAGCCGAGCCGCTTGGTGCTGGCGCTCTACATGCTCATTGGGCGGCTCGAGATCTTCCCGATCCTTTTAATGTTCGCGGCACCCATACGTGCTGCCGGTGATCGCTTGCGTTAGCCGCGGAGCGCTACCGACAGGGCCGCCTCGAACCAGCCGGGGTCGAGTGATCCGGCTGTTTCGCGAGCGGAATGCATGGCCAGCTGAGCCATTCCAGCATCGACCACACCGATCCCGAGTTCACCCGCAGTCGCAGGCCCTATCGTCGACCCACATGCCAGATCGGTGCGGGATACAAAACGCTGGATCGGCACCTCGGCCTTCCGGCACGCGAGTTCGAACGCCGCCTGCGAGGTGGCATCGGTCGAGTAGCGCTGATTTGCGTTGATCTTGAGCACCGGGCCGCCGTTGAGCGAAATGCGGTGCTCGGGTTCGTGCCGATCGACATAGTTGGGATGGGTTGCGTGTGCTCCGTCGGCGCTGATGACCATCGATGCCGCCGACGCGGCGATCGTGGCCTCCAGATCGGCCTCGAGGCTGGACCAGATGCGTTCGATCTGGCGCCGAAGGAACGGGGAGGCAGCACCCGTCGTGCTCACGCTGCCGACCTCCTCGTGGTCGAAAAGCGCCAGCACCGCAATCGCATCGCCGGGATCATCTGCTACCTCGAGCAGCGAGCGAGTGGCGACAAAACACGACAACTGATTGTCGAGTCGTGAGGACACAAGGAACGCATCGTCGAGACCTGCGAGCCCGGCAGGGGAGAGGTCGTGGGCCATCATTTCCCACGACACGACGTCCTCAACATCGACAGAAAGCTGATCAGCGAGGTACTCGCGGAAGGCAGGCGGCTCGCCGAGACCCCACATCGGCACCATGTGTCGCTGGCGGTTGAGGTTGAGTCCACTCGATCGGAACTCGCCGTCGAGGTGAATCGCCAGTTGCGGCACGCGAAGCAGCGGCCGATCGTCTCGAACCAGCCGAAGCTGAACACTGTCGCCCGAGTGGACCGCAACACGGCCCGCGAGCCCGAGATCGCGATCGAGCCAGGAATTGGTGAGTGCACCGCCGTACACCTCCACGCCGAGTTGGGCGACCCCAAGCGTTGAGACGTCTGGCTGCGGCTTGATCCGGAGGTTCGGGCTATCGGTGTGAGCACCGACGATTCGGAGCGGACTCGATGCATCGTGATTCTCGGTCACCACCCACCCGATGATGCCGCCGCCATCGGCATGGAACCACCGGCCGACTGGGCCTGCGCCTGCGGCAAAGGGGCGAAATCCGGCCGCCTCGAGATGGGCCCGAACCGCCTCGACAGCGTGGTAGGGCGTCGGAGACGAATCGAGATCGGCGCAGATGGCGCTGGCAACAGACGGATTGGGTTCTCGCATCTCTCCATCCTGCCGTGATCGGCAACCGAGTTGGCCCATGTCCGACTAACCGGTAGTTTTCCACACCTGGAGGCGCGGCCAACGATGTCCCTGCTCCGAAGCCACCGGGTCACCGCGCCCGGCCGACCGGAGGAACATCGATGCCGAACATCGACCTGACCAACCGCGACTTGCCGCCTGCACAGGGGTTGTACCACCCCCGTAACGAGCACGACGCGTGCGGGCTCAACTTCGTGTGCGACGTGCACGGCCGCAAGAGCCACGAGGTCGTCGCCAAGGCGATCGGTGCGCTATGCAATCTCGAGCACCGCGGTGCTCGCGGCGCAGACATCAACACCGGTGATGACGCCGGCATCTTGATCCAGGTACCCGATCGCTTCTTCAGGGACGTCGTGGGCTTCGACCTGCCCGAGGCCGGCGCCTACGCCACCGGCATGGCGTTCCTGCCCCAGGACCCGACCATGGCGGGCGCAGCGGCCCGAGAGGTTGAGGCAATTCTCGAGGCGGAAGGTCTTCACGTCCTCGGTTGGCGTGAGGTGCCGATCGACGAATCGATCCTCGGCACAGCATCGCTCATGACAATGCCGATCTTCCGGCAGGTCTTCGTGTCGGCGCAAAACGGCGCCTCCGGAATTGATCTCGACCGTCTGGCGTTCATCGCCCGCAAGCGAATCGAGCGAGAGATCGCCGTCGATGCGGGCGCCGGCGAGGCCAACGAGGCCATGGGTGGCGTCTCCGAAACGCACCAAGGCGTCTACATGCCATCGCTGAGCGCACGTACCTTCGTCTACAAGGGCATGCTCACGACCCCGCAGGTCGCTGCGTTCTACCCCGACCTCATTGACGAGCGGATTGAGAGCGCCATGGCTTTGGTGCATTCTCGGTTCTCGACCAACACCTTCCCCTCGTGGCCGCTGGCTCACCCGTATCGCATCGTGGCCCACAACGGCGAGATCAACACGATCCAGGGAAACCGCAACTGGATGCGGGCCCGAGAGGCACTACTCAAGTCGCCGCACCTTCCCGGCCTAGAGCGGGCGTTCCCGATCTGCACCCCGGGGGCAAGCGACACTGCCGGCTTCGACGAGGCGCTCGAACTGCTGAGCCTCGGCGGTTACTCGCTCGCCGAGGCGGTGCTGATGATGATCCCCGAACCGTGGGAGCATCACGACGAGATGGACGCCGACCGAAAGGCGTTCTACCGGTATAACGCGACCCGCATGGAGCCGTGGGACGGGCCGGCGTCAATCGCCTTCACCGACGGCACCGTGATGGGAGCTGTCCTCGATCGGAACGGCCTCCGGCCAAGCCGCTACTGGGTCACCAAGGGCGGCCTCGTCGTCATGGCATCCGAGGTCGGCGTCGTCGACCTCGCCCAGGAAACGATTGTTGAAAAAGGCCGACTCCAGCCCGGTCGCATGTTCTTGATCGACACACGCGAAGGCCGCATCATCCGCGACCACGAGGTCAAGGCCGGCATCACCGGTGCTCGCCCTTATGCCGACTGGATCGGATCCGAACTCATCACCATTGCCGATCTGCCGGAGGGCTTGGAGCGCTCGTTTGGTGAGGCGTCGGTAGCTCAACTCCAACAGGAGTTCGGCTACACGATCGAAGAGAAAAAGCTCCTGATCGCCCCCATGGCACGCGACGGCAAGGAAGCCATCGGCTCCATGGGCACCGACACGCCAATCGCCGTGCTGTCAGACCGCTCACGCCACGTGTCGGACTACTTCCAGCAGTTGTTCGCCCAGGTGACCAACCCGCCGCTCGACGCAATCCGCGAGGAAATCATCACCTCGCTCTTCGCTCGCGTCGGCCCGGAAGGCAATCTGTTCGATCCGGTGGCGGCCTCCTGCCGAACGATCCATCTCGACAATCCGGTCATCACCGACGCCGAACTAAGTCGCATCGTCGCGCTCGACGGCAACGATGGTCCGGACGTTTTCCATGCCGCCGTGCTCAGCGCACGCTTCGATGCTGACCGAGGCGCTGACGGGCTCGCGTCCGCGATCGAGCAACTTCGCGTCAACGCCGACGCTGCTATCGCCGACGGCGCGACCGTCCTCGTCGTCTCTGATCGAGGAAGCGGTCGCGTCGACAGTCCGATTCCTTCGCTGCTTGCCTGCAGCGCTCTGCATCACCACCTCGTGCGGAACAAGACCCGCACCCAGGTTGGGCTCGTGGTCGAAGCGGGCGATGTCCGCGAGGTTCACCACATCGGTACCCTGCTCGGTTACGGCGCCAACGCGGTCAACCCGTACCTCGCCTTCGCGACAATCGACGAAATGATCGCCGACGGCGAGTTCGGCCTCTTCGACCTCGACCCAGCCAAAGCTCACGCCAACTACATCAAGGCGGCCGGGGTCGGCATCCTGAAGATCATGTCCAAGATGGGCATTTCGACGGTTGCCTCCTACACCGGCGCACAGATCTTCGAGGCGATCGGTCTCTCCTCCGAGGTCGTCGACGAGTACTTCACCGGCACGGTCAGTCGGCTTGGTGGCGTCGGGCTCGACGTGTTGGCCGCGGCGGTCAAAGAACGCCAGGCCACGGCCTTCCCGGAGAACCCGGCCGAACGGGCTCATCGCACCCTCGAGGTGGGCGGGCAATACCAGTGGCGGCGAGAGGGCGAGTACCACCTCTTCAACCCCGACACGGTGTTCAAGCTGCAGCACGCCACCCGAGAGGGTCGTTATGACATCTTCAAGGAGTACACGGACCTCGTCAACGATCAATCCGAGCGCCTCGGCACGCTCCGCGGATTGTTCAAGTTCAGGTTTAGTGAGCGACCTTCGATCCCCATCGATCAGGTCGAGCCGGCCGAGAACATCCTGAAGCGCTTCAGCACCGGCGCGATGAGCTATGGCTCAATCTCCGCTGAGGCACACGAGACCCTCGCAATCGCAATGAACCGCCTCGGTGCGAAATCGAACACCGGGGAGGGCGGCGAAGATGCCGAGCGTTTCACGCCAGACGACAACGGTGATCTCCGTCGCTCGGCAATTAAGCAGGCCGCATCTGGTCGCTTTGGCGTCACCAGCGAATACCTCGTCAATGCCGACGACATCCAAATCAAGATGGCCCAAGGGGCAAAGCCCGGCGAGGGCGGTCAGCTGCCTGGCCACAAGGTTTACCCGTGGATCGCCAAGACCCGGCATTCGACCCCTGGGGTCGGCCTTATCAGCCCACCGCCACACCACGACATCTATTCGATCGAGGATCTCGCCCAGCTGATCCACGATCTCAAGAACGCCAATCCGATTGCCCGCATCCACGTGAAGCTGGTAGCCGAGGTCGGCGTCGGCACGGTAGCGGCCGGCGTGTCGAAGGCCCACGCCGATGTTGTGCTCATCTCGGGTCACGACGGCGGAACCGGTGCCTCGCCCCAGACCTCTATAAAGCACGCCGGAGCGCCGTGGGAACTCGGCCTGGCGGAGACGCAGCAGACCCTTCTGCTCAACGACCTTCGGGATCGCATCGTCGTGCAGACCGACGGCCAGCTCAAGACCGGCCGCGACGTCATAATCGCTGCGCTCCTCGGCGCCGAAGAGTTCGGCTTCGCCACGGCGCCGCTTGTCGTCATGGGCTGCGTGATGATGCGGGTGTGCCATCTCGACACCTGCCCGGTCGGCGTCGCGACCCAGAACCCCGAACTGCGAGCCAAGTTCTCCGGCGAGCCGGAGTTCGTCGAGAACTTCTTCGAGTACATCGCCGAGGAAGTCCGGGAACTCCTCGCCGAGCTCGGTTTCCAGACACTCGACGAGGCAATCGGCCAGGTTGAGATGCTCGACACCGCCGAGGCAGTCGACCACTGGAAGGCCGAGGGGCTCGACCTCTCACCGATTCTCCACCTGCCTGAGATCGCCCGCGAGGCGAGACGCCACCAGTGGAAAGAGCAGGATCACGGTCTCGAACTTGCGCTTGACCAAACACTGATTCAGCTCGCTGAGGGTGCCTTGCAAGACGGATGTCCGGTCACGATTGACACGCCGATCCGCAACGTCAACCGCACGGTCGGAACCTTGCTCGGCTTCGAGGTCACCAAGGCCTACGGCGGCGAGGGTCTGCCGGACGACACGATCGTCGTCAACCTCACCGGTTCGGCAGGCAACAGCCTTGGCGCGTTCGTTCCCGCTGGCATCACGCTGCGGCTTGAGGGCGACGCCAACGACTATGTCGGCAAGGGCCTCAGCGGTGGCCGGATCATCGTTCGGCCGCCTCGCGAGGCCCCATTCGTCGCCGAAGAGAACGTCATTGCGGGCAACGTCATCGGCTACGGCGCTACGGCAGGCGAGATGTTCCTTCGCGGCATCGTGGGGGAGCGGTTCTGTGTGCGCAACTCGGGTGCCACTGTGGTCGCGGAGGGGGTCGGCGACCACGCGTGTGAATACATGACCGGTGGCCGAGCGGTGGTGCTGGGTCCCACCGGCCGGAACTTTGCTGCCGGAATGTCGGGTGGTGTCGCCTTCGTCTACGACCCTGACGGGATGCTGCCCCAACGCACGAACCGCGAGATGGTGGCACTCGAGGCCCCCGACGCCGATGACCTCACCTGGCTGCGTGAGCGCGTCGAACTGCACGGCCGCGAGACTGACAGTGCGGTCGCCAGCCGGCTTCTTGCCGACTGGGACGCTGCCGCAGCAGCGTTCGTGAAGGTCATGCCGACCGACTTCAAGCGGGTCATCGAGGCGGCCGCTTCAGCCCGGGCCGAGGGCCGAGACGAGACCGAAGCGGTCATGGCCGCGGCGAGGGCCTGAGGGCCGGAACGGACGAGGAGAAGACCATGGCTGATCCACGAGGCTTTCTGAAACACGATCGGGAGCTCCCGTCGCACCGGCCGGTGCCGGTACGGCTACGGGATTGGAAGGAGGTCTACGAAGACTTCCCCGAGGACAAACTCCGCGCGCAGGCGAGCCGTTGTATGGATTGCGGGATCCCGTTCTGCAACAACGGCTGTCCACTCGGCAACATCATCCCTGACTGGAACGATCTCAGCCACCGAGGTCTGTGGCACGACGCGATTGACCGCTTGCACGCCACCAATAACTTCCCCGAGTTCACGGGCCGTCTGTGTCCCGCGCCGTGTGAGTCGGCGTGTGTCCTCGGCATTCACGAGCCGCCCGTCACAATCA
Organism: Acidimicrobiaceae bacterium; assembly: GCA_002729125.1. Taxonomy (GTDB): domain Bacteria; phylum Actinomycetota; class Acidimicrobiia; order Acidimicrobiales; family Aldehydirespiratoraceae; genus UBA11606. The sequence goes on along the minus strand of PBTQ01000108.1, from coordinate 20,463 downwards.
AGCGCATCGAAGTCGAGATTATCGATCGCGCCTTCGCCGAGGGTTGGGTTGTGCCGATGCCAGCTGCTACCAAGACGGGTAAGAAGGTTGCTGTCGTCGGCTCGGGGCCCGCGGGACTCGCGGCCGCCCAGCAGCTCACCCGCGCCGGGCACTATGTGGTCGTGTACGAACGCGCCGATCGCATCGGTGGTCTGCTGCGCTACGGCATTCCCGAGTTCAAGATGGAAAAGCGTCATCTCGACCGACGCCTCGAGCAAATGAAGGCCGAGGGGACGGTGTTCCGCACCAACGTGAATGTCGGTGTCGACGTCACTGCCGACGAACTTCGAGCCAAGCATGACGCCGTCGTCCTGTGCTGCGGCGCCACTCAGGCTCGGGATCTGCCGATCGAGGGCCGCGAGTTCTCGGGCATTCACCAAGCGATGGAGTTCCTGCCTTGGGCGAACAAGGTCCAACAGGGAGACCTCAATGAATCGCCGATCAGCGCAGAAGGCAAGGACGTGATCATCATCGGCGGAGGTGACACCGGGGCCGACTGTCTCGGCACCTCGCATCGCCACGGGGCCCGGTCGATCCATCAGTTCGAGATTATGCCGCGACCGCCGGAGGAACGGCCTGAGGCAAACCCATGGCCGACCTACCCGATGGTCTACAAGGTCACCTCGGCTCATGAGGAGGGTGGTGACCGCGAGTACGCGATCAACACCGTGCGCTTCGTCGGGGACGAGGACGGCACCCTTACCGGGATCGACACCGTTCGGGTCGAGCAGGTCGTCAACGACGGCCACATGCGCTTCCAGCCCGTCGACGGCAGCGAGCAGCACTTCCCAGCCCAGATGGTGTTTCTTGCGATGGGCTTCACCGGCCCTGAACAGAACGCCCTAGTCGAGCAGTTCGGGGTCCATCTGACCGACCGTGGCAACGTTGCACGCGACAATGATTGGGTAACCAACGTCGACGGCGTGTTCGTCGCCGGCGACATGGGTCGAGGCCAGAGCCTTATCGTCTGGGCCATCGCCGAAGGCCGCAGTGCTGCCGCGGCCGTCGACACGTACCTGATGGCATCGACCGATCTTCCAGCACCCATCGTGCCAACAGCCGCGCCGATGCGCTGAGCTACCCACGACCAAGGACGAGCAGCCTTGGTCTGGATCGAGCGCACCGACTCGTTGCGTCAGCCGTCGTCGGGGGCCATGGCACTGCGGACATACTCAACCGCCAACAGCAAGATCGTCGTCACGCCCAAAACGTGGAACTCGCCGAATTGCTTCGGCCAACCGAAGTCTGGAGGGTGGCGCTCGAAGACCTGCTCGACCATGATCAAAAGACTCGTGACGGCAAAAAGGCAAGCTGCGAGCGCGGCCGGGAGTCGAGCCCCCTCGCGGCGTAAAACCCCACACGCGGCCACGCCAGCAATCACCAGTGCGCCGAGGGGCCAGCTCGGTAGGTTGACCAAGGCGAACAGTCCGGTGCCGACTGCCGCGAACACCGCTGATCGACGCGACCTCCGGGCGCCTCGGCGCGGACGGTCGATGAACGTCGGCATCGCGGCGCCGGTACGTCCGGTTGGCGAAAGCGCCGGCCGCACTGCCAGCACGAGGATCATCAGGACCGCAAACACAGAGAACACCAAGGCACGGTCGATGATTTGCTGTGGTGTCCACACAAGTTCGACTGTGCCACCCGACGCCGGGACCGCCCAGCCGTTGGCGAAACCGTCGACGAGAGTGGGTGGCCCCAGGGAGACGCCGTCAAGGGTGGCAGTCCACCCAAGATTGTGGCTCTGTCCGAGCACGAGCCAGCGGCTGGCGTCGTCTTGAGGGATCTCGACGGTGAGCCGAACATCGCTCTCCCAGTCGGGCGACAACGTTGGCATCGACGGCGGCTCGGCGACGGCCCGCTCACTGCGTAGCACCAGCTGATCGACCGTCAACGGAAGGCTGCTGACGGTCGTGTCGACGTGGATATCGCCCGCCGACACCGGGACCGGATCGCACGCGATCAGGTCCAGCACTTCGCCCTGGCGCGCCGCCTCGGGGTCACCGCTGATACGGACGGGAACATTGAGGCCATCGATGCGAACGAGTCCCTCGACACAACCGGTGTCGACCGGGCCTGCGGAAGCAACGCCGAGGTCTCCGACGCGCATCTCGGCGATGGCGAACGGCATCGAGACAAAGGCATTCGAATACCAGTCGCGGGTGAGGGCGTCGGCGCTCGCTGCGACTTCGATTCGTACGGTCGTTACGGCGTCGGCAATGACCGGGAGAACAACCGTCTCAACACGCTCGGTATCGCTGGCCGAGAGTCCTGTCGGGAAGCGGCCGACTTCGACATCGTCGACGGTGACAAGGAGTTCGGTGGGAACGCTCTGGCGAGGGCCGACCACGATATCGAGTTCGACACCGTCGATCGCGAACGGTGTGTTGCTCCGGAGCCGCCAGGCCTGGCCTACTTGATCATCGAATCGCCCGACGAAACGCGTTGTCAGGTCGCCGTCGAGCATCGCACTGGGCACCGCCAGGAGATTGCCCTCGAGTGAGCCCGTGGATGTCACGACGAGCGAGGCGTCGGTGCGCCCGAGGAACGCGTCGAGTTCTTCGGATGGAACGTTGGTGTCCAAGCGAACCGTACCGCTGACCGTGAAGAGCCGATCCAGCGGAAGGGGCACGATTCGACGCATCCCCGCTTCTGGCGTGTCGCGCACCGGCTCCTGCGGATTGCTGCGCTCTCGTGTCAGCACCACAGTGAGGCCGTGCTGGTCGAGATCATCGTCGAGCCGGTCGACAAGCGCCCGAGGGGTCCGGATCCATTCGGTCGTGGGGCCGGCCTCGTCAAGGGTGAGTTCAGCGAAACCGACGGCCGATATGCCGCCCGGGTAGGTGGAAAGCACCGGCACGTCGAGGTCGGTGATCACAATGTCGAAGACCGAGCCAGAGATCGGCTCGAAGCCGACGGTCTCACCGGCTGGGAGCCGGGACAGCATGGTGAAATCGACCACGCGGCGCTCCCCAGCGGTGCGGATCTCAATCTCGGTGATGTGGCGGTTGGCTTCCACGAGTGGCTGAACCGCGTGCAATGAATCGATCGTGGTCGGTGCACCGAAGTCGTACCGAAGGAACTCCCCTCTGCCCTCGGCGAACGCCGCAACGGTCCAGGCCGTGCTGGTGTCCCCATCGGCCGCGTGGACTGGGCGATCGTCCAGGGTGTAGGTGACGGGATTGCCAAAGCGCGAGGCCGTCACCGTTGGTCCGCCAAGCTGGATCGCCACGGTCCGGGTGTCGTCAACGTCGAGACCGAGTGTCGTCGACGCCTCCGGAAAGACGGGGAGTCGATTGTCCCTCGCATCGAAAAGTAAGGCTTCTGTTGCGGCAAGCTCAGTGATCCCGACGTTCTCGCGGATCATCCCCCAAAGCCGACCACGACGACGGTTGGTATCCGTGATCACAATCTCGGTTGGTGATCGCGTGAGTTCTTCACGAAGGTCGTCGCTGACCACAAGGTCGGCCCCGAACACAACGGTCCGGTCAAGATCGAGCACCCCGGCAGCCGCAGCGTCGACGAGGCCTTCCCCATCACCCACGACGATCAGCACGGCGTCGGCAGAACGCAAGCGGACCACGTCGAGGGGATCGGGAACCGCGTAGGAGGTCACCGGCGCCGGATGGGGGAGGGTGGGGTCGATCGACAGTTCGATCTCGTCGAGCGGGGTCTGCTCGGGCCCGGCCACGTTCGGGGTTGGTTCACCGAAACCATTCGGTTCGCCGAGCGAAGGAATCGATTCGAGGAATGCCGCCAGAAGGATCGGGCGAGGAGTGCGGAACCGCTCGTAGGTCAAGTCGGCTCGGTGCACGAGATCGCCGACCGACATCAGTCGGGCGATCGGCACCACCGATGCCATCTCGAGACTGCCCTCCTGAAGACGACGATCGAACGCCGTGAGAAGGTCAGCCGACTCGGCTGATCCAAACGGTACGAGTTCCCTGGCAACGTAGCCGCGCTTGATGAGGCCCGGCGTGATCGGGTCGACCGTGTTCCCCCAGCGATACGACGCAAAGTCACTCCCGGGCAGCTCCCAAATGCGGCTGCCATCGTCATCGTCGTCGAACGCATCCGCCGCCTCCAGCCAGTACGTAGGAAGGCTCTCACCGCGGTGGAGGTGCTCCTCAATCATCCTGACCCTCCACATGGCGGGGTTGGCAAGAATGATCGCCGAGAGGGTCAGGACAGTGAATACCTTGCCCAGGCGCGGGAGGCGCTCCTGCGCTGCCGCCGTGACCGCACCAATAAGGACGGAGGTTGCGAGTACCACCATGGGTGCGGCACGGGGCGTGGATCGGAGAGCGAGGCCGGCGTCGGTTCGAGTGAAGTCCTTGAACAGACGGCCGAGGAACGACGGGTCTTCGAAGGGATGAGAACCGATGCCGATGAGCGCACCGAGGACGAGTAGTCCGAGGAAGAATGACCGATGGCGCCAACGGATGGCGGCGGCCGATATCAGGGCCAGAACCACCAGTCCGAAGGTCAAGAACAAGAGCCAGACCCCCTGCGTGTACTCGACACTCGGCCTGATCCAGGCTCCGAATTTGTCGTTGCCGTAGAAGAACCAATAGCCCAACCCTCGGAGGATTTCCGGTGACGTCGACGCGCCGGCCACGGTTTCGTAGGTCTCGGTGTATCGGGTGACGGGCAGGCTGTAGCGGCCCTGGATGACGAGTCCGGCAACCCACCAGACCGACACGACCGCAGACCCGAATCCGATGCGCAACGCTGCGGCAACCGCCCGCCGCCACGGCACCGAGCACTCGACAACGGTGACATGGAAAAGCCACAGCACGGGAGCGAGCCCGACCAGCAAGAGGCTGGTTGCGTTGACACTGCCAACCGTGAGCACAACCAGGGCAAAACGGGCAGGATGGCGCCATCCACCGTGACGGACCGCAAGCACCGTGAGGCCGATCATCCAGGGGAGGCCCGCCCACGGCAACAGCACCGCCGAGATACGGGCGGAGTAGTCGAGGAGATAGGGGCTCAGCCCATAGGCCGCCATCGCCACACCCAGTCCTGGACCGGACCAGTCGAAGACGCGCAACAAGAACCGGACACCCATCGCAGCGGCGAAGAGCAGCGAACCGAGCCAGACCCGTTGGGCGAACCAATCAGGCGAACCGAGAGCGTCGAACACCCAATAGAACGGCCCCATCGGCCAGAGGTAGCCGACGTTTTGGTGTGTGACCGTGCCAAGTGCAACGTCGCTGTCCCAGAGGAAACGAGCGTCGGCTAGAACCCCACCCGGATCGAGATACAGGTACGTTTTCGTATCGGCCCCGACGTCACCCGGACTGGAGAAAATCACCGGTAGGTAGGTGAGCGCAGCGATCCCAAGTACCAGTCGCTGCCGCTGAAGCCAGCCGAGCAGACGTCTCACGAGAGCGGATGCCCCGCAAGCACAGCAAGGGTGTCAAAGGCCGTGCGATCCCACGAAAATTGTCCACTCCGGGTGAGCGCAGCGGCAGCTTGACGCTGCCGAAAGTCATGGTCGGTCAACAGCCGGACGATCGCAGGAGCGAGATCATCGGCGCGATCGACGAGAAGACCCGTCTGGTTGTCGACGACTGCGTCGGTATGGCCAGGAATACGCGTCGCCACGGCTGGTGTCCCGCAGGCAGCAGCCTCAGTGAGTGTCATGCCCCAGCCCTCAGCTCGTGAGGCGCTGGCGACGATCCAGGCACTGCGGTAGGCCTCGAGGAGCACCTCCGGCGCTACGCGTCCCTCGATCGTGCACCATTCGATCGCGGCGAGCTCAGCGATGCGGTGCTCAAGGTTCGGGCGCTCATAACCCTCGCCGATGATCCGCAGCCGGGCGTTCGGCACCTTCTGGCGCACGCACGCCATCGCGTCGAGGAGCGCAGGAAAGTCCTTTGATGGCATCAGCCGCCCGACGGCGACGACGGTTGGCTGCGCCGCCTCAGGCCCTGGTGAGAAGCAGGGATCGATTCCAGGCGGAACCACGTGCACGTTGTCGGCCGGCAATCGGAGGCGATCGAGGATGTGCGAGCGCGAAGACTCCGACAGGGTCACGATCGGTGTGCGCCGGTAGAAGGGCGGGGCAAGCCGCCGCTCGAGCAGCTGACCGGCGCGGGCAAGCTTCGGTGGGAGCACCATCGGCCACATGCCCTCGTGTACATGGTGCAGCCATGTCGCCCGGCGTCCGCGAGCCCAAAGTGGGGAAAGAAACGGGACACCATTCCAGATCTCGACCAGGGCGTCACGGTGGCCGTGACGCCCGAGCAGTTCAGCGGCAACGGCGCGCGGAAAGATCAGGTACCGCCCGGCGTGGCGAACGACCTCGTAGCCATCTCGAATGGCCCTCGGTGGCGAGCCCGCAGCGTGCGAGGTGCGCATCACCACCTCGATGCCAGCGGCCGCCCAGCGCGCAGCGACTGTGCTGGCATGCAATTCTGAGCCGCCGGCCTCGACATCATCAAGATCACGCCAGGCGAGAACGTGGATACGGCCGATCCCGGCGGCGGCGGCGAGGTCCCCGATTTTGGTCGACGACCACCACCCGTGCTCAACGGAGCCCTGGGGAGGTTGCGTGTCATCGTCGAACTGCATGAACACACCCCTCTCGGACCCCTTGCGCCCCGCGAGCCTAGCCCCCAGCCCGCTGCCGTCGGTGGCCAAGCGGGGTTGCGAACGCTGCCGGAGAAGGTCAGGATGCCGCCTGCCATGCGCACCGATGCCGTCATCTCCGTCGTGATCATTCACCGTGATCGACCCGATGCCGTCGGGCGCACGGTGGAGGCCTTCCGTGACCAAACGGTGCCCACCTCGATCATCGTCGTCGACAACGGGTCTGCGCCAGAGACGGAGGCCATGCTGTCGTCACTCGTGGGCCATGCCGAACTCATCATGACCGGTGTCAATCTGGGCTTTGGCCCGGGTGGCAATGTCGGGCTGCGGCGGTGGCTCCAGCAGCACGACACGGAATGGGTTGCGATCGCTCCCCACGACGCTCTCCCGGATCACGACACCCTCGAGGTCATGCTCGGTGAGCTGGAGGGGCGCGATCACGTTGGACTGGCGTCGGCCGACGTGGGCGATGATGCGCTCCCGGTGATTGACCCTTACCTCGGCACGATCGACGCACCGCCGATGGTCGAGTCAGGCTTTGAGTACTCCGGGTACCCTCACGGTACGTTGATGCTCGTTCGGCGAGCCTGTGCCGAGCAGGTCGGCATCTTCGACGAGCGCTACTTCGCTTACTGCGAGGAAAGCGAACTCGCCCTCCGAGCCGAAACCGCTGGCTGGCGCTGTGGCCTCATCCGTGGGGCGATGGTGCGCAATCCGGGTATGAGCGCCAGTATCGAACGGGTCGCCTACCTCCAACTTCGAAACACCTTGCTGATGCTGCGAGAGCACTTTGGGCGTCGCCATGCCATGTTCCGGATGGGTGTCGCTCTGATCCAGCTTCCGATGGGCATGGTGCACGCGCCAGCTCGGGGCCTGCACTGGTCACCCCGTGGGCGGCTTCTGGCGATTCGGGACCATCTTCGCAAGCGGTACGGACCCCCGCCTGACGACGTCCGGCTCTAAGGTCGACGTGGCGGTTGTGGAGGTGACGATGCGGGCAGAAGCCCACCCCACCCCCATCTGATCGCCTACGGCGAGACCTCGGCGGCCTCTTCTGCCACTTCCTCGTGATATTCGGCCTCGACGTTGACCTCCCACACGTCATGAGTGGTGCCATCGACGATGTTCTCAACCGTGAGCATCGCCGTGTACATCGAGTGGTCCTGGTTGTTGTAGCGGTGCATGCCGTTGCGACCCACCGGACGAACGTTGGCCACGTTGGCGCCAAGCCAGGCTCGCAACACGTCGACATTGTCGCGATAGAAGGCGTCGTACATCGGGTAGGCCTTCGGCATCCGAACCACGAAGCCCTGCTCCACGAGCCCGGGCTCGAGCAGCCCCAGCCGCTCCATCTCAGAGGTACCGAGCGCAACGAGATCGGCATCGCTGGACGTCCAGAGTTCGTCGCCCTCGCTCACGAAATACTCGAGTCCGAGGCAGGTCTTGCCGGGTTCCGGAACCATCTGAGGCGACCAGCTTCGAAAGTTCTGCACGCGACCCACCTCAACTTCGGGGGAATGGATGTAGATCCAGTTATCGGGGAAGCCCGCCGTTTCAGGCACAACGAGCGCAACCGTGAGGAAGTCGCGGAACGCCAGCCCATCAGCGGCAGCAAGAACCTCCGCCGGGGGAGCAGGATCCATCGCTTGAACGAGACGGGGGATAGGCATCGAGGACACCACGTCGCTACACGGGAAACGCACCTCACCCGACGGTGTATCGGCGATCACGGTTGTCGCTACTCCACCCGAGTGCTGAATCCGGGAAACGGCGTGATGGAAATGGACTTCGCCACCCTGCGTCTCGACGAGTTGGTGACAACGTTCCCACATCATCCCTGGGCCATGACGGGGATACTCGAACTCCTCGATGAGGCTGGTGATGTCTTTCTGGTTTCGCCTTGGCGCCAACGAATTGATGATTGCCCGGAACAGATCGAGGTTTTTGACACGTTGGGCCGCCCAGTCGGCCTGGATCTGATCGGCGGGAACGCCCCACACCTTCTCGGTGTAGGTCTTGAAGAAGATGCCGTAGAGCCGCCAGCCGAACTTCGATGCGATGTACCCCTCGAAAGTCGTCAGATCCTTTGGCGGCCGAATCCGCACCCAGAGATAGGACAGAACGCACCGGACCGCCTCGAGCACACCGAGGTTGCGCAGCGCGTTGAACGCCCGCAGCGGGTAGTCGTAGAAACGACCGCGGTAGAAAATCCGACTCATGCGAGGCCGTAGAAGGAAATCTTCATCCGGAAGCATCTCGTGCCACAGGTCGCGCACTGGCGTGACCTTGGTGAAGAAGCGGTGCCCGCCGATATCGAATCGCCAGTCCCCGACGCGGGCTGTGCGGGAGATACCGCCCACAACATCATCGGCCTCAAGCACGACCGCTTTGTAATCGCGCTTGCCGAGTTCGTAGGCCGCTGTGAGGCCGGCCGGGCCGGCGCCGATGACAACCGTATTTCCTCGCTGGTTTTGCTCGCTCACGGCACCCCCTCCAGGCCACCCGACTCTAGCCGCGCGCTCTGCCTGGCCCGCACTCGGGTGAGATGGGGGAGCGCCTGCGTCGTGTGGCATGCTCCAAACATGCCGACCGACGCCTTTGCTTGCCCCCGATGCGGCAGCCCGACCGACGAGATGTACTACGGGCCGTGTGCGAACTGCCGCACCGAACTGCGAACGACAATGGGCGGCGATGCCAAAGACGTCACCGTCGAGTACGAGCCGAAGGTGAACGTTACCCCCAACGCTGTGGCGCTGAAGGACGACTGACCGGCGGCTAAAACGGAACGGAGCCCCAAGTAGCCTCGCTCGCCTTACGACGTGCTCAACTCCTCGGGGCTCCGAGATCGACGTGATCACCGTATTTCACTGCCCAAGAGCAGTGAAACTCGCTGGGTGGTTCCCGGTGAGGGGTTCCACCCTTACCAGCCGGCCCGGGAACGTCTCCCGGTCTTGCTGATCTGTATCGGCCTCCAGCACCCGGCGGTGCCAACGACCCGTTCCGGTCGCCTCGCCCGTCAGCGAGGCTTCCGACTCGGCCCGCACGACCCCTCACCTCGGGCAGCGCCCCTCGATCCGGCCTCACGCTCCGCAGCGTGCGCCTGGCGACCGACGAGATCTCCAAGATGCGATGACCCGGTGACCCTCCCGGACCCTTCCTTGTGAGAAGTACCCGGATGAGCCGCCGCCTCACCAGCGGTGTCTCGGCCGATCAACCACCCCCGAAAGAGAGGCCTGATCGTGTCGGTGTCTCCGTTCCCAACCCGCTGCGAAGGCCTTGATGGGCCGCTCGGGGCTTGCGCCCCTCCCGACGACTCAGGGCCTTAACCGCAGGCTGTTCGCTTCGACAGGGATATCCTCGGACGCCGCCACCACCGATGCAAGAGCTTTCGTTGAAATCCCCAGAATATTTGGGGATTCCCACCGGACATCCCCAACTCAAGCGCAGTTTTCCTCAGCTTCATCCACCGACAGGGTCCGTTCGGCGGACGATCAGGCCAACGAAGCGCCGCGTTCGGCAAAGACCGAAGCGAGGACCTCGGGGCGATCGGTCATGATTGCGTCGACACCGAGGTCGAGGAGTCGGTGCATCTCCTCAGGGTCGTCGATAGTCCAGACATGCACGTGGATCCCGCGTCCGTGAGCGAACTCGACGAAGCGCTTAGTGACAACTGGTATGGCTCCGAAGGCCGGCGGCACCTGGAGCACGTCAACGTCGTGGAGTGCGCCAAGCCCGGCAATGCCGACGATGGCCTCAAGCGTCGCACCGGTGGCGCCCCCGGTGCATAGGTCACCGCCGACACGACGCTTCACCCGCTCGGTTCGCCGACGAAAGAACGACGTAACGCATACCCGATCCTGCACTCCGCAGCGAACAATCAGATCAGCGAGCGGCTCAACCGCAGTGTCGGCCTTGGGATCGATGTTGATCCGCGCCTCCGGAAACCGCTGAAGCATCTCGTCGAACCGCAGGATCGGATCCCTTCCATCGACGCGTGCTTCGGCGACCTCGGCCCACGTGAGGTCGATGATTCGCCCGGTGCGGTCCGTCACTCGGTCGAGCTTGTCGTCGTGGAAGGCAATCAGCACGCCGTCGGCAGTAGCGTGGACGTCGGTTTCGAGATAGCGATACCCGAGCTCGGCTGCGTGCCGAAAAGCCCGTTCGGTGTTCTCCGGGTGAGCGCCTGCACCCCCTCGATGAGCGAAGCCGACGGGCGCCTCGTAGGCGAGGAAGGGGTGCCGCACGGTAGTGACCGTACCGTGGGTACTGTGCCAGGGTGCGTCTCCCGGATCGGCTCTCCACCTTCTTCTCTGACCCTGGGGAGGTGCCGCTCGACGAGGCCTTGCTGTGGGTGGCGTCGTTGCGCCCTGGCGCCACCGTCGACATCGGCGAGTACCTTGCGCTGCTCGACAGCTGGGCCGAGACCATTTCTTCCAGNNANGTTGAGGGACTNCGGGTGCTCGTCTACGACCGTCTCGGCTTTCGCGGCGACNTCGACGACTACCACCAGGCNNCCAACTCNTACCTNGACGAGGTCCTGCNTCGGCGTNAGGGGATGCCNATCACGNTTGCGGTTGTGCTGCTTTCTCTNGGCCGNCGGATCAGTGTTGAGCTCGTGCCNNTCGGTGCACCCGGACACTTCCTCGTGGAGGAGCCAGTTAGCGGCGCGCTGCTCGATCCCTTCGATCGCGCTTCCGAACAGCAGCGAAGCGCACTTGCCGCCCGGATGGCAGCGCTCGGCGCACAACTCGACCTGGCCGAGGCGCTCGCCCCCATATCAGATCAAGCCGTCGTCGTCCGTGTCCTCAACAACCTGACCAACACCATGGTGCAGCGATCCATCCGAGATCTCGATTGGGTGCTCGACCTTCGTCTGGCGCTTCCGATGCGTTATCAGGATCCCCGCGCGCTGGCGGCGTTGTGCGAACAGCGAGGCCGCCTCGATCGTGCCGCTGAGATCCTCGACCTGCTGGCTCACGCCACCGAGCGCGAAGATCTCAGCCGCAGAGCACAGGCCTTGCGAGCGCGCCTGAACTAGCGCAAGCCCCTGCGTTTTTCGCGAACGTCGGTCCACCACCCGCGCAAGGTCACTAGCCTTGCTGTCATGAACCGTCGCACGAAAATCGTCGCCACCATCGGTCCGGCGAGCGAGGACGAACCCACGCTGCGGGCCATGATCCGGGCCGGTATGGACGTCGCCCGAGTCGGTCTCGCCCACAACACCATCGACGAAGGCCTCGAGCGCTTTCGTCGCATCCGTAAGGTCTCCGAAGAAGAAGGGCGTCGCGTCGGTATCCTCGTTGACCTCCCGGGCCCGAAGGTCCGGGCGGGAAACTTCGGCGAGACGGGCGTCGATGTGCCAACCGGCTCGTCGATCGAGCTTCGCGTCGGGGAGGCCGGATCCTCCGCCGACGTCATCGAGGTCGACTACGAGTTCTTGATGCGCGACATCCAAGTCGGCGACCGCGTGACCATCGGTGACGGTGGGGCCATACTCGAAGTCACCGATAAGAAGGTTGACAAGATGTTGGCCAACGTGGTGGCCGGCTCAACACTCCGGGGACGCCCGGGTGTCCACGTCCCCAGTGATCGTCTCCAGATCCCGACACCGACCCCGGACGACTTCGTTGCGCTCGACGCCTTTGTTGATGCCGGGGTCGACATGGTCGCAGTCAGCTTCGTCCGTTCCGCACATGACATGCGACGTGTCGGCACCGAGCCCCATCCTCGGGGGCCGCTGCTCGTTGCCAAGATCGAGACTCGCGCCGCCGTCGACAACCTTTCCGGCATCATTGAGGCGTCAGGTGCTGTCATGGTCGCACGCGGTGATCTCGGCAACGAGTGCAGCCTCGAGGATCTTCCACACCTGCAAAAGGAGATCATCCGCCAGTGCATTGCCGGCGGCCGCCCGGTCATCACGGCGACCCAGATGCTCGAGTCGATGGTCACCAGTCTGGCTCCGACTCGCGCCGAGGCGTCCGACGTCGCCAACGCCGTGTTCGACGGCTCCTCGGCGGTCATGCTGTCCGGCGAGACGGCGGTTGGGGCCGACCCGACCAACGTGGTTCGCACCATGAGCCGAATCGCCCGCCGGGCCGACGAAGAGATGGACTATCCCGGCTGGGCCCGCCGCCTTGCCGAGATGCGAATGACCGATCGTTCCGAGAGCACCTCGGTCACCGACGCCATGACCATGGCAGCCTGGCGCGCCACCCAAGAACTCGGTGTCCAGAACGTGCTGTGTATTTCCGGATCGGGCTTCACGGTGCGATCGATGGCCCGATTCCGACCCGAGGCGAACATCCTCGGATTCTCGGTCAACGAGGCCACCGTTCAGCAGCTGACCCTCAGCTGGGGCACCACGCCGATGCTCATGGAGAAGGGTGGAACCAACGAGGAGATGGTCGCCGAGGCGATACGTCTCGCCAAGAATGCGGGGCACATCCGGCCCGGTGAACTCGTTGGCGTCCTTGCCGGCTCCGACAGCCGGTCCCAGGCCACGAACGTTCTTCGTGTCGAACGGGTGCCCTAGGGCCCCTGGTCGCAGCGCTCCGGAAGCCGGACCTCAGGCAGCGCGACAGACTCGCCGTACAGCGTGCACTGGCACGTCTCTGCGCATGTCCGAAGGTCGGCGCGTTGGGTCCACAGCGAGACGCCAAGCCCAGCGATCACCAGCAACAACAGAAACTTCGTGACGACCTTGCGCACGAAGCTGATGACGACATACACCGAGACGAGAAGCCCGGCGATCACCGCAAGGATGATCCACTCAAGTCTTTCGGCGTCGAGCCAGTCGGGAAGCACGGCGCGCAGCGTAGTGGGGGAGGGGGCCAGTATCAGACCACCCTCATGTCGATGGGTAGTCTGCGGTATGACCGATCGTCCTGTGAACCTGTTCAGCTCTGGCCCCCCGGAGACAGTGATCGACCCCGAACCCGTCGAGGCGATCGCAGCGCTCGCCGAGGCCGAGTCGGCCGCTGATCCCATCGCGGCGATCGGGTCGGTGTGCACCCGATGGCCGACCTTCCTTGCGGCGTGGGCAAGCCTCGGGGATGTCGCCGCCGAGCCCGCACTCAAGTACGCCGCCTACCGGACCGGCTATCACCGCGGCCTCGACAAGCTTCGCGCCTCGGGTTGGAGAGGCAGCGGGTATGTCCGCTGGCAACACGAGACCAACCGGGGCTTTCTTCGCGCGGTAGCCGGCCTGCAGGCCTCCGCGGCGGCGATTGGTGAGTCGGCTGAGGATGAGCGCTGTGCGATCTTCCTGCGCCAACTCGACCCGGACTGGCCACCGTCGTGACGTCCGTGGCCGGCGCCGTCCTCGCCGGTGGTGCAAGCAGCCGGATGGGCCGCCCAAAGGCCTTCATCGAGGTCGAGGGGCAGACAATGCTCGACCGTGCTGTTGCGGCACTCATGGACGCCGCCACCGATCCGATTATTGTCGTTGGTGGTGACCAGGAAGCGATCGAGGCTTCGGGTCACCGCTTCGTCCCTGACGAATACCCCGGTGAGGGGCCGTTAGGGGGAATCATTAGCGCGCTCGGGGCCGTCGACACCGACCTCGTCGTGGTGCTCGCCTGCGATCTTCTCGACGCTTCCCCGACCGCTGTGATCAGGCTGCTTGCGTCACTCGGTGCGGGCGACGTCGCCGTTCCCGTCGTCGACGGCCGAGCCCAGTGGCTTCATGCAGCTTGGCGACGGTCGGCGGAGTCCACCCTTCGGGCGGCGTTTAGTCGTGGTGAGCGTGCACCGAGAAGCGCACTCGACGGCCTGGTGACCGTCGAGGTCTTCGACGGATCACCGAGTTGGTACCAGGACGCCGACACGCCGAGCGATCTTCCATCGGGAGCACGTTGAATCGATCACCAGGTGCGGGCGAGTGTCTCGCTACGGTGGGACTCGCATGCACCTTCCAGCGATCGACAACAGCCGGCGAGCCTCGGCACGGCCCTTTGGCAGCAGGGCTGAAATGCCCGTGATGGGAGCGTCGTCGCGTGCGCTTGGCGTTGAGCCTCGCGGCACCGCCTCGCCGAGTGGCGACTGAAGCCGTGCGTCCGCATCGTTTCATTGATACCGAAGCCGGCCTCGCGTCAGTCGTTGAGCTGTTGCTTGATCAACCCCGCTACGCCCTCGACACCGAGTTTCACCGCGAACGCACCTACTGGCCCAAGGTTGCGCTTGTCCAGATCGCCTGGCCGGGTGAACTCGTCTTGATCGACCCGCTCGCCGTCGACCTCGCTCCGCTGCGGGCGGTCATGGACTCCGATGCACTCGCGGTACTCCACGCTGCGTCCCAGGACCTCGAGGTACTCGAACTCGCCACCGGTGCCGTGCCCCGCCATTTGTTCGACACCCAGATTGCGGCTGGCTTCCTCGGCATGTCCACCCCGTCACTTGCGTCTCTCCACGAACGCGAACTCGGCGTGCAATTGCCCAAGGGGAATCGACTCACCGACTGGCTCGAACGGCCACTGAAGCAGGCGCAGAAGGACTACGCCGCTGCCGATGTCGAGCGCCTCCTCGAGATCCACGATGCCCTCGTCACGCAGCTCACCCACTTGGGACGGGGTGCCTGGGCCGAGGAGGAATGCGAAATCATGCGGACGCGGGATCGCGGTCCTCGTGACCCATTCGAGGCGTGGCGCAAGATCAAAGAGGCCCGCCACCTCAAGGGCCAGGCGCTGTCGATCGCTCGTGCGATCGCCGCATGGCGTGAACGGCGAGCCACCGAGATCGACCAACCGGTTCGTTTCATTCTTTCCGACATCGCCGTCGTGTCGGTTGCACAGTCGGCCCCAGATTCGCCTGAGGCGCTCGCCAAGGTTCGAGGCGTCGACAAGGGCGCCGCCCGTGGCGCAATCGGGGAGAAGATCCTTGCTGCAGTCGCTGAGGGCAAGGCGGCCAACTGGCGCCCGCCGCCGCCGCAGAAGCGCCGCGACGACGGTCGCGACATCCGGCCTGCCGTCGCCCTCGTGGCGGCGTGGGTCAACCAGATCGCTCGGGACCGTCAGCTTGACCCGACCTTGCTCGCCACTCGTGCCGATGTCGAGGCGCTCGTCCGCGGGGACGAAGATGCCCGTCTCGCTCACGGCTGGCGCGCCGAGACCGCCGGTGGCCCGATTACCCGACTGGTCTCGGGCGATGCCGCCCTGGCCTTTGAGGGCGGCAATGTCGTGCTCGAGGAGCGCAGCCGCCAACCAGTCGTTTGATGCCGCGAAACCTCCGCACCGGACGTGGGGGGAACTCTCCCTGCGAGCTAACATGAGGCCTTGTGACATGAGCAACCAGGAGTTACCACGGTGAAGAAGGGGCGACACCGGCGCTATGAAGAAGCCCGGGCGTTGAAGCGCTCGAACGAGGGCGACTTCGAGTCTCTCCTCGACGACTTCGGCGTCGACGACGAGGACGTCAAGCCGGAACACGCTGCCTGGGCTGAGGAATTCGACGCCGACGACGCTTAGATCAGGCGCCTGTTTCGTCGAGGATCTCGTCGAGCTTCACGATGTCTTCTTCGGCCACGAGGCCGATGAAGGTGCCCTCGGCATCGGTCACGGCGATCAGATCTGTGCCTGAGGTCTCCATCGCCACCACGGCGTCACGGAGCGTCCACGATGGGCGCGCCGTGGGCAATTCGGTCGCCATGACATCCGCGATCGTCAGGTTCTCCCACGCGTCCCGATCGAGCTCACTGATGTCATCGAGACGGGCCATGCCGACATAGGCGCCGCCATCGACGACCGGAACGATACGTTCACGCCGGGCAAGGACGTGGAAGTACACGAACTCGCTGACCGTGGCGTCAGGCGGCACCGTCAACACGTCGGTCGAGAGAATCGACGACAGCGGCAGCGTGAAGCGCCGCTCGAGATAGCCGAGACGGTGTTGATGCTGATGATCAGCGACCGATGACGGCCCGGCAACAAGCTGCGAGACGGCCGCTGCGACCAGTGCCGGCACAACAAACGAACCCACACCGCCGGTCGATTCAGCGACGAACATGACCGCTGCGATCGGAGCCCGGTAGCCGGCCCCGAGGAAGGCTGCAAGACCGAGGATCGGGTACAGGATCGTTTCACCTTCTCCGAGTGCCTCGCCGACGAACTCACCCATGACCACACCGAGGGTCGCGAGCGGGATGAACAAACCTCCAACGCCGCCAGCGACGAGCGTCGCCGCGGTCGCCACGATACGGAGCACAAAGAGGAGCGCGATGAGCGACAAGGTCCGGTCGTCGACCACCCACGCCATCGAGTCAGTGCCCGGCCCGAGGGTCAGAGATTCGCCAAAAGCCTCGTGGCTCGCCACCGCAAGCGCCGCCAGTGTTCCGCCGCCAATGAGCAGGCGGCGGAACACTGGGAGATCCTTGCCGAGGACCTTGGCCCGGCGAACAAGCCAGGCGAAACCCCGACCACCGAGTCCGGCTCCAATGCCGAGGAGCAGGGCTCCAAGCAGATCGACGGCCTGCACCGCAAGCAGCGACGATGATTCCTGATCAAGTAGTGGAACGACGGGTTCGGTGCCGACGAGGGCCACAAAGGTTGCGTAGCTCGATGCCGCGGCGAGGAGCGACGGCAACAAGGCGTGAGGGGTGACGTCTTCCCGGTACGGCGCCTCCATGGCGAACATCACGCCGGTTGCGGGTGCCTTGAACACGGCGGCGACGCCGGCCGCCGCTCCAGCCGTCATCAAAACCTTGGCTTCATCGCGCTGGAGCCAGCGCCCCAGGCGACTGTTCATCGAGAGACCCAACGCCGACCCGGCATAGATCGACGGACCCTCAAGTCCGACTGCACCACCGAGTCCGATGGTCGTTATGCCCGCCGCGAGCTTGCCGGGCACCTCTCGGAGTGGAATCGACGGACTGCGCTCGTGGAACGCACGGACGTACTCGTCGGAGGTCGACGCGCCGGCGTTGAAGCCGCCGTAGCGAAGGAGCAGCACTGCGCCCACGGCTCCAAGAAACGGTGCCGCCGCCTGCACCGAAAGCTCCTGGTCAAGCAGCCACTCGTAGATCACCTCGACCGTAAGCGCGTCGAAGAGCGCCACGATCATCGCCACGACAACGCCGGTGGTGGCCGACACCGCGAGAAGACGCACGTCCTGTCCTCGCACGAGCGGAGCGATTCGCGTTCTCACGTCTGTCTTCCTACACCGCCGCGGGGCGCACGCGACCGGACCTGGGAGAATTTCTGGCCACATGTCGCACGGGACGCAAGCGATGGTCCAAAGCCCGCAGCAGGCCACTCTGCTAGAACAAGATCATCTACACGACAAGCGTTGGTGTCGTCATAAGGCGAGACGAACGAGGCAGAGGGAATCATGGAATCAACTGAGCTTCGCGGTTGGATCGATCATCGAGCGATGATGCTGTGGGTCTGCATCAAATGCCTGATCCTGATGGTCGTCGGGGTGACCATCGCACTCTCGCTGAAGGGGCTGAGCGATGACGCCACACTCCCGCTGTCGATCGCAGTCGGCGCCGTTGGCTTTTTCCTGTGGTTCTGCTCCTTCGGCGCAGTGATGGACATAGCCTCGATGCGCTCGGACATGGACGAAGCGCTGCGCAACAGCACCTTCGGCTCGCAGTTCGTTAAGGCGCCGTTCCCGGCGTACGTGGCGTTGACGACGATCGTCATGCTCGGCACGCCCGTGATGCTGATCTGGATGCTCAACGCATAGAGGTCCTAGGAGCTGGGGCCTACAACGGCGTGCGGCGCCGAACCTGCGGGTGGGGGAGGAACGTGGGCGCGTGGCCGCGCCCGGTTTGACCTGCCCGCGCGCAAATGATGTCGACCAGGCGCTGGTAGGGACCGTCGCCCACAAGCTCCACGATCTCGTCGCGCGAAGTCTTCCACACGGGGCGGTCCTCGTTGAAGGCGAGGGGGTCATCGGTACACCACCACGCGAACTCAGTACCGCCCTCCCCCCAGTCGCGACGCTTCCACTCCCGCAGGATGTAGGTGGTGTGTCCGTTGTCGTCAGTGTGCTCGTCGAAACGGATCGGCACCTGCCAGCAGACGTCCGGCTTCCAGTCAAGCGGCCGCTCACCGCGTCGCACGGCTGCCTGGTGCAGGGCACATCCGGCGCCGTACTCAAAACCGGGACGGTTTAGGAAGATGCACGCATCATCGACTGTTTGGGTGACCCATTCTCCATCGTCGTTCTTAAAGATCGGCCCGCCCATCTCTTCGGCCCGATCTGCGAGTTCCCACTCACCGGGCTCAAGGCGATCGATCTGTTTTCGGATCGACTGTCGATCCTCCTTGTCGACGAAATGGGCGCCGTAGGTGCAACATCCGTGCTCATACTCCGGCGCCAACTCCGTGAAGACTCCCGGACACCCCTTGCCATAGATGCAGCCATAGTTCGAGGTGAGAAAGGTGACGTCGAACTGCCAAGTGTCGCCGCTTTCGTCATCGAAGGTGACCCACTCGTGAAGATCAGCCGGGTAATCGCTCATGCCGGGGACGGTATCCGCCGACCGATACGGTGCTGGTCATGGCGGGAGAATTCGACGAAATCCGAGGACGTCTTGAAGGCATCGGCGAGGAGTTGGCTGATCTCGCAATCGTTCGGCTTCGAGAATCGATCGATGCAGGCGGCACCGAGTACCCCGTCGACGAGAAACGTCTCACTCGAGCACGGCGTGCCGTTGAGAAGGCGATCCATCTCCTCGAGGAGCCCGACGACCGCGCATGGTAATGGCGCTCAGGGCGGCGTGTTCGCGTTCAGACGGTCGATTAAGCGCCGCAGCATCGACCACTGGTGCTTGTCGAATTCGAACATGATCCGCGGCAGGTCGACATGGTCACCGTCGTGGACCTCTGACTTCGTTGCGTCGATCGCTGTGATCCCGCCCTGGACGATCATCGGGGCGAACTCCTCGCTGAGTGCAGCGAGCTCACCGTCCTCGACGGGGCGGTTCAACCGGAAGATGAGATGGTCACCGACGAAGCGCATCGAGTGGTACGTGCGGTAGAAGTCGCAGACCTCGTCGACCGCCTCCTCGACCGTGTGGGCAACCCGAGCGAGACACATGTCGTCGGGCGAGATGAGTCCGGCGTTGCCAAGTTCCGTCGTGACGAAGTCGTACCAGTGGTCCCAGTAGGTGCCGCCGGGTTCATCGAGCAAGACAACGGGGGCCGGGGCGGTCTTGCCGGTCTGGATGAGGGTGAGAAGCTCAAAGCTCTCATCCATCGTGCCGAAGCCGCCCGGAAGCAGTACGTAGGCCTCGGACTCCTTCATGAACATGACCTTGCGGGTGAAGAAGTATTTGAAGTTGATGAGCTTCGGATCATCGGCGATGTACTCGTTGGCCGACGCCTCGAACGGCAACATGATGTTCACGCCGAACGACTGATCGGCACCCGCTCCTTCGTTACCCGCTTCCATGATGCCCGGTCCGGCGCCGGTGATGACCATCCAGTTTTTATCGGCGATCTGACGAGCGAAGTTCTTGGCGCACTCATACGCAGGCTCGCCCGCCTTGATCCGGGCTGAACCGAAGATCGTGCATTTGGGAGTATCGCGGTAGGGGCCGAAGACCTCGAAGCTGTAGCGGAGCTCCTTCATCGCGGCGGTGACAAGCTTGAGATCGCCTCGATCGTTGTCCTCGCGGCTGAGCCGCAGGGCCGTGACGATCATCTCGAAGACGAGCTCGCGGTCGACCTCGTCGACATGGTCGAGCAGGCTGATGATCTCGGCGTCGAGCCCGTCGTCGCCAGTGCGGTAGCGCGTGCTGAGTTCGGTCACCTTCGAGACCGTAGCCGTCGCCAGGTGCCCGCCGAAGCCCGGCAGGCTCAGGCCCCGGCGACCGGGATCGAGATC
>PBTQ01000003.1 GCA_002729125.1 Acidimicrobiaceae bacterium | reverse complement strand
CTCGGCGACCTCGAGGCCGTTCCATCGCCCGCGCCCCGCTTTGCCGGGATGGTCACACTGGAGTTCGAGCGCGGGTCTGGTTTCGACCAGCGGTCAAGCCGCAACGCCATCGACAGGTCCGCTAGCCTTCGGCATCTGTGCTGTTCAACTCATTCGCGTTTGCCGTGTTCGGAGCGATCGTGGTTCTCGGCACCTGGACCCTTCCAGGACGGCGGGCCAAGAACGTGCTCTTGCTGGCGGCGTCGATTGCGTTCTACGCGTACGGCGACTGGAAACTTCTGTCCCTGATTCTGCTCTGCGCAGCCGATGGCTATGTGGTTGGCCGGATGCTGCCGTCTCGGCGGGATCGGGCCCGACCACTTCTCTTCGTCGGCATCGTCATCCCGCTGGCGATTCTCGGCACCTTCAAGTACTTCGACTTCTTCATTGACGAGGTCGGTCGGATTACCGAAGCGGCTGGCCTAGGGGCTCCGGATCTTGCGCTCTCGCTGGTCCTCCCGGTCGGCATCAGCTTCTACACCTTTCAGACGATCGGTTACGTGATCGACGTGCACCGCGGCTCGCTCGAGCCCGAGCGTGACATCCTCGACTTTTTCTTGTTCGTGACGTTCTTTCCCCAGTTGGTTGCCGGACCGATCGAACGAGGCACCAACCTCCTCCCCCAGATCAAAGCGACACGTCGCATCCGGGCTGATGACCTTCTGCACGGCAGCTATCTGATCGCCCAGGGGTACGCCAAAAAGGTGCTCGTCGCCGACAACGTGAAGCCGATCGTTGACAGCATCTTCGCCCTGGAGGACCCATCGGGGACCTTGATCGCCGTTGCCACCATTGGTTTCGCTGCGCAGATCTACGGCGACTTCAGTGGTTATACCGACATCGCCCGGGGCGTCGCTCGGATCCTCGGCTTCGAACTGCTGCTCAACTTCCGGCGACCGTACTGGTCACGAAACCCGGCGGAGTTCTGGAACCGCTGGCACATCACACTGAGCAACTGGTTCCGCGACTACGTCTACATACCCCTCGGCGGCAACCGCGCCGGATCGAGTCGGACGCTCGTCAACTTGATGACGACGATGACCCTCTCTGGGCTGTGGCACGGCGCATCGCTCAATTTCATCCTGTGGGGCTGCTTCCATGGCGCCGCGCTCGTGGTCCATCGGCTCTGGTCG
This sequence comes from Acidimicrobiaceae bacterium, assembly GCA_002729125.1. Classification (GTDB taxonomy): domain Bacteria; phylum Actinomycetota; class Acidimicrobiia; order Acidimicrobiales; family Aldehydirespiratoraceae; genus UBA11606. The sequence continues at coordinate 20,219 of PBTQ01000003.1, read as the reverse complement.
GCCCGACGGTCAAGACCTGCGCCAGCCGTTCTCGGCTGGGGCGGCACGATGGCCGTTGTCCTCGTCGGCTGGCTGATGTTCCGCGTGACCGATGGCGGCACCCTGATCCATGACCTTTCGGCGCTGTTCACCGATTACCGCTTCGGTGGCCTTGCGATCGTTGCCCTCGGCACGCTGCTGCCTTACCTTTTGATCATGGCAGCGATCGACATAGCTGAATCCCGAATAGTCTCTCCGGATGGCAACCGAACGAGCGATTCCTGGCTCGTTGTCCCCGTTCTGACCACCCTAATCACACTGACGATCCTCTACGGGTCAGAATCCGGCGGAGAGTTCATCTACTTCGCTTTCTGATGCCTGCATCCGACAACCTCGTTTCCGACTTCGACACCCGCCGCCCACTGGCACTCCTCGCTGTTGCGCTGCTCGCCGTCGCCCCGCTGAGCTGGGCGTTCGGGACGCTCGACGAGGACGCCAATGCCAGCAGCGCAGAACAGCTCCTCGAACCACCGTCCGCGAATGGTGTCTGGGTTCTCGGCAATTCGATCTTCAAGACCGGTGTCGACCCTGACTCCCTCGAGGAACAGCTCGGTGGGCCACCAGTCGACTTCGAGTACCACGGTGGGCACTACACGAGTCTCTGGTATCTCATCACCACCCACGCCCTGCCAAGCGTGGACGAATACCCCCGTGTCGTCGTGTGGGGATTCCGACCTGCGTACGCCGCGCTTCCGGCGTTCCGACAGAACACGGCCAACAGCACCGAACTTTTCTTGCCTGACGATACGGACCCCACCTATGCCGAGCTCGCTGAGGGCATCGAGCAACCTGATCGACACCGACTCGACGACCTTGCTTCTGAGCTCGACAGCTTCGCCGCCTCGACCAGCATCTGGCGTGCACGCGACGAGGCATCCTCGTGGATGGCCGACATCGGTCTCGCCCTTGGTGTCGCAATGGCCGACGCCGTTGGTGCCGATGGCGGCCCGCTTGTGCGTCGTGAAGTGATCGAGGGCGATTCGTCGGTCCTTGACCTTCTCAACCAGGTCACGACAGGTGGCATGATCGAACTCGCCGAAGAGCGGGTGGTCGACGGTGTGGGTGACTTCGTCGTGGGGGACACCGCAACTTACGCAGACTCCTTCATACCGATCATCGCCGACCGCATCGACGATCTCGGAATTCGTCAACTCATCATCATCTGGCCTCCTCGAGCGAAAGCCGAAGGCACCCCGACTGAACAAGACGACATTTTCGTCTCGGATGCCGCCAGCGACCTTGAGGCAAAGGGGTTCGAGGTTCTCAACCTCTACGACGACGCTCGCTTCAACGGCCTGGACTTCTACGCCGAGGGCGACCACTTCAACGTGGCCGGCCGTGATGCCGTGACTGCACTCCTGGCCGAAGAATTGTCCGCACGCGGCCTCAACGACACATAGAGACCCGGCAAGCAAATTCGGCCGAGTGGCACGTGCTTCCGAGGCACGCCCCCAGACCAACGCCTGCCGAAAGCACCCGCCGTCGAGGCCATGCAGACGCAAACTGCACACGGGATCTCTGAGATCCACTAGCCCCGGTACGTCATCCCCCGATACCCGGGCGAGAAGCCGGCCGCTTCGAGCCGAGCCGCCAGTGGCGTCTCACGCACCGGTTCACCGTCGACCTTCGCGATCTCGAGCTTGGTGAGCCGCCCGTTCTTCACCAGGCTCTGTAACGCCTCGATCCACGCATCGGTCTCAGCGGCGCCTGGGAAGGTCACCAGCGATCGACCACCTCGCTCGACGAGAACGGTCGGATTGCCGTCGATGAGCACGACGTGGGCACCGGCACTCCGGGCTGGACGGCCCTGCGACTCAGGCCAGGCCACCGCTGCGCCGTATGGCTGGGCTGGGTCGGTGGCGGCAAGCACGGCCGGCGCCTCGGCCTGCTCGACCTCCCGCACGGCCCGCAACCGATCAACAGCACCGGGTAGAGCGAACTGAGCAGCTCCGAGACCGGCGACGAAATAGCCACGCCGCACCTCACCCCGTTCCTCGAGCGCCTTCAGCACGGGGTACACCCCGGCGAAGCCGCCCGAGACACCTTCGGCGAGGGCGGTCTCGCGGGTGAGGACGCCGTAACGGTCCAGCAANTGGTGCGCCTGGGCNAGCGAACGCTCGGTTGGCGAAGGAACGGGGNGGCGCAGNGGNTCGACCAGCGNCCAGCGCCCGACTGCGCTGGGCGGCCCCTGGGTGGTGAGATCCCCAACTCGTGGCCGGGCGCGNCGCCCCCGAGCACGGCCGGCCTTGGGTGCCGATGCCGACTTCGAGCCGCTGATGAGAGCCCGCACCGGGGCGAGCGAATCATTCGTGACCTCGCCCGCCCACACCAGGTCCCACAACGCGATGTGGACGGCATCGGTGCCGAAGGGCAGATCAGCGGCCTGCACCGCTGCAACAAGGTCGGGCCAGAATGACGCGCCTCGCTCACGCAGGTGGGCGCGGATCGCCTCGTGGGTCGGGTCGTCGGATGGCTCGTCGATGTCAGGGATCAGGAGGCCGACCTGGTCGCGGTAGACGAGACGGATTCGGCCATCGGTTGCGCCGAGGGAACCAGCACCGACCCACACGACCTCGCCACTCGTGCACAGCTCGTCGAGGTCGCTGCTGCGATAGCTGTTGACCCGTGCAGCCAAAGCATCGCGTTCGATCACCGAAGCCGCAATCGCCGCCCCCTGCATCTGGGCGACCGCTTCGGCTACGGCATCGACGCCGCGACGCCGAGAGCCGACCCCCTGCCAGGCTGGCAAGAATCGGGCGAGTGCGTCGCCCTCGACCGGTTCGATCTCGCGTCGCAGCGACGCCAGTGAGCGGCGCCGCAGCTGGCGCAGCACGTCGTCATCGCAGAACTCGCGCTCGGTGCCACCGGGCCGGAACTCGCCCCGCACGAGAGCACCGTCCGAGACGAGACGGTCGAGCGCAACGGCCGAACGGGTCTCCGAAATACCCAACCAGCGGGCGACATCGCGGGCGTGGAACGGGCCGTGGGTCCGGGCGTAACGACGACACAGATCACCGAGCGGATCGTCGACCGGGTCGGTGAACACCGCCGGCAACCCGACCGGAAGCGCTACCCCTACGGCGTCGCGTAGGCGGGCGGCGTCGTCGCTCGCTGCGATGCGATCGTCGTTCGCGATGCGGACTTCGATCGCTCGGCGCTCTTCCAACAGCGAACGAACCCAGACGTCGACCGGTGCCCCGTCGACCGAACGAGCCTCAAGATCAAGCCGGTTGAGGGGCCCGAGCCGTCGCAGCACGTCGTGGAGTTCATCCGCGTCACGGGCCCGGCGGCCATCGGCGAGCAGCTGGAGTTCGAGTTCGAGGTCCGCGAGCACCTCGGCGTCGAGCAACTCACGGAGCTCCTCCGCGCCGAGCACATCGCGCAGCAACTCCCGATCGAGAGCCAACGCTGCTGCTCGACGCTCGGCGATCGGGGCGTCGCCTTCGTACATGTAGACGGCGATCCACGAGAACAGCAGCGACTGCGCAAAGGGCGACGCCTGATCGGTGTCAACCGCAACCATGCGCACCTTGCGGCTCCTCAGATCCGACATCACCGAACGCAGCGCCGGCAGGTCAAACACGTCGTTGACGCACTCACGGGTGGCTTCCAGCAACATCGGGAAGGTCGGATACTTGGCGGCCACGTTGAGCAGATCGGCGGCCCGCCGACGCTGCTGCCACAGCGGGGTGCGCTGATCGGGACGGCGCCGAGGCAACAACAGCGCCCGAGCCGAACACTCGCGAAAGCGGGCGGCAAACATCGCCGAGTCGGGCAGGCGAGAGATGACGATGTCCTCGATCTCGTCAGGGTCGAACAGCAACTCGTCGAGCGGCAACCGTTCGAGCGCCTCGGGAAGCCGCATGACGATGCCGTCGTCGCTCCACATGAGATCGATCTCGCTCCCCCACTCCTCGCCGAGCCGGGTCTGCAACGCCATGCCCCACGGGGCGTGAACCTGAGCACCGAACGGGGTAAGGACACACACTCGCCAGTCGCCGATCTCGTCGCGGAAGCGCTCGACGACGATCGTGCGATCGTCAGGCACCACACCGGTGGCCTCGGCCTGGTCCGCGAGGTAGGTGAGCAGGTTCTCGGCCGCAAGATCATCAAGACCGTGGCGTTGCTGGAGGCGTTCGATCGCTGCGTCGTCGTCAAGTTGGCGAACTTCACGAACGAACGCTCCGATCGCTCGCCCGAGCTCGAGCGGTCGACCGGGCCCGTCGCCGTGCCAGAACGGCATCTTGCCGGGCACCCCCGGCGCCGGGGTGACGACCACCCGTTCGTAGGTGATGTCCTCGATCCGCCAGGTCGAGGCGCCGAGCAGGAACGTCTCCCCCACCCGACTCTCGTAGACCATCTCCTCGTCGAGCTCGCCGACCCGAGTGCCGTCGGGGAGAAACACCCCGAACAGACCCCGGTCAGGGATCGTGCCCGCGTTGGTGACCGCCAGCCGCTGCGACCCCGCACGCCCCCGAAGCTGACCGGTGATACGATCCCACACGATCCGCGGCCGCAACTCGGAGAACTCCTCGCTCGGGTAGGTGCCCGACAACAGATCGAGCACGTTGCCGAGCACCTCATCGGACAGATCACCGAAGTTGGCGCAGCGGCGGATCAGGTTTGTGAGATCAGCGAGCTCCCAGTCGTCCATCGCGCACATCGCCACGAGTTGCTGGGCGAGCACGTCGAGCGGATTGCGCGGGAAGTACGTCTCCTCGATCAACCCCTGGTGCATACGGTCGACGACAACCGCCGCTTCGAGCAGATCAGCTCGATGCTTCGGGAAGATCTTGCCGACGCTCGGCTGGCCGACCTGATGGCCGGCCCGACCGATGCGTTGCATCCCGGACGCCACCGAACCCGGTGATGCGACTTGCACGACAAGGTCGACCGCCCCCATGTCGATGCCGAGCTCCAGCGACGAGGTGGCGACGAGCCCCTTCAGGTCGCCCCGTTTGAGTTCGTCCTCGATCTGAAGTCGACGCTCCCTCGACAGCGAGCCGTGGTGAGCCTTCACCAACTCCTCACCCTCAGCAGCACCCCGACCGATCTGTTCGTCGCCGGCACCAAGGGCAGGCGGTGGCGCAACCGAACCGTCGAATTCACCGGATGCCTTTTCAATCGCGAGTTCGTTGAGCCGGGTGGCGAGACGCTCCGACAAGCGGCGGGCGTTGGAGAAGACGAGCGTCGATCGGTGCTCTTCGATCAGCTCGAGGAGCCGTGGATGCATCGACGGCCAGATCGAGCGGCGGGCGTTGGGCGGGGCCGCCGGAGATGCATCGGGGCCAGCCTCGATGCGCTGGCCGAGGTTGGCCATGTCCTCGATCGGGACCACTACCTCGATCTGCAGTTCTTTGCGAGCACCGGCATCGACGACGGTGACCGGACGAGGTGACACCGTGCCGTCGACCCCGACCTCGTTCCCCCCGAGGAATCGAGCGATCTCGTCGAGCGGACGTTGGGTCGCCGACAGGGCGATCCGCTGCGGCGACCGCTCGGTGAGCTCCTCGAGCCGCTCGAGCGAGAACATGAGGTGAGCACCGCGTTTGGTGCCGGCCATCGCATGGATCTCATCGATGATCACTGCCTCGACATTCGCCAAGGTCTCACGGGCTTGCGAGGTGAGCATCAAAAACAGCGACTCAGGTGTCGTGATCAAGATGTCGGGCGGGTGGCGCACGAGCTGGCGACGGTCGGCAGAGGAGGTATCGCCCGTTCGAACGCCGACCGTCGGCGTGTGCACGTCTGTGCCGAGCCGTTCCGCGGCAAAGCCGATGCCCTGTAGCGGAGCCCGAAGGTTCTTCTCGACATCAACGGCCAACGCCCGCAACGGCGAAACGTAGAGCACCCGCGTGCGAGCCTTCGGATCCTCCGGTACATCCTCGACGGCCAGCCGGTTCAGCGCCCACAGGAAGGCCGACAGGGTCTTGCCCGTGCCGGTCGGAGCGAGGATCAGGGCGTGGTCACCGTTCGCGATCGCAGGCCAGCCCTTGTGCTGCGGCGCAGTGGCTTCCCGGAAGGTGGAGGTGAACCACTCGCGCACCGGGTCGGCGAACGCCACCAACGGATCGCTCATGGACGCAACCTACCGATGTTCGATGACCCCGTCCCTCTCGGGCGCCCGGGCTCCGCCAGAAGCTCGCGGCGAACCCAACGACGGTCAGCCCTCGGTAGCGACGAGATGGCCCGGAGCAACCTTGCGCAGCTCCACCCCAACAGGTGAGGTACCCGCAGCCCACACCGGGCTCGGGATCTCGTCGGTAAGGAGCGGCCGGTCACGGCGAGCGCGCGGGTCGGCGATCGGCACGGCTTCGAGGAGCCGCTGGGTGTACGAGTGCTGCGGGTTCTCGAAGATCGCCGGCCGGGGACCAATCTCGACAATCTGACCAAGATACATGACCGCCACTCGGTGGCTCATGCGCTCGACGACAGCGAGGTCGTGGCTGATGAACAGGTAGCTGAGGCCGAGTTCGGACTGCAGTTCCATCATCAGATTGATCACCTGGGCCTGGATCGACACGTCGAGGGCGGACACCGCTTCGTCGGCGATCACCAGCTCCGGACGAGTCGCGAGCGCTCGAGCGATGCACACCCGCTGACGCTGACCACCGGAGAACTGATGCGGGAACTGGCGCATCATGTCGGGCTCAAGCCCAACCCGAGTGAAGAGGTCGGCCACCTGCTCGTCAGCATCAAGGCCCTTCGCAATCTTGTGGATCAGGAGCGGCTCCGCAACGGCACGGCCGACCGGGCGACGCGGGTCGAGACTCGCAAACGGATCCTGAAAAATGATCTGCATCTTGACCCGGTGCTCGCGCAGAGCCCGGTTGCCGAGGCCAGAGATGTCGACGCCGTCGAGCACAACCTGACCGCTGGTCGGGTCGTGCAGCCGAATCATCGTGTGAGCAAGCGTCGACTTGCCACAGCCCGACTCGCCAACAACGGCAAGGGTCTCCCCCCGCCCGACCTGCAGCGAGACGTTTTCCACCGCGTGCACGTTGGCGCCATCACCGACCGGAAAGTGCTTACAGAGGTCACGGACCTCGACCAGGGGCGTGCCAGCGCTCACGAGTCGTACTCCACAAGTTCGAACGGGGCGGGCTCGGAGCGGCCCTGCATCGAACCGAGTCGCGGCACCGACGCAAGCAACGCCTGGGTATAGGGCTCGGCCGGGTTCTCGAAGATGTCGACGGCTGGACCATGTTCGACGACCTTGGCGCGATTCATCACCACGACATCGTCAGCGACCTCGGCGACGACCCCCATGTCGTGGGTGATGATCAGCACCGCCGCGCCGGTCTGCTCCCGTAAGTCACGCATCAGGCCAAGGATTTGCGCCTGGATGGTCACATCGAGCGCCGTGGTGGGTTCATCAGCGATCAGCAACTTCGGATCACACGACAACGCCATTGCGATCATGACGCGCTGCCGCATGCCACCCGACATCTCATGGGGGTACCGCGCCATGCGCTTCTCGGGCTCAGGAATCCGGACGAGCCGGAACATCTCAAGCACCCGCTCGGCGGCCTCCGCCTTGTCGAGCCCCTGATGGAGCATGACCGCCTCAGCGACTTGGTCACCGACCGAGTACACCGGGTTGAGGCTCGTGAGCGGCTCCTGAAAGATCATCGAGATCGCGTTGCCGCGAATCTCGCGCATGGCGTCCTCTCGCTGCTGCACGAGGTCGATGACCTCGCCGTTGGGCTGACGGAAAAGGATCTCACCGTTCTCAATCTTGCCCCGGGTACCGAGTTCGACAAGGCGCATGATCGACAGCGCAGAGACCGACTTGCCCGAACCAGACTCGCCCACGACCGCCAACGTCTGGCCCTCGTGAAGGTCGAACGACACCCGGTCGACCGCCGTGAAGGACCCGAAGGTGACGGTGAGATCGCGGACACTCAACAGCGGTTCCATCAACGCCCTCGCAGCTTCGGGTTGAAGGCGTCCTGGAGGCCATCACCGATCAAGGAAAACGACAGCACGGTGGAGAAGATCGCAAGTCCCGGGAAGGTGACCGTCCACCAACCGTTGAGGAAGGTCTGCCGGTTCAGACCGATCATCTGCCCCCAGCTCTGAGCGTTCGGATCGCCGAGGCCAAGGAACGCAAGCCCCGACTCGAACAAGATTGCGGCACCCATGATGAGGGTGATCGACACGATCAAGGGCGGCAACGCGTTGGGAAAGATCACCCGCCAGATAATCCGGAAGTCGCTCGCTCCGATCGCTCGGGCAGCCTTTACGAACTCAAGGTTCTTGAGCCGCAGGAACTCGGCACGGGTGAGTCGAGCCGTGCCAGGCCACGACGCAAGCCCGATCGCAACCGCAATCGTGCGCGTGCTCGGTTCGAAAAGCGCGACAATGACCATGGCGAACAGCAGTGCCGGCAGCACCTGAAACACCTCAGTAAAACGCATCAGCAAGGTGTCGATCCAACCGCCGTAATAGCCAGCGAGCGCACCGATCGTCACCCCGATCACGACGACAAGAAACACGGCGACGAGCGCAACGGTGAGACTGGTGGATCCACCATTGACAACACCGGCGAGCACGTCACGGCCGAGATAGTCGGTGCCGAACGCAGGAGCCCCATCCTCGCCAGGGCCCTGGAGGGGCCGAGCAATAATTCGGGTCGGGTCCTGGTCGTAGAAGAACGAGCCGAACAGGGTCATCAACACGATGCCGGACAACAGCATCGAGCCGAAGACGGCGGCGCGGTTGCGCAGGAACATCCGGAGGGCCTGACGGCCCGGCGAACCAAGTTCGGGCTGGGCAGCGGCCATCAAGAGCCCCCTCCGACCCGAATCCGCGGGTCGATCATTCGGTAGACCACATCGGTAAGGATGTTGATCACGACGACCAGCGCCGCCGAGCAGATCAGCACGCCGAGCAGCACTGGGGCGTCGCGCTGGAACACCGAGTCGGCTGCGAGGCGGCCAAGCCCCGGCCAGTTGAAGACCGTCTCGACCAAGAGCGCACCCGACAAAAGGGCACCGAACTGCAGCCCGGCGATGGTGATAACTGGGATCACGGCGTTGCGCAGGGCGTGCTTGTACACGACCTTGCGCTCAGCCAGACCCTTTGCCCGAGCGGTGCGGACATAGTCCGACTGGAGGACCTCAAGCATCGAGGCCCGCGATAACCGCGAGTACTGAGCGAGATAGATGAGTCCCAACGTCAGTGCCGGGAGTACGAGGTGGTGGGCGATGTCGAGCCATTCCTCAAATCGGTTGCCCTCGAAGCGGACATCGCGCATACCGGCGATCGGGAACCATCGAACGTTCGACGCGAACGCGATGATCAGCAAATAGCCGGTCCAAAAGACCGGCATCGAATAGCCGACGAGCGAGAAGACCGTAACGCCGTGGCTCACCGGGCTCTCTGGTCGGCGGGCGGTGAAGATGCCGACGAGCACACCGATCACGATCGCGAACAAAAGGGCGGTCGTGACGAGCAGGATTGTCGGCCAGATGCGGTCACCGATGAGCGAGGTGACCGACTCATTGAAGCGGTAGGAGGTCCCCAGGTCACCCGAGGCGACATCGCCGACATAGCGGCTCAGCTGGATCAGGTAAGGGTCGTCGAGGCCGAGGTCTTCCCGGATCTCCTCAATGAGCTCAGGGTCGCCTGCCCCGCTGTCACCAGCAATGACCAGAGCGGCATCGCCCGGCGCAAGATGGACAAGGCTAAAGCACATGACGATCACGGCCAGGATCAACCCGACACTCCAGGCAATCCTGGCCGCGATCTGCTTCATGTCAACTCCAGAAGGAAGTCGAACCGACTACTCGGCCAACCACACTTCGTGCATCGGGCCGAGCTGGCCCCACACACCGATTGGCGGGTTCTGGACACGGGGCTGGAAGGCCTGCCAGAAGACACCATTGCTGAGGTAAACCATCGGAACGTCCTCGTTCACGATCGTCTGCATCTGGTGGTAGAGGTCAATACGCTCAGCGACGTCGAACGTCGAACCGGCCTGGGCCAGCAGGGCATCAACCTGAGGGTTGTTGTAGCCGGTGTTGTTCGTCCAGATCGCACCCACGTTGTTGGTGCTCAGGTACGAACGGTGCACACCGATCACCGGGTCGCCCCAGTTCCAGACGTTGTTGAGCGTCATCTGGTGCTCACCAGTTGCCACGCGAGTGGCCCACGTCGGGAAGTCTGGCGAGATGTTGAGCTCGGCCTCAAAGCCGATGTCTTGAAGGACTTGGACGACGTACTCGGCCTGGGCCAACTGGACCGGCGGGATGTAGTCAACCGCCAACGAGATGCTGCTCGCATCGACGCCGGCGTCGGCCAGTCGCTGCTGCGCCGCCTCGACCCCTGCGCCGTAATGTTCGGTGTCAGGGTTGTGGAACGGGCTGCCCTGGTGGATACCAGTCGTGGTGGCGATGGTCGTGCCCTGCTGGAGCACGTCGGTCAAGAACTCACGGTCGATACCATCGGCGATCGCCCGCCGAACCTCGACGTTGCTCAGCGCCGGGTCGGCGAGGTTGAACTCCAGCCAGTTGACCTGACCGACGGCTGCATGGCCCTCGGCGGTCACGATCACGTCGTCGTTGCCCTGGAGGCGCACGATGTTGGCTTCGCCAGGGGGCAACGCCAGGTCAGTGGTGCCGTTCTCGAGACCGAGGGTGATCGTGGCCGGGTCGGGAACGATCTCAATGATGATCTCGTCAAGGTACGGACGCTCCGGGATGAAGAAGTCCTCGAACGCCTCGAGACGGATGATCGAACCGGCCTCGTACTCAGCGAGGGTGAACGGACCCGAACCGACGAAGCACTCGCCAGCGTTGCAGGGATGTTCGCGGATTTCCTGTCCGTCGTTGTAGACGTGCTCGGGAATGATCGGGAGCAGGCCCGGCGACATTGCAAGCAGGATCGCCGGGTGTGGCTCGCTCAGGTTGATGACCGCAGTGAGGTCGTCTGGGGTGTCGACGCTCGTGACTGGGGCGAACATCGTGCGGAACGGGTGGTTATCGCGCGACGTCGTGATTGAGAAGGCGACGTCTTCGGAGGTGATGGGTTCACCGTCGTGGAACACTGCGCCCTCGACGAGGTTGAGCGTGACCGACAGGCCGTCATCGGAGATTTCCCAGCTTTCGGCCAAGTACGGCTGTGGCTCAAAATTCTCGTCGATCAGCAGCGGCGACGCGTTGAGCTGCGTGCCAGGCACAGCGGTGGCATAGCCAGACTGGACCGTGCCGTTCAGATGGCGAGGCACCTGGGTGCTCTGAATAAGCAAGGTGCCGCCGGCGACCGGGCCGGTGTCAACTGAACCAGAGTCGGCGTCGTCACTGTTTGCTTCGGTCTCCTCGTTGGACTCCGACATGTCCGCCGTTGGCTCGTCGTCGTCTTCGGCTGGCTCGTCGGCCGACGAAGATGTGGACGCCGACGACGAGCTGTCGTCGCTGGCGTCATCGTCGTCGCTGCCGCAGGCAGCAGCGACCAGCGCAAAGCTGAGCAGTAGCGCCAGCAATGCAATTAGTTGTTTCCTCACAGAAACGCCCCCTTCAGGTGTAGTGATCGGCGAGCCCCCCGGTTCGCCGCCAGTCAGGTTCTCTAACGAGAACGTTAGGACCCTTAACCGGTCCCGTGATAGTAGTTGCTCTCGCCGCCCTTGCCTAGGGAGATTCCGTTGTCTGACATCACTGTTTACCCCGTTCGTCGGTTGATCACCATGAATCCTGCGTTACCGAGTGCCGATGCCGTCGCTGTCCGCGGCGACCGCATCCTCGGCGTCGGTTCGCTCAATGAACTCACGCGCTGGGGCGACCATCGGGTCGACGACACCTTCCGAGACCATGTGCTCACCCCCGGATTCGTTGAGGCCCACAGCCATGTGATGTCGGGTGGCACGTGGGAGCACGTGTACGTTGGTTTCTTCGATCGACGCGACCCAAGCGGCCGGGTATGGCCCGGTTGCAAGAGCATCGACGAGGTAGTCGGTCGGCTGCGAGAGGCCGACGCCGCAATGACCGATCCTGATCAGATCATGATCTGTTGGGGGCTTGACCCGATCTACCTCATCGGCGAGCGTCTGGTTGGGAGACATCTCGATGCGGTGTCTGAGCGCCGTCAGATCTTTATCCTTCACGCGTCGGGCCATCTCGCAACGGTCAACTCAGCCGTGATCCGCTACGACAACATCACCGCCGACAACCCGACCCCAGGCATCCAACTCGACCAGTACGGCCACCCCAACGGCGAGCTCCAGGAGCCAGCGGCGATGTCACTCGCCAGCGGCCAGCGGATGTTGCGAGAGGGCTACGCAAGCGAACTCGCCAAATGGAACTACGCCAACGAGGCCCGCAACGCCGGCCACACTCTGGTGACTGACCTCGGCACGAGCAGTGTCGACGAACAGGGCGTGGCCAACTGGAGTGCCGTCACGTCACACCCCGACTATCCCACTCGCGTGATGGTTGCCGGGTCCGTATTTGCCACAGCGCTTCCCCCGGAGGACATCGCTCAGCGGGTCGTGCAGCTCCGCGACAACCCGCCCAACGACAAGCTCCGCTTCGGCATCATCAAGTTGATCATCGACGGCTCGATCCAGGGCTTCACCGCCCGACTCACCTGGCCCTACTACTTCAACCCGCCTGCCGGGAACGCCGAGAACGGCCTGTGGCTGATGCCGCCCGACCAGGTCCCGGACATCGTCGAGGTCTTCCACCGGGCCGGCCTCACCGTCCACTGCCACTGCAACGGCGATCAGGCTGCTGAGGTCTTCATCTCGGCAGTCGAGCAGGCACTCGAGCGCCACCCGCGATGGGATCACCGCCACACCGTCCAGCACTGTCAGCTCACCACGCCCTCGCAGTACGCCCGAATGGCGGCGCTTGGCATGCACGCCAACATCTTCAGCAACCACATCTTCTATTGGGGCGACCAGCACGCCGCGTTCACCGTTGGCCCCGAACGGGCAGCGCGGATGGATGCATGCGCAACCGCCGAACGGCTCGGCGTGGAGTTCTCGTTCCACTCCGACACCCCGGTCACACCACTCGGGCATCTCCATGTCGCCTGGTGTGCCGTCAACCGCCTCACCGCGACGAACAAGGTGCTCGGCTCTGAGGAACGGATCTCGGTCGGCTCGGCGATGCACGCTGCGACGATCGGCGCCGCCCGCCAGATCAAGCTCGATCATGAGATCGGTTCGATCCAGGCCGGGAAGCTCGCCGACTTCGCAGTGCTAGAAGACGACCCCTACGAGGTCGACCCCACGACCCTCAAAGACATCGGCGTGTGGGGCACCGTCGTCGGCGGTCAGCACTTCCCTGCAGGCACCGGCTGACATGAGTGAATCGCTCGTCGCCGTCACGGTCGTCGGGGGCTATCTCGGCGCCGGCAAGACCACGCTGCTCAATCACCTGCTCGCACTCGCAGATGAGCGCATCGCTGTCCTGATCAACGACTTCGGCTCCCTCGACATCGATGCACAGCTCCTCGAGCGGGGGGATGGCGCGACGGTCACCTTGCCGAACGGGTGCATCTGCTGCTCGCTGGTCGACGGTCTTGCCACTGCGCTCGACAACCTTGCCGCCCTCGACCCAAGACCAGAGCGGGTAGTCATCGAGGCGAGCGGGGTTGCCGACCCCGCCGGTATCGCGGCGTACTGCCATCGGCGCCCCTACCGACTCGACTTGGTGGTCGTGCTGGCGGACGTCGAAGCGATCGCCGTCCAGGTCGTCGACGATTACGTCGGCGAGACGGTGAGGGGCCAGTTGACCGCAGCGGACCTCGTGATTTTGAACAAGGCCGACCTCGGCGACGCAGCAGCAGCAGCCGTTGTCGTCGAGACGCACGCACCGGGCGTGCCCACCGTCAAGGCGATCCAGGCATCGATTGATCCTCGCGTCTTGATCGACCTTGAACCTCGTGCCAAACCAACCGCGTACCTCCACGATCACGGGGTGCCCTTCGAGACCTGGAGCTGGAGCGGCGGTCGATGCGACGAGGAACGGATGCGACGGATGGCAGCCGATCTTCCGCCCGGTGCCGTCCGGGCCAAGGGCATCGTCGTGACCAAAGACGGGGTGTTTGAGTTCCAACGGGTCGGCATCCGCTCGCGTTTCACGCGCCTCGATCGTGCCCTCACCGAGAGCCAGATCGTGGTGATCGGTATACCCGAAAGCCTCGATAGCGGCTGGCTGGCCGACCGGCTCGGCTGAGGGGCTCGGGCCCTGGGGCTTTCACCCCAGGGCCCGGCCCGCCGCCCGGAGGATTACTGCAAGGTGCCGATGTCGTCGGCGGTGATGCCAAGAGCATCCCATGNTGGCTGCAGTGCGGCTCGCACNTCATCGCCGTAGCCGTTGGCACCCGGTTCGTTNGCAAGGTCGAAGATGTCGTTGATNGCNTCGATGTCGGCGCCTTCTGGGGCGACGGTTGCCTCAATCACCCGGAAGAAGGCAAGGCCCTCGGCCTGGTGCTCCTTGGCCTTGGCGTCGTTTCCGTCGGCCAGATCACCTTCGATCAAAGAGGCGTAACGGATCGCGGCTTGGCTGTAGATAACCACGAGGTTTTTGACGGCTTCCGCAGTTGCGATGCCAGCAGCTGGCACGTTGCCTTCGACGAGCGCATCACGCCCTTGGATCATGGCGGCGAGAATGTTCTCGTTGGCCACAGCGGTCTCACCATCGGTTCCAAGCGTGCCNAAGTTGCCAGCCCGCTTGTTCCCGGTTGCGTACGGAGAGCATCCTGGGGCGGTGCCGTGGTAGAAGGCCCAACCCTCATCCCAGTTGTGAACTGCGCCAGACTGGATGTCGAAGTTGCCGTCGGCGGCCTTCGTCATAGCGGTCACCAATTCGTGGACGACCCAGGCGACCATCACCTGGTTCTGGATGCCCTTCTCGACACCCTGCCCCCGAACGGCATCGGACTGACCGGCGAACATGCCGGTGCCTTCGAGCGCAGCGGTGACGAAGTCGTCGAGCGGCGTCGGCGTTCCGTAGTACTCGTTGAGCCCATGGTTGCGGTCGTCGCGCGAGGCAAACCCGCCGATGCTGCGGACCGAGCCGTCAGACTTCACCGAGTTGATGCCGTCGTTGTAGATGGTAGCCACAGCTTCAAAGTCGCCGGCGTCGAGAAGATCGCCGATGCCGCAGATGTCTTGCACTACGAGGACGTGAGTGTCGACGTTCGAGGCGTAGGCGTACCCACCGTCTTCACCAGTGGCTCCCACTTCAGCAGGTGCCGATGAGCTGGCCGAGCTCGACCCACTGCCCGAGGACGAAGCGCTCGCCGATGCCGAGCCGCTGCCCGAACCGGAACCTGAACCGCTTCCCGAACCGGAACCTGAGCCACTGCCCGAACCGGAACCAGATCCGGACGAGCTGTCCGCGATTTCGGTGACACTGCTGTTGCTGTCGTCATCGCCGCAAGCGGCGGCGAAGAGCATGAGGGACATGACTGCACCGAGCAGTCGCATTCGTCGAGACATTCATTTCTCCCTTGGTACGAATAATTATGGGGAGGATAGGCATGCCTAACTTGTGATCAAAACCTTTATGAACAAAAAACTCCGACGGTGCTTTACTGTGACTGCGAAGANTGGCTTTCGCGAACGTTGTCCTGATTCCGAACCCGCGCACCGTCATCGAGTCCACAGGCCGAGCCGAAGATCGANATCATGACGAGCGCGGCGATGACCNCTCGGCGTCGTCGGCTCATGCCGCGTTGAGTTCGCGGTACACAGCGGGAACGACCTTTCGCAGATACGGACCCAGCTTGATGAAGCTCTCACCTGTAGTGCGGAAGTGGTAACTGATCGGCACCTCGAGATACCGGTAGCCCTTTGCCAACAAATCCAGGGTGATGATCTGGGCGTAGTTGAAGTCGTGGATGACCTCGGCCCGGGATGCGGCCGCGAGCGAAAACGCCCGATAGCCGGTCTGGCCGTCGGTGATCTTTCGGCGCGCGATCACCGACAACGTCTTGGTGAGGACCTGGTTTCCGAAACGGCGATGCGGTCGCATGTGCTCAATCTTCCCTAGGAAACGACTTCCACACACATAGTCGGCTTCATCGCCCAGAATCGGCCTCACGAGGTTCGCCAACTCCTCAGGCGGGTACTCCCCGTCGGCATCACAGAACACGACCGCAGCGGCGTTGCGCTCCACCCCGGCCGCAAGACCCTCACGGACNGCCGCACCGAGCCCCCGATTCTGGGGAAGAGNGATNACGGTCGCCCCNGCGGCCTCGGCGACAGCNCCNGTATCGTCGNTGGANCCNTCGTCNATGACNAGCACCTCGACNGGNTGCCCGTCAATCTCNCTNGGAGCCCNAGCGATACANTCGCCAACCGCCTCCTCTTCATTAAACGCCGGCATGAACAACACGATCGGCGCCAGCGGGGCGGGGATGGGCGAGACCTCACGCTGCCCGGTCTCGGAACGGAGCCGAATTCGGCCGATGAAGGACGGGGCTGGGAAGGCCATGGCAATGACTCCGACGATGATCGAGTAGGCGGTCTTGAGGGCGTGGGCGCTGAGCGCAGCAACAAGTGCAAATTCGGCGTCGTAGCCGAGGCTGACGTAGGCCGCAACGGCCGCGGCCTCATACGTGCCGAACCCGCCGGGAGCGATCGCTGCGATCTGGGCAGCGACGGCGACCGTCGTAACGAGCGCTGCGTCGGTGGCGCTGATCTCGAGGCCTGCCCACTGAGCAGTCTGCCAAACAAGGATCGCCTCAAGCAGCCACGCTGATCCGGTGAGGGCAAGGGCGAAGGGACCGGGAAGCTTGATGTCATCGCGACCCGCCATACGAAGTAGCCAGCCCCAGGAGGCAATTGCGGCGACAACCACACCGGCCACGACGAGCCAGCCGAACCAGCCGACGAGATCCATGTAAGCGCCGGGCGCTACGGCAAGACCAAGCAGGAAGATGGCGATAATGTCAGCTGACCGCAGCATCACCGTGGAAGCGGTGGCGGCGTCGACGGACGTGTCTGAGCGTTTGGCGACACTCAGCACCCGAACCGGCTCACCGAGGCGAAAGGGCAGCACGTGGTTGGCGCCAAGGGTGAGATGGATGCCGGCGAGCGAGTGGCCGAGCGACAGTCCGGGCAGTACCGACTGCCAGGCGATCGCGCGCAGCACGAAAGCAATTCCGAATGCGGCCGTGGCGATCACGACCTCGCCTGGATGGGCGATCGCCTCATCCAAGGCCCGCCGCATGAGCTCACCGTCGACGGCTTGAGCGACGATGACACCAGCAAAAAGGCCAACGAGCAACCCGACCAGAACAACGAGCGGAAGTGGCAGACGCTGCCGGAGCAGCTTCAGCGGGTTCATGAGACCCAACTCTACGGTGTTAGGGAATCCTTACGACCTTTCGGTATGGACGGATAGTCTCCAGACGAGATGCGGTTCCGCTTCCTCCTCATTGGTCTCGTCACGTTCGGCGTGTCGCTACTTGCGATCGACGCCCGGTCGACGTATGGCGCTCGGGTCAGCAGCGACGAACCTCAGTACCTCATCACTGCGCTATCACTGTGGGAGGACTTCGATCTCAACGTCAGCGACGAGATCGCCGAGCGGCGCTACGAGCCGTTTCACGAGATCACGATCAACCAGCAGACGATCGCGCTCAACGACTCCGGCCAAGAGCTCAGCCCGCACGATCCGCTGCTGCCGCTCATCTTGATGGTGCCCTACGGCATCGCCGGGTGGGTCGGAGCAAAGGTGATGCTGTCGTTCATCATCGCCCTCTGTGCCGCGCTTACCCTCCATGTCGCCGTCTCACGATTCGCGGCCTCAGCCGGCCCGGCGACATGGATCATCGGTGTGTTCTTCACCTCTGCGCCACTCACCAGCTACGGCACCCACATCTTCCCCGCTGGGCCGGCCGCGCTCGCGCTGATGGCGGCATTCTGGGCGGTCACCCATCCGAGTCGAGCCAAGCGCTGGGACGTGATAGCCGTCCTCGCACTGATCGCCCTGCCCTGGCTGTCGGTGAAGTACGTCCCCCACGCCGCCGTGATCGCCCTCGGCCTCGTCTGGAAGCACCGGTCTGCCGGCGAACGCCTTGCCCTCATCAGCGCTGCATTTGTCGTCGCCAGCATCACTTATCTGCTGCTGCACCAGGGTATCTACGGTGGCTGGACGGTGTATTCGACCGGCGATCACTTCGTCGAAGGAAGCGAGTTCGACGTGGTCGGCCGACGCCCGCGCCTACTGCAGCGTTCCCGCAGACTCATCGGCCTCCTCATCGACACCCAGTTCGGTATTGGGGCATGGACCCCGTCGTTCCTTGCAATGCCTGCCGCCCTCACGGCCCTCGGTCGGGTCCGCCGCGACTTCCCGAGCATGCTCGCCGCAGGCGTGATTCTCATGGGATGGATCGTGGCCACGTGGGTTGCACTCACAATGCACGGCTGGTGGTGGCCAGGACGCCAGATCACCCCGGTGTTGCCGTTCGTCGTCATCGCCATCGCACTGTGGGTCGGCGACCGCACCCGCCACCTGGTCGGGGTCGTCACCGCCACCCTTCTCGGCACTGCGACCTGGCTGATCCTCGCCTGGGAGGCGTCAACCGACCGACGGGCTCTGATCGTCGACTTCTACGATGTCGAGAGCCCTTGGTACAGAGTGCTTGCGGCAACCCTTCCCGACCACCAGCGCCTCAACGACTGGGACTCCGTCATGACATTCGTCTGGTTAGCGGTCCTAGGCGCCACCGTGGTCCTCGCGTGGCGAGGCGCGAAGCGCCGAGCGGAACCACTCGAGACGAGCGATTCCGAGGATCAGCCGAGTTCGATCACCATGTCGTGATCGGGCTGGGCGGCATGCCAGCTGGCCTGCGCCGACAAGCCGTCGAATAACGAAGTGGTAGGTACCCATCCGAGCACGTCGATCGTTGGCTGCAGATCGGCTGCGGTGGCACGCGGATCGCCGGCAGGCGCCGGAAGCGTCTCAGTGCGCATCGGACCTGCGAGTTCTTCGACGAGCGCCATCGCATCGAGCAGCGAGGCCGATTCGCCACCGCCGATGTCGAGGCTCGTGCCTGGCGCTGCGGGAGCCACCGCACTCAGGATCGTGGCCTCGGCAACGTCGCCGACAAAGGTGAATTCACGACGCTGTAGGCCGTCGCCGCGGCGGACAAAAACGCTTCCGTTGGCCTTGGTGGCCTCGAACATGCGGTGCATCGCCATGTCGGGCCGCTGGCGCGGGCCGTAGACGGTGAAATACCGCAGCGACACGATGTTGAGCCCTCGCTCGGCGTAGACGTTCGCAAGGTGCTCGCCAGCGAGCTTGGAGACGCCATACGGGCTGATCGGCGCAGCGCGGCGATCGTTGCTAGCCGACGACCCGCCGTAGAGCGATGAGCTCGAGGCGTACACGACACGGTTGGCTCCGACACCGAGTGCCTCTTCGTAGACGCGCTGAGTGAGTTCGATGTTGCGACGACTGTAGTCAGTGAAGCCGAGACCCCAGGAGTCCTGCACTCCGGGGCGACCGGCGAGGTGGATTACGAGATCGTCGGGACGTAACACGTCGCCGATGACATCGAAGGCGTCGGCCTCGACGAGCGAGAAGCGTTCGTGGACACTGGCTGTGGCGAGGTTTGCCTGCTTGCGAGCCGGCAGGTACCACGGGTCGAAGTCGTCTATGCCGACTACGTCGGCGCCAAGGGCTAAAAGCCGATCGACGACGGTGGACCCAATGAACCCGGCGGCACCGGTCACGACGACACGGTGCTCGGCGACTCGGGTTGCCGGTACATTAGGGTGGTCAGCAGACATTAAGCTCACCTTACAAGAGCCGTCTGCGAATCCACCAGGGGAGATGCGATGAGCCGTATCGCCGTGATCGGCGCTGGACCGGCCGGGCTGTTGGCAGCGCTGGAAACCGCCGAGGCGGGCCACGACGTGGTGCTCTACGAGGCCGCCGGCCGGGTCGGCGGCCTGTCCGCCAGCTTCGAGGTGGCCGGCCAGCGGGTCGACTACGGCTCCCACCGCCTGCACCCTGCTACCGACCCCGATCTGATGGCTCGGATCCGCAACCTGCTTGGCGACGATCTGCAGACTCGCATCCGAAACGGACGAATCCGCCTGGAGGACCGCTGGGTCAGCTTTCCGCTTCAGCCCGGCCCGATGTTCAGGGAGCTGCCGTTCGGCTTTTCGGCGCGTGTCGGTATCGACACGCTCAAGAAACCATTGCGGCGCAGCGAGG